>CAZSOU010000017.1:0-38718 GCA_964608595.1 uncultured Rhodanobacteraceae bacterium
AAGCCCATAAGGCGCACTCGGGCCGTGGCTTCGCCACCGTCTATGTTGTGCTGCGCATCGAGCCACCTGCGGTGTCTCGCCCCTGGCGGGCTGCCAGCGACTCGGCTTGACCGCAGACAGGGCACGCCCTGGGCGGCTTCGCCACCCCGGCCATGCGCCTGCGCCGATAGTGATTTCTCGCCGGCGTGGCCGGCTGCGAAACCGACGGCGGCCGTGTGCGGCCCTGCGGGGGATTCGGGCGCATAGCGCCCTGCTCCCCCACCTGCCCTGGTGGGCAGGTGGTTCCCCCTGAACCTTCACCCATGGCGGCCATGTCAAGGGCCGCTACGGGCACCGGGTCAGTCGCTGCGCTCCATCCCGCACCACTGCCCTTCACTGCGGGCTGCGCCCGCCTTCCTTGACATTGCCATGGCTTCCGGTTGCCCGGTCGGCGTTTTCAACATGCGACGCGGCAACGCCGCTTGTTGAAACCGACTCACCAAAAGAGGAAATGCCATGAACGGTTACACCGCCACCTATTCACCCGATGACAACAAATTGCGCCTTGAGGCTGATTTTCGGCTCGACAAGGACGAATACCAGCGCGTGAGGGCTGCGGGTTTTCGCTGGGCACCGAAGCAAGGCGTTTTCGTGGCTCCGGCGTGGACGCCTGGCCGTGAAGATTTGTTGCTTGAACTGGCCGGCGAGATCGAGGACGACGACACCAGTTTGATGGAGCGGGCCGAGGAACGCGCCGACCGCTTCGACGGCTACCAGGAACACCGCCGCGAGGACAGCAACCGCGCACAGAAGGCCGCCATGGCCATATCCGACGCTATCCCGATGGGGCAACCCATCCTTGTCGGGCATCACAGCGAAAAGGGCCACCGCAAAGCCTTGCAGCGCATGGACGACAACATGCGCAAGGCCGTCAATCAGTGGAAGACCGCTGACTATTGGGAGCGCCGGGCCGCTGCTGCGCTGGCCCATGCTGAATACAAGGAACGCCCGGACGTGCGGGCGCGGCGAATCAAGCGCATCGAGGCCGACAAGCGCAAGTGTGAGCGAAACAAGGCGGCCGCCGAGAAAAGCATAGCCGCGTGGAGTGACGATGGCTTGACTTTGGAAAAGGCCACGGCGCTTGCAAACGTCAGTGGTGGCGGCTATTACTCGTTCCCGTTGGACAAGTACCCACGCAATCCGCCGGCATCGCAATATGAAGGTGAAATGAGCTTGTGGGGTGCGCTTGATGGTGGCGTGATCGACCACGAACAAGCGCGGGAACTGGTGTTGCCGAGGAACCGCCGCACCGTGGCTTGGGCCGACCGCTGGTTGACGCACTACAACAACCGCTTGAGCTATGAGCGGGCCATGCTGGCCGACCAGGGCGGCACCCTTGCCGACCGCACCCCGTGCGAGAAAGGCGGGGCCATCCGCTGCCTGTTTGCTCCCGGTTATGGCAACGGTTGGGCCACCATCGTGCGGGTGAACAAGGTCACGGTGACGATTCTTCACAACTACGGCAACGGCGGCCGCAACTTCCGCCAAACCGTGCCCTTCGACAAAATCCGCGAAATCATGACCGCCGACCAGGTGGCCGAGGCACGCGAAGCCGGCCGCGTCGCGGACACCGAGGACGGGTGCGGGTTTTTCTTGGCCAAGAAGGCCGAACCGGAAACAACCGACGCGCAAGCGTGACGCCGAGGGCGCGGCCAGCGCGGCCGCGCCCTGCCCCTTTCCGGCATCAAGGACGCCGCAACGAGTGGTCATAGTCAGATTTTCAGACCGTGGCGCGACCGCAGACAGGGCACGCCCTGGGCGGCTTCGCCACCCCGGCCATGCGCCTGCGCCGATAGTGATTTCTCGCCGGCGTGGCCGGCTGCGAAACCGACGGCGGCCGTGTGCGGCCCTGCGGGGGATTCGGGCGCATAGCGCCCTGCTCCCCCACCTGCCCTGGTGGGCAGGTGGTTCCCCCTGAACCTTCACCCATGGCGGCCATGTCAAGGGCCGCTACGGGCACCGGGTCAGTCGCTGCGCTCCATCCCGCACCACTGCCCTTCACTGCGGGCTGCGCCCGCCTTCCTTGACATTGCCATGGCTTCCGGTTGCCCGGTCGGCGTTTTCAACATGCGACGCGGCAACGCCGCTGTTGAAACCGAACCGACTTAGGAGCTAACCGCCATGTGCGACAGCCGCATTCACGTCAAGAACCCGAAAACCGGCAAACCCGAGGCGATCCGCCAGCGCAGATTGCGGGTGGAGGCGTGGGGCTTGGTGTTTTTTGTTGATTCGGAGCTGGACGCCTACAAGGCCGCGAACGCCTACGCCGCACCGGCGCGGCAAGCCCTTGTTGAGTACGCGCAGGGGGCCGAAACGTGGATGGTCACGGTATTTAACAGCGCGCACAGCTGGACGCGTTGACCCTGCCAGGGCGCAAGAGCGCCGCTTGATGAAACAGCACCGACTAGGAGCACAGAGCATGAACGAGAACAGCAAACCCACCGCCGTGACCTGCACCGATGGCAAGACTTTCACCGCCGACCAGGCCCGGCTTGTAGCCAGCGTGGACAAGGTGAAAAGCCGTGATGCGCACCGTCCGCCGGTGGTGGGTGAATACCCCGTGCTGGTGGAGCAGTCCGGCGATTTTCGGATGTTCACCTATTCGCGCCGGATTGCCGGCATCACCTACTGAAAGCAACCCGAGGAACTGACCATGAAAAAGCATCCCGCAAGCATGACCGCCGAAGAACGCGACAGCCGCCGTTACCGCCGGCCGGGTTGGGCCGCCATTCGCTTGGCTGACGGCCTTTCGGTGGTGTACTACGGCAAGAACGGTCGCGGTCAGCCGGCCGCCGTGGCGTACCAAGGCAAGGCGATCAAGCCGGCATGGTGCTACTGCTTCCGCGATGAAGCCCGCCGGGCGGCCTATGTGCAATCGTTCGTGGAACAAGTGACCGAGCAGGCCACGAAAAAAGCCGAGCGCAAGGCAGCCCGGAAAGCCTTCCGGCATTCTCTTCAAGTCGGCGACGTGCTGCGTTCCATGTGGGGCTACGATCAAACGAACGTGGATTATTACCAGGTGACGCGCACCACGGCCAAATGTGCATGGATTCGCCCGATCGGTCGGGATTCGTCCCTCACGGGTGACATGCAGGGCGATTGCGTACCGATGCCCGGCCGCTTCACCGGCCCGGAAACCCGGCACGTCGTCACCGAAGGCAACCGGGTCAAGGTGTACAGCTTTGCATGGGCCAGCAAGGTGGAACCGCGCATGGTGGGAACCGTCAAGACTTACAGCCCCGACCATTGGACGGCCTACGCCTGACACTCCAAAGGCGGCCACTGGCCGCCTTTGCTTTGGCTGTTGCGGTGGAGGGGTGTCAAGGCTGGCCGCTTGCGGCCACCGCGTAGCGGTTGCCTTGACTCCCTGGAGCCGTTCCAGCCTTCAGCAGGAGGGGCAGCCAAGGGCGAAGCCCGCCAGTGCTGCACCCCTGCCTCCCGGCGAGGGTGGGGTGTGGGGCAAAGCCCCGCGCTTTTCCCACAGGCCAGAATGAAACAAGGCCCGCCAATGGCGGGCCTTGTTAGCACTTCAATCAACGCCACGGCTTGCGCCGTGACTGGCCAGCGACATCTATGAAACCGGCCATGCTCGAAATCCACCGAGCATGGCCATTGTAGCATCGCCGGTCAGCGTTCCAACTCGCCCGATTGGTCTTGCTCCCTGCCGGCCGTGAGATCCACCTTTGGTGGATGCCGGCCGGCCTTCAAGTCCGCCGTGACCTTGGCGGTCACGCCCTCCATGAACGCCTCGCGCTTGGCTTCGGGAAGCCGCGCCTTGGCAAAGGCGCGGGCGCTGGCCAGCGTGCCGTAGGCGCTGGCCAGCTCCGGGTGTTCTTTCACGGCTTCTTTTGGCGGCACCTTTTCCAGGGCATCGGCGAGCCGCGAGCCGTGCCGCGTGGCCGCGTCACGGCTCGCTTCGGCGCGTTCCGCGCCGGCCGCCGCTTGATAATCCTTGGCCGCTGTCGGGTCAGCCTGTACTGCAAAATGCGCCTCATCGTGGTGTGCCTGGATGCGGGACTGCCATGCGGCCGGCGCGTTGCGCCCTGCCGCCATGGCGGCAACCTCATCCCATCCACGCGCAGTCTCCACGCGCTGGGCGCTTGTGCGTGTTTCCCGTGCCGCGTCCAGTGCCTTCAAGGCCGAACCGTCCCGGTCGCGGTCGCTGTCGTAAAGTGCCCGGCCTGACCGATCCACGACCGTGATGCGGTCGGCCTGATCTTCAATGCGCTCCACCGTGTCGCGCAGTTTCGCGTAGGCGTTGCGCTGGTATTCCTCGTCCACAAAGCGCGGCTTGGCTGCGCCGGCGGCGTGCTGGTCTTCGTACCGCTGGAATGTTCCGAGGCGGCTTTCTTCCAGTGATGCCGCCACCACGTTGACCTCGACTTCGTAGCCGTGTTGGTGGAGCCCCCGCGTCAACTGTTCCGCGAGCTTCGCATCCCGGAATGTCCCTTCCTCGACCATGTTGCGACGTTCCTTGATCGCGCGTGATCGCACACGCTGGACGGCTTCTTGCGCGGCCCACTGCGTTTGCTTCGCCGCCGCTGTCGCGTCGTCACCCTCGCGGCCTTGGCCGTACTCCGGGGCCAGCTCGCGCAGACGATCCGCGTCCACGCGGACCGCCCCACCCTGCGCTTGCAATGTCTCCATGGCGTGGTTTCCAGCATCGGTTTTGCCAGCACCAGGCTGGCCTGCAACCAGCACCGCCATGGGTGTTGCCGAGGGGGATGTTTCCGCCAGTGCAGTTCCCATATACTCGGCGGCCATCTTGTCCGGGTCAGCCACGCGCGGCACCCCGGTCGAATTCGTTGAACACGGCTTGCACGCCGGCCGGATCGTTACTGCGTAATGCCTGTTGTCGCTTGCGCAATGCCGCGATTTCGAGCGTCACGGATTCAACCAGGGACTTCACCGCGACCGGCACCGGCACGGCGTCTATCGCCGCGCCGCATTCGGTTATTTGGCGATCCAGCTTTGCGTATTGATCCCGATCGGTGGCCCGTAGCGCGTCCCGTTGCTTGCGCAACCCGGCCGCTTCCAGAACCAGTTCCACCATGCGGGCCTTGTCGGCGGCGGGTGCATCTATGGCTTCTCTTGCTGCAACGCGTTGGGCGATTTCCTGACCCAGCAGCTCCACGGCCGTTTCCATGTGGATGACCGGCATGTGTGGGTGTGTGTACGTCATGATGGGTTTCCTTTCTCAAGCTGTTTTCGGAGTGCTGCCAGCACGCCGATGGCCGGTAGCGCGGCTTGCTTCACTTCGGCGGCGAGTTGGTGCAGCGCTGGTTCCAGTAGTTCCAGCCGTGCCGCCATGTTCAAGCTTGTGCCGGCCACGTACATGCCGCGACCAGGGCGCGCTACCAGTGCGCCATGTTGCTGCGCTTGGGCGTAGGCACGCGAAACCGTCAAGGGCGACACATCCAGCGTCCGAGCCAAGCGCCTGACCGCCGGCAAGCGTTCGCCTTGAATCAGGCTCCCGCCTGCTACTCGGCGTTCAATCTGACCGGCAAGCTGCAAGTACAGCGGTTCCGCCGCTGCGGCATCGAGCGCAAAACTTTCACCGGGCAGCATGGGCCGGCCCTTTCACGCTGGCCACTGCGCCGGGATGAAGTTCCAGCCGCCACGCCGTGCCGGCTGGAACTTCCAGCACATACTTGGCCGGCTTGCCG
Organism: uncultured Rhodanobacteraceae bacterium; assembly: GCA_964608595.1. Classification (GTDB taxonomy): domain Bacteria; phylum Pseudomonadota; class Gammaproteobacteria; order Xanthomonadales; family Rhodanobacteraceae; genus Oleiagrimonas. Next base: position 5,706 of record CAZSOU010000017.1, read on the forward strand.
CTGGGATACAGCGGGCACGGATCGGCCTTGCACGGCGGCACGTTGACTTGCATCGACACTAACCGGCGGTCGGCGTCGAAGAAAAGCATGTCCAGGGCGATGGGTGTGTTCTTCATCCAGAAAAATCGGGGTTTGGCTTGGTCGAACACGAACCACATGCCCGCGTTTGCGGTCAGGTGGTCGCGGCCCATCAAACCATGCTGGCGGGCTGTCTCACTGGCGGCAATCTGCACGCTGAAAACATGGTCATTCACCGACACGGAAGCATGCGGAAGCCCCGTACTTCCGACCGCGCCGGCCAATACCAGGGCAAGGGGCAACAGTGCTGCACTCATGATGAACACTCCTCGTTGTCAATAGGTGGTCAGGCTCGCAAGGTGGCAGGGGTGGCCAGATACTTGTCCATGTTCTCGCACGACCACTTGGCCATGCGCTTCATGGTGTCTTCCTCACTTACCCCGGCCGCGAGCAATCGCGTGCATTGGTCTATCCATGCGTGGAAGTACCGTGCACGTCGCGCCTCTGAGTTGCGCTGTTCCAGTGCATCCAACACTTCGCAGTGTTGGTCATAGAACAGTTCACCGGCCGTCCGGCTTCGGCGACCACGCCGCCATTCGATGGTAAAGAACGCTCCGCAGGCCGCAACTCCAATTGCTGCCAACGTGAGGCGGACGGCCGATGGAACGTCAGGCCAGAACAGCGTCAGAGCGCCAAGGATTGCCAACGCGCCGGCGCAAATGGTCATGTCGTAGCGAATCTTCACGGTACTGCCCTCCAATTCATCCATCGAGCCGATGCATGTTGGTAATTTCCACCCGTGCCACCTGGTGGTTCACGGGAGCGCGGTCATTGCGGTTGCAGACACGTTCCATGACTTCATCCGCGATAGCTCGCGCCTCGACTTCGCTTTGTGGAGCGTCTGCCTCCACGAACTCGCAACCCAGCGAGAAAGGCAAAGCCTTTTCATACAGGTCCGCGTAGTGAATTGCTCGGAACGAGACACAAAACAAAGCCATTGAATTTTCCTAGGCCACGATGGGTGGCTATATTTAGCTAGTCCACGATACATTGCGTGTTGACTTCGTGGACTATCGTAGCACAATGGTCCACGATAGCTATACCTTATTTACTCATTTCGGAGTGCCCATGTCGAAACACCCGGCTACCTTGGATAACCCGGCGATTGGCCGCCGTATGCGGACACTGCGGGAGAGTCACGGCTTGGTTCAGGCGCAGATGGCCGACATCGCCGGCGTTGCGCTTCGGGCTTACCAGACCTACGAACGCGGAGAGAGTGCCGTACCCGCGTCCCTTCTGGTGGCTTTGCGTGGCAGGTTTGCTTGCGATCCCATTTGGCTTTTGACGGGTGCGGCGGCTGGCGCGGTACAGGCAGTGCCGGTGCAGTCATTGCGGAACGCAATTCTCACCTTGGAAGGCACGCTGGCCGAACTTCGTGCTGCACTCCCCGACCATCCGGTTATTGGGAGCAAGAAACGATGACGGTGTGGATTCCTGATCCACGGCAGTACACGGAAGCGCGGCGGCTCCGTGACGATGGCATGACTTTGGATAACATCGGACGTGCTATTGGTGTGACCACGGCCCGCGTGCGGACACTTATTCGTTACGCTGACTTTGAGGCGAACCATGACGCCAAGTGGCTGCGCGGCCTAAGTACACAAGCCGTCAACGCTCTATGGGATCGCGGTTGTAGGACACCTCACGAGGTCGCCGCTGTGTTGCCGACGTTGCCGCGCATGGGCGGAGTTGGTACCAAGACAGTCGCAGAAATTCGGGCGTGGCTTGTGCGGTTTGATATTCCAGACGCTGCGCCTTTGGATGTGCTTGGCGTGTCGTTGCAACGCGCGGCCATGTTGGAGGCTCTTCCACCTTCCCCCGATTGGATGGAAGGGCTTGGCACCCATGCGCGACGCTGCTTAGACGACCTTGGACTTCATACCATGCAAGCCACGGCGGAAAAGTTCCCCGACCTCGCGTTGTCGGCCTTGCCTCCTAACTATGGCCCGGTCACGCGGCAAGAGATCATCGCATGGCTGGCGGAACGTTAGATATGCGCGTTGCTCGCATCTACATGCGCGTCAGCACCGACACGCAAGACCTGGAACGGCAAGAACGCCTCATCGAGAGCGCGCAGCAAGCCGGCTACTACGTTGCCGGCGTCTACCGCGAGAAAGCCTCCGGCGCTCGCGCCGACCGGCCCGAGCTGCTACGGCTGATCCACGACTTGCAGCCTGGTGAAGTCGTGGTGGCGGAAAAGATGGATCGCATTTCCCGCCTGCCTTTGGCCGAGGCCGAAAAGCTGGTGGCCGAAATCCGCGCCAAAGGCGCACGGCTGGCCATCCCCGGCGTGGTGGACTTGTCCGAGCTGGTCAAGAACGCCACTGGCGTGGCCAAGGTCGTGCTTGAAGGCGTCCAGGACATGCTTTTGCGCATGGCCTTGCAGATTGCCCGCGACGACTATGAAGACCGCCGCGAACGGCAGCGCCAGGGTATTGCTGTCGCCAAGGCTCGCGGTCGGTACACCGGCCGCAAACCGAACCTTGCCTTGCATCGTCGCATCATCGCATTGCGCGAGGCTGGACACAGCATCACCGAGACGGCGCGGCTTGCCGAATGCAGCAAGAGCCAAGTCAATAAAGTGTGGTCGAAGGCCAAAACCAAGGCCAAAAGGAAAACATCATGACCAAGCGAACGACAACCGTCACTTTCGCGCTTGCCGTCGCGGTTATGGCTGGCATTGCGCTGGTTGGCCAAGGCTTTGCCCCGGCGTCTGCTACACAGCCGCCGGGTTCCGTGCCGGCACCGCTGGCCAGCCCTTCGGCCTGTCCCGTGGTGGGTAGGCTCGAAAACATCGGCTATACCGTGGCGGCCTTGGGCAAGCCGCCCGTGCCGACTCGTTTGGGTGTATCCCATGGCCTGGTCTTGTGGGTACAAGGAGGCGTACCCGTGGCGTGGGTCGGCCGGAGCGTGGCGTACTGCCCGGACGCCGAAGGCAAACCCGGCAAGGTGTGCATCGAGGGCCGCTGCACTGTAACGGTACCCGCACCTGGTGGGAGGGCGGACGCTGGCCCCATCAATCGCGGAGCTACCCCGAAGTAGCCGAACGGCGGTTGTCGCTAACCACGAATCCCTCACGTTGCGTTGACCTTGACGCTACCGGACGGGCGCAGACACCGGGCCAATTCATTTCCAATACTCCGCCGGGCTGACTTGGTGCTGGCCTTGGGGTACTGCGGCCTGAATCGCTGGTTCTGACCACTCCCGTGCACGTTTACGGGCTTGAAGGTGCATCTTGCCACCGCTGGCCACTTGGCAACGCCTGCGGCGTCCTCCACTGCGTTGCGGCCCTTCGGGTGCAAAGCGTCCTGTATCGCGGCGGCCGGGCTGCACCACGCCCGATCACTTACCACAGGAGTTCAAGCATGAAGGCAACACGCGATTCCGACGGCCGGTTCACCATCGAAGGCAAGGCCAGCATCAAGGAGCTTTTCGCCTTGGCGGAACAGACGTATTGGGAAGACATCCTGATCGGCCCTGCCCTGACGCGCCCTGACGACTCGGGTAGCTTCCTCAAGGCCAAGATGATGCACCTGCCTTACGAGGTCTTCGCGGTTCTTTTCCTCGACAACCGTCACCGCGTACTCGGCTTCAAGGAGCTTTTCCGGGGCACGATTGATGGGGCCAGCGTCCACCCTCGTGAGGTGGTCCGCGAGTGCCTGAACTTCAATGCAGCGGCCGTGATCTTTGCTCACAACCACCCCAGCGGGGTTGCCGAACCTTCGCGGGCTGATCGAGCTATCACAAACACCCTTCGGGACGCCCTCAACCTGATCGGGGTTCGCGTCCTCGATCACCTGGTAGTTGGCCAGGGTGCTCCGGTCTCGATGGCGGCACGCGGGTTGATCTAACCCGCACCGCCCAAGAAAAAGCCCGCCGGTTGGCGGGCTTTTAGTGTGCGGTCGATCCAGCGCCTTACAAACTTGGGAGCCTGCCGAACCGACGCTGCACCTTGGCAATGTCCGATGCGCGGCATTGCGTGCATTTTTCCAGCCACGCCTTGCGCTTCTTGGCGGTCGCTTCGGGATTCATTCCGCCGATCTTGTAGTCCTTGATGCGGAAGTATTCCGTGACGTACTTGGTGCACTGCACGGGTTTGGTGCCCGCCATGATGACCTGCGTCAGGCACATGATTGCGCCGGCGGCGTCTTGGCCAGGCGGGATGTAGTTGCTTGCTCCGCCACCGCCGCCGCGTTCTACGGGGATCTTCGCTTTCTTGCGTGCGAAGGCCGGGCTTGCCGTCATTGCCGCAACAGCAATGAGCAGGACAAGTTGAATGGTGATGTTGCGGTACTTCATTCCTTGAACCTCCCTTGGGTGGTGGTGTTGCCGCTTTCGATGGCGCGTTCAGCTTAAACCATTTTGGGGCACTTTGCATTTTAATTTCACACCTTCCGAAGCCCATAAGGCGCACTCGGGCCGTGGCTTCGCCACCGTCTATGTTGTGCTGCGCATCGAGCCACCTGCGGTGTCTCGCCCCTGGCGGGCTGCCAGCGACTCGGCTTGACCGCAGACAGGGCACGCCCTGGGCGGCTTCGCCACCCCGGCCATGCGCCTGCGCCGATAGTGATTTCTCGCCGGCGTGGCCGGCTGCGAAACCGACGGCGGCCGTGTGCGGCCCTGCGGGGGATTCGGGCGCATAGCGCCCTGCTCCCCCACCTGCCCTGGTGGGCAGGTGGTTCCCCCTGAACCTTCACCCATGGCGGCCATGTCAAGGGCCGCTACGGGCACCGGGTCAGTCGCTGCGCTCCATCCCGCACCACTGCCCTTCACTGCGGGCTGCGCCCGCCTTCCTTGACATTGCCATGGCTTCCGGTTGCCCGGTCGGCGTTTTCAACATGCGACGCGGCAACGCCGCTTGTTGAAACCGAACCGACTAGGAGCTTTGGGCATGAATGACACGATATTGCAGGTCTTGCGGGATGCTGCCGCTTGTTGGGCAAACGAGATTGAAACCTACATCTTGCACGACGCGGTTGTGTTGAGTGACCAGGACACCGTAGAGGCGCGTCAGTTCGAGCTGGCCGCTATTCGTGACGCTTTGGATTCGACTGCCAAGGAGGTGTGACCATGACGAACGAGAACCTTTCACCCGTGATCGATTTTTTCCAGTACATGCCTTTGCAGCAGGTGCGGGCCATAGCGGCCGGCCTGCGGGGCGAGGAAAAGGCGTTCTTTCAAGACACCGTGACGACGCTGGCGCGGATCATTACGACCATGCCCAAGACGCGGGAAACCGATGGCCAGGGCGATGACGCGATTGCGTACCTGCACTATTTCATGGGTGGGTTCGACTGGTACATCACCGAACGCGACATGGAGCGCGAACAGTTGCAGGCGTTCGGGCTGGCCGACATGGGTTGCCCGGAAGTGGGATACATCAGCATTGTGGAACTGATCGCCAATGGTGTGGAGCTTGATTTGCACTGGACACCGAAGCCGTTGAAGGCCGTCAAATAGACGGCCAAACGGGCGTGGGTAGTCCTTGACTTTATGCCATTGGCATATGACAATGGCATAACGGTAATGGAGGGAGTGAGATGAAAAACGCGAGTCACGCGCTCAAGCACTACTACCGGCAGTGTCGGGATCACCAGGTGGCGACCTATAGCGATTCGCTGCTATACATCGACGGCGTGAACCAACGGCAGTTCACCGGCGGCGGTGCCGCTTATGGACACCACGCCGAGGCGGCAATCAATTACGCCAGGGGGCAAATTCGCTTTCGGAAGCGGTTGAAGGAGATAACAGCATGAAAGTCACGATTGACCTGGAAGACGCTGGCGCGGCCGTGGCTGCGTTGCAGCACAGCACGGAATCGGCCGAGCGCCAGTTGCGGCATGTGTTGGGCATGTCGCAAGACACCACGTACAGCGAAGAAACCCGGCAGACGTTCGCCAAGGCTGCGGAATGGGGTCGTCGCCGATTGATGGCCTTGCGTGTTTTGCATGCGGCCCTTGTAGATGCCTCACACGAAGGAGTCACGCCATGAGCGAGAAAGATGCAACCACTGAAGCCATCGAGTCATTGCAGCGCCTGTTGACGATTGCCCAAGGCGACACCGGGCAGTGCCGGCGTGTCGCCAGCTTTTTGCTGGCCTGGTGGAACGCTGGCGCTTGTGGCGGATTCGACTTGACCGATCTGTGGGCACTTGATGCCGACATTTGCCGCGACATGCTGCGGGTGTTCGGTTTGGTCGCCGGGGTGCGGGAGTATCCCGACCGGTTGTTGCCTGGTAGCCGTGAGGCATTCGAACGGCTGGCCAAAGAGCGCATGGAGGCGGCTGCGTGAGCAAGAAACCTGCCGGCTTGGCCTACCCTGCCCGTGCCGACTTGCGGCCGACAGCGGGCGAGGTACGCGACATGCGGGCCAAGTACGACTTGACCATGGCCGAGGCCGCCCATGCTGTGCATGTTGACCAAAGCGCATGGAGCCGCTGGGAGGATGGCAAGCGCCGCATGAGCGCGGCCGCGTGGGAACTGTTCTTGATGAAGTTGGGAGAGAAGCCATGAACGACGACGACATGAAGGCGTTGGCGACCACCGACCCGGCGGCCGCTGCACGTGCTTTCCATGACCAGATGCTGGGCGAGCCGATGCCACACGAGGATGCCGAATGGCACTTTCAGCCGATCCCGCCCGAGGTAGACCGTCCTTCCATGGGTTGGCGTTTCACCTGCGCCATTGGCCGCTGCGTTCGGTTTGTACTGTTCGCGCTGTTGTCGTTTTTCCGGCCCGTGGTGTCGTTCCTGGTGGGTGCGTTGGCCTTGTTGTGCCTGGTGGGCGCGGCCATCGCGTATTGGGGCGCCCATGAGCCGATGAACGAGTGTTTGATGGTGGCGGGCGTCGGCGTGGCCTGCATCATCTTCCGGCCGATGTATGACGGCCTGGTGATCCGGCTGGCCCCGCCCGACCGTGAAGTGTTCTTTTGACCATGAGTAGGAGCAAAACCATGTACGCAATCTACGACCGATCCAGTGACGACGTGCTGGGCGTGTACTCAGCCGAAAGTGAAGATGCTGCCCTCGATCAACTGGCCCAAGACCGCGAACACCCGAGCTTGACCGACTGGCTGGCCAGCGATGCCACCTTGCAACGTGAATCCTTCCGGCTGGCCGACGCCGCTGAACTGATGGCCGACCAGGGCCGCGCCCTTGATGGCCCGAGCTATCGCGGCTGGCGGTGGTATGACCGGGCGGTTAGCGATCGACTCAAAGCCGAGGCCGGCTATCCCGGCGTATACCTGCCCGCCACGGCAGCTTGTTCCGGTTGGTGGCCATCGAAAGAGCAAGCCGCACTCGCGGCTATTCGCCCCCACGCCGGAGATTGACATGAAACCCATGACCGCCTTTTCCCTTGGTTCGGGCTTTCTCGGGCTGGCGCTTTTTGCACCTGTGCCCTTCTGGTTGCACATGGCCAGCCTCACGGCTGGGTTGGGCTTGGGAGCGTGGGGGCTTGTCTTCTTGTGGTTCGCCAGGCAATCCGCTGCGGCCACAGTCAGCGCCAACCGGCGCGGTGATGATCGCCACGCCTGACACCAGCGAAAGCGCCCCCGCGAGCGTGCAACGAACACGCCGCGAGGACTTCCATAGTGCATTACGGAGGAACGCAACAATGGCAACGCAAGAGCTTACCGAGACAGTCGCCGCCGCGTCCATCGTTGAGGCAACGATGACGCGTTTGCATGAACTGGCCGACGCGGCCCGCTTCTACCGGGGGCACCGCGCCGAGGGCACCGAATACACCAAGCGGCAGACGTTCATTCACTGGTCGGAGAGTACGGCCGAAGCACGTGGTTTCCTCGACTGTTTGGCCACGCTGCATGTTCTCAGCGAGAGCGAGGAAGCGGCGTGGTACGAATACATGAATGGTGAGCGTGATAAAGCGCCCGAAGGGGATGCGCCGTGAACAAGCCTGCCCGACGCCGATACGATCCCGAATCGCTGCCAGGCACTGGCTTGCAACTCCCTTTGTGGCCTCAAGAGTTGCGCGGCTTGCCCTGGGCGACCTTGCGGGGTGCGCTGTTTGCACCCGTCAAGCCCGGTAATCGCGCCTCGATGCAGCGCAAGAAAATTGCCACCGTGGGCAATCTGGAAATTGTCTACACCGGCCTGCAACTCGACCAGGCCGACCTTGACGTGTACGAACAGGTGTTGCACTTGGCCAGGCGCACGCCTTTGGGCGAACCTGTCCGGTTCAAGACGCGGGAAATGTTGCGCTCCATCGGCCGCGCCGAAGGCAAAAGCGGCCGAGACTGGTTGCTCAAATCACTGTCACGGTTGAGCGCAAACGAGATCGACGTGAGCAACGGCCGTTCATCCTACGCCGGCTCCCTAATCCAAGAACAAGGCCGCGACGACGAAGCCGGGATGCATTTCATCATCCTCAATCCTCGTTTGACCACCCTCTATGAACAAGGCTGGACGCCGCTACGTGACAGCGAACGCAAAGCCCTTGGGCGACACCAATTGGCGAAGTGGCTCCATGCGTTCATCCAGGGTCAACGCAAACCGTTGACCTTCCAAGTCGCCAACCTGATGGCCCTTGCAGATAGCAAGCAGAAGCGGGAGCGCGACTTTCGCAAGGCCGTTGACGATGCTGTCATCCACGTCAACGAAGCGGGTGTGGATGTGGTGGTGTTGTGGGACATGCGCCGGCACCAAGTCACCATCACCCGATCGAGCTGGAAGCGTTGACTCAAGAGCGAGTGCTATGCCCCCAAGGGGGCATAGCTGTCGCGTTTTCAGGGGGCATAGCTGTCGCGGGGGCATAGCACTCGCGCTTTTTTTTTTGCCTGTTTAGCCGCGCTCACCAGCTATCAAGCACTTACCGTGCTCAGGGGGCATAGCACTCGCGCTTACTTATCCACAGGAGCGAGCTAGACCCGCCGAATTTGTGGATAACTCGCGTTTTCACGGCCTCAGCGGCTGATTTCAGGGGGCATAGCACTCGCGCTTTTGCCCTTTTTGCCGATTTCAGGGGGCATAGCACTCGCGTTTGAGGGGGCATAGCACTCGCGCTCAAGGGGCATAGCACTCGCGCTTTTGCCTGATTCTGCCTTTTACTTCAATCACTTGGCGAAACCCCCTAAAAAGCTTTACTTATACTTATATTACTTACGCGTGCGCGCGCGAGGCGAGAAATCGGCCGAATCGCCGCCTACCCTCCTACCTCCCTGTAGTCGCCCCTCCGCCTTCGGCTCCGGCCTTGCGCGGGCATCCTGCCCGCTTATCAATGCGCACTCATCAAAAGCAGGCAGCTTCGAGGCGACGCAGACAGGGGCGCCCAAGCGGCCGATGAAGCCGGCCACTTGGCCACCTCCTGCCGGGCGACCACGCTACCGGCGCTCCTGCGCCGGTTGGCCGCTACGCGGCCACCGCGTGGGCCGGTGTTCCGCCCACTCCGCCGGCATCCCTGCCGGCTCCGGGGCGCGCTTGCGCATCTGCTAACAACCTTCCCCGTAGAACGCAACATTCTTAGGTTCGGCAGGAAGGAAAAGGGCGCGAAGCGTGCGGATGGTTTGAGGGTTGCATTACCTTTAGATTGCAATTAGAGTTATTAAGCACTTCAACGGGAGACATCTATGCACGTCATGGCAGTACCAATGCGGGAGACAACCATGCCACCACGGAAAAAACTCACCAAACGCGACTTCGAGCGAATCACGCGACACTTGAACATGAGTGAGCCGGTACTTGACCGTGCCTTGGCCGTCCTGGTGGACGGCCAGCGCCAGACCGACGTAGCCGCGCAAAGCGGCGTAGGTATCGGCACCGTCAGTGCCGCCGTCAACAAAGTGTGGCGGGCCTACCTTGAATCATTCACCATGCCGGCGGATTGTGAAGAAGTAACCGCCCTACTCACTTCCGATCAAGCCGCCGTTGTCCGGGCTTGGCACCGCGAAAACACCGAACGGAGGAAGCCACAGTGAAGACCGTAGCGATTGCAAACCAGAAAGGCGGCGTCGGCAAAACGGCCGTGGCCTGCCATTTGGCGTTTCACCTGCGTGATGCGGGCCACAAAGTGTTGTTCATCGACCTCGATCCTCAGGGTAACGCCAGCGCCACCCTGCAAGGGTGCGCCGGCAAAGTGACTGCTTCCCGGCTGTTCCAGCCGGAGGCCGCCAGCGTCGTGGCTGGTGACGGCATCACCTTGGTTTCGGCAGACAATGCGTTGGCCGATCTTGAGCGAAGTGAGCCGAAAATCATTGCCGCCTTCCGGGCGCAGATTCATGCCTTGCGTGATGCTGGCGGGTTCGATTTCTGTGTGATCGACACCGCGCCGACGCTTGGCTTGCGCATGTCGGCCGCACTGATTGCCGCCGATTTCGTGTTGTGCCCTATCGAGCTGGAAAGCTACTCCATCCAGGGCATCACGAAGATGCTGCAAACCATCTTCGGCATGAAGGAGAAGTACAACCCGGATTTGACGTTCTTGGGTATGTTGCCCAACCGATTCAATGCCCACAGTCCCGCGCAGAAGCAAAACTTGTCCGAGTTGTTGGCCAGCTACGCGCACCTGATGATTTCCGCCCGGATCGGCAACCGATCATCGGTAGCCGAAGCACTTGGTGCCGGGGTTCCAGTATGGGAGATTCCCAAGACTTCGGCCCGCAGCGCGGGCAAGGAAATGCGCGAAGTGTTTGACCTGGTGACGAAGAAGATGGAGAGCACCCATGAGTAGCCTTGACCTATCTGGACTGGACAAGTTCAGCGACTTGTTGAAAGACCCGAAGGATAAGAAACCGCAAGCCAGCGGCGAGCCGCTGGCGTTGGCTCTGGACGTGATCGAAGAAGACCCTGACCAGCCGCGTAAGCAGTTCGACGGCAAGAGCCTCACCGAGCTGGCCGCGTCGATCAAAGAACGTGGCGTAAAAACGCCAATCAGTGTGCGGCCCCATCCAGACAAGAAGGGTCATTACCTGGTGAATCACGGGGCGCGCCGTTATCGGGCGGCCGAAGCAGCCGGCCTTGAGACTATTCCGGCGTTCGTGGACACCGAGCATGTTTACGTTGACCAGCTTGTCGAGAACATTCAACGTGAAACCTTGACCGTCATGGAAACGGTCAACGCAGTGGCACACTTGATGGATGGTGGTCTATCGCAAGCCGAGGTTGCACGCCAGACAGGCAAGAGCCGGACGTGGGTCAGCCGTTACGCCGCGTTGCGCGAGCTTCCGCCTTTCTTGGCGGGTGTAGTGGAACGAGGTCAGTGTCAAAGCGTACTGGCGATTAATACGTTGTTGCTTTGCTGGGACGAGAGCAGTGACGCGGTGGAAACCTTTGTGACCGAGCGGCTGGCGGAGTCAAAAGAGGGCGACACGATTACCGACAGCGCGGCTAAAACATTGCAGGCCCAAATACGGAGGCGGGCGGTAGGAGATGCCGAGGGCGGAGAAGCCGTCCAGGGCAAGCCGCATGGCGAGAGCGCACGTGAAACGCGGTCGGAAGCCGGAGAAGCCGGCGCGGAACGCGAGATTGAGGGGCAGGGCGGTGGCAGCGCCAGCGAGGCAGCTGAAGGGCCTTTGGCTGGTGATAACACCGTTGATGCTTTCGAGACTCATTCGCCCGAGGCGGATGAGGACGGAGGTAGCGAAGACGGCCATGTCATGCCGGGCGGCGAAACTGATGAAGGGCAGGGCGCGGAAAAGCCTGCCAAAGTCAAAAAGCCACAAGTCGAAGTGAAAGTGGGCCGGCGGGAAGGTATTTTGTTGCTGCGCAAGCCCTGCGAGTACGGGCTTGCATGGGTGGAGTACGAGGACGGCAGCGAAGACCTTGTGGATGCCAATAAAGTCAAGATGGTGGCTGTCGTGGACGGCAAAAAATAATCCGCGTCAGCATTCGTGCGAATTTCCAAGGGCGGCCACTGGCCGCCCTTGCTTTGTGGTTGAGGTGGAGGGGTGTCAAGGCTGGCCGCTTGCGGCCACCGCGTAGCGGTTGCCTTGACTCCCTGGAGCCGTTCCAGCCTTCAGCAGGAGGGGCAGCCAAGGGCGAAGCCCGCCAGTGCTGCACCCCTGCCTCCCGGCGAGGGTGGGGTGTGGGGCAAAGCCCCGCGTCACTCGTGTTTGCCTTCCGACTCACTCGTTTTCGTGGCTGTCCACATATCCATAGTTCGTCCGGGGATGCCAACAAGCAATCCCCGGTCGGGCTGTGGGTATGTGGTCAGGCACCTGCCTCACGGCTGATTGTGCCTGCCTTTGATGAGTGGCCATCCTTCGCTTTTGCTTATGGATGGGCCTGCGGCCGCTGGTGTTGCACACGCCTTTACTTGCTTCGCTTTGTCCGGCGTGATGTTTCAGGCTGAAACACTGAATCAAAGGAAATAGGGGGTATGAATCTAAGGCAGGATAGGCTAACCGCCGGTATAGTGTTACACTATCGGCCATGGCCCGGCGGATGCCGGCCCTATGGCTCGTGTAACTGGTACCCCCTTGCCCCCTATTTCCTTTGCTGCGAGAAGCCCATGCCGAGACTGACAGCACATGTAGACGAGGCTGTGAAACAACAGTGGCGAGAGCTGGCCCTGGAGCGCGGCGTGAGCGAGTCGGCACTGATTGGGGCTGTTCTCACGGCGGCCGTGAATCAGCTCGCCAGCCTCGACTTGCGGCCGTTCCGAAACCGGGACCGTGGCGGCGAGTTCGAGAAGATCGACCTGCGACTGACGCCGGCTGAAAACAAACTGGTGCGCCAGGCCGCGAAGGCCGATGGACTACCCAGCCGCCAGGCATGGATCATTGCCCTGGTGCGTGGCCGCCTCATGGACGTGCCAACGCCAAACGCGGCCGAGCTGGACGCGCTCCGCGAAAGCAACCGCCAGTTGCTGGCCATCGGCCGGAATCTGAACCAGTTGGCGCATGCCGCCAACATCGACTTTCGCCACGCCACTAGCGTGACGGGCGAAACCCTCGACAGCCTGCGGGTGCAGTTGATCGAGCACCAGAAAAAAGTACGCGCCTTGATCCAATCCACACTTGGGCGCTGGACGGGCCGCTGGCGCGAGCGTGGCGGGGAGGATGACGCATGAGCAAGAACCGCGATCTTCTTGATGATCTATTGCGCGGGGCGGCCAGCCCAAAGGCCAACAAGACGCCCGGTGCCAACAAGGCGAACAAGACCGCCGGGCAAGATGCCCGGCGTACCAGCTTTGGTGGTGGTGGCAAGATGCAACAGGCGGGGCGCATCGCCCAGCGGACACCGGAAGTCATGGTGAAGGTGTCCGGTGGTGCTCGCGGCGGCAAACACGTCCGCGAGCACCTGAACTACATCACGCGAAACGGAAAGTTGACCGCCGAGACTGACCAGGGCGAAAAACTGGAAGGCCGGGATGCCGTGCGCGAACTTGCCGCCGGCTGGTCGGGCGGAGATCGAGGCAACCCCGGCAAGAATGGCCAGCGGCGAAGCCGCGACACGGTGAATTTGGTCATGTCGATGCCGCCGGGTACCAATGCGGATTCCTTGCGCGACGCGGTACGCGCCTTCGCGGCCCGCAACTTTTCGGCAGATCGGGAATACGTGTTCGTGCGCCACGACGACACTGACCACCCGCATTGCCATTTGACGCTTAACGCGCATGGGCATGACGGCCGGCGCTTGAACCCACGCAAGGCCGACTTGCAGGCATGGCGCGAGTCGTTCGCGCAGTGCTTGCGTGAACAAGGCGTCGCCGCCGAGGCGTCGCCCAGGCGTACTCGTGGCGTCGTCAAGAAAGGCAAGAAGCAGGCCGTGAGGCACGCCGAAGCCGCTGGACGCTCGACGGTGGCCAGGGCGAAGGTAGACGAGGCCATAGAGGCGGCGAGCGGCAGGACGGCCGTAGAGCGCCCGTGGGAGGCCGCTACGGCCCGCAAACAAGAACAGGTACGTGAGGGCTGGGGCAAGGTTGCGGAGCGCCTAGAGGCTGCTGGGAGCGCTCAGGCGGCCAAACTGGCCGCAACGGTGCGGCAGTTCGTCAAAGACATGCCGCCGGTTGTCACCGAGCGACAAGACATGGAGCGCAAGATTCGGGCGCGGCTGGCGCAGCACCAGAACGCGAAGCGCGACCGCGACCAGGCCGGGAAAGAACGCTAAGCCGCTGGTTGATGTCGCTGGCCGATGCTATTATGGGATTAAATCCCACTCATGGAGATTACGCCATGCGATCCACGAAACAGCTCAGCATCACCCTGCCCAACGACATGGCGGAAGCCGTGAAGGCGAAGGTTGCTGGCGGCGAGTACGCCACCGAAAGTGAGGTAATCCGGGAGGGCTTGCGCAGCCTGTTGGCGCGTGATCGCGCCGTAGAGCACTGGTTGCATACCGAGGTGGCGGCCGCTTACGACGAACTCAAAGCTGACCCATCCAGTGCGTTGACACTTGACCAGGTGCGGGCATCCCTCGAGGAAGCCCACCGGCGGCGCGTGGCTTCACACGGATGACTTACACCGTCACGCTGTCGGCCAAAGCACATGGTCAGCTTCTCGCGTTGTACGCCTACATCGCCGAGGCGGCTTCGCCGGCCGTGGCAAAGCGATACACCGATGGCATTACGGGGTTTTGCCACTCGCTTTCAACATTTCCCGCACGCGGGACGCGCCGGGATGATATTCGTCCTGGTGTGCGCATCACGAATTACCGCAAGCGGGCCGTGATCGCATTCACCATCGACGAGTCGGCCGAGGAAGTCACCATCCTTGGCGTATTTTACGGCGGTCAAGATTACGAGCACGCGCTGACTCAGTGAGCCAGGCAAAAGAAAACCGGCCAATGGCCGGCTTTCTTTTGTTCTTGCGGGCACGCCTCAGCGTACTTGTTCCGCTTCTTCCTGCCGTTGCACCTGGTGTTCTTGCTTGCGGTTCCGCACGCGAACACTGGCGAGGTTTTTGCCGTCACGAAGATCCTTCTCGATCATGTCATGCAGGTTCTTTTCCAGCTTGACGCGGTTGGCTTCGGGGATGTTGTTCTTGCGTTCCCATGCCTGCAAGGAACGCTCGATGGCGTACGCCTTGGCTAACTGGCCGTGCTTCTCGGCCGCTTCGGCTTTTTCTTCCCTGGTGCCGGCGTCGCGGAACGCATCGGCGGCTTCCTGGTTGCGCTTGTAGTTGCGTGAGTCACGCTCCGCCACCTTCTGTTCGGCTTCGGTGGGTTTGTAGCCCTTGACCTCGATGCCGCGCTTGGCGGCTTCAAGGTAAACCTGTCGGCGGAAGGACTCGGAGCCGCGCACCTTGACTTCCTCCCAGCCACGGGCCTTGGCAATGTCCACCATGGCGCGTACGCCTTGCTGGTCAAAATCGCGGGGCGTCTGCATCTTGTCGCCCTTGTCCACGAACGCGACGCGATCCGGATCTTTGCCGTAATAGTGTGTGCGGGCGTCGCCGGCCTTATGGCGCGGGAAGTCGCGCTCCACGTCCTCTGGCATGTTGTGGCGGGCTTGTGTGGCCGCCATCGCGTCAAAGTCCTGAATCTGGTTGCTGCCTTCGGCTTCCTTGTTTTGGTTGGCCTTCTCCGCCTCGATTTCGCCGCGTTCTTCCTCCTGTTCGATCCGGCGTGCGCGGGCCTTTTC
Organism: uncultured Rhodanobacteraceae bacterium; assembly: GCA_964608595.1. Lineage (GTDB taxonomy): Bacteria > Pseudomonadota > Gammaproteobacteria > Xanthomonadales > Rhodanobacteraceae > Oleiagrimonas. The sequence goes on from CAZSOU010000017.1 coordinate 21,317, forward strand.
TATCGACTCATCCAGTTCGCGGCCTTCGCGGGCTTCTTCATCCTTGGCCAGTTCATCAGGCGTGATTTCCCCTTTGGCCAGCCGGTCTTGCTGCAAGCGGGAATGCGCGACCAGGCGGTTAATTTCGTAGCCTTCTTCCAGCTCCTTCGTTTCCTTGATCTTGCTGTACTCGATTTCCTGTCGTTGATAGCGGTCGAATTGCTCGCGTGCTGCTTCGCTCAACTCAAGGCGGCGGTCTTCTGTCGCTTCGTTGACAGTCTCGGCCGAAGGTACTTTCAGGTCCGCATCGGTACTGGTGGCCTGTTCCTGCTCGCGTTCCGCGTCACGCCGCTTTTCCAGAAACGCCTTGTGCTGGCGTTCGCGGTCATAGATTTTCCGCAATTCCTCGTGCTGAAACGTGTTGTTCGCTTCGGCGTCCTGGTTGGCCACGGCGCTGGCCACACTCATGGCGGCCGAGTGACGGCGTTCCGGCGTGGCGTTGATCGCACGGGTGGACGGATCATTACCGCCGATGCGGTTTTCCCGTTCACCCATGGTCTGGTCGGCCAGCTCCACCACGTCGCGCCGATCATCGTCGGTAATCTGTCGGCCAGCGTCGCTTTCGGCATGGATCGCTTGGCTGATCTTGTCCAGGTTGTCGGCCTGTTCGTAGGCGCTGGCCTGTTGCAGGTTGGCGTTCTCGATAAGCTGGCGCAGCTTGTGCGCCTGTTCGGCCGACTCGCCGACCTTGGTCTGTTCTGTAGCCATGGTTCAAATCCTCTTGTCAGGTGGCGGCACCACAGGCCGCGTAGAACTCGCCGGCCACCTTGGCCAGCGCTTCGTCGTCAAGGTCTTCGGTCGGCACGTCCACGCCGCTGAAGTCCATGCTGAAGTCGCTCAGGTCGAACTCATCCAGCTTGGCCACGTCCTTGGCCGTTACTTCCCTTGGTTCGCCATCGTCGGCCAGGGCCGAGGCAATGACTTCCATGGCGGCCTGTCGCTCCGCCTTGGTGCGTTCATGCTTCAATTCCAAGGTATGCACCGGCGCGGCCAGCTCGCCGCTGGTGGCCGCCTGCGTCAGCTCCGCCTCATCGGGCAATCGCTTGCCGATACCGGCCAGCGATCGACTGACCGATTTCAGCCGATCCATGAACACCGGGTCGGCGTAGTAGCGGGCCTTGTCGCATTGGATGGGCTTGCAGTTTTCCAGGAAGATGATTTCCCGGTTCCGGCCAATGTCCTTGATTTCCTGCGGCAACAGCAGCTCCCGCCGCTGATCGGATTCGCTGCTTGACTTCGTGCCGCCGGAGAACAGTTCAGGGCGTGAGTGCGACTTGCTCTTGACCGTGGTGAAACCAAGGTCTTTGCTGATTTCTTCAGCATCCACGTAGTTTTTCGGCGCAAACACGATGCGCAACGCATGATTGTCCATGAGCGTGCGAGCGCCCTCCATGCCGTACAGGTCAGGGTTCTTGATCTGCGCCGGGGTTTGGAAAATGGGCAACATGCGAAGGCCGTAGCCTGCGATGTAGGCGACACCCTTTTGCAGCACCGGCAGCTTGCCCACGGAGGTGAACTCATCCATGAGCAAAAGCACCTTGTGGGAACCGGGGGCCGGCATGGTGCGGGTGTTCAAGTCGATCACCTGTTGCAAGAACAGGTTGATGATCGGCGCAAGGCGGGCAAGGTTGTCCGGCGTGATGCCGATGTACACGGACATGCGCTTGGTGCGCAGCTCGCGCAAGTCAAAATCGTTGTCTGCCGTGGCCGCGTCCACGATGGGGTTCAACCACAGCTCAAGGCGAGACGTGAAGGTCTTGCGGATCGACGTGCGGGTGTTGTCCGACGTGTCCAGGAAGTCCGACAGCGCGGCCACACACGGCCCGGAAAGCGGCTCGCCGCCTTCGCCTTCTTCTCGGGCCTCGATGATCTTGGCAAACCGCTTGCTTTTGCCTGTCATCGCTTGGCGCAGCACTTCACCGACCGTCACTGGCAAGCCTTCGGTTTCCATGAGGTACAGGACAATGCCGAGAAACAACGACCGGCACGACGCCGACCAAATGGGATCGGTGCCCGGCGTGTCCGGGTAGATGAAACTGGCGATTTTTTGCACGTCGTCAATGCGCAACGCTTCGTCGTCACTGACATAGCTCAACGGGTTCCAGCGGTGCGAACGATGATCGGCGGCCGCTGGGTTGAACAGGTAACACGCCTGTCCGTGCTTGGCACGGAAGCCGCTGGTGATGTTCCAGTTCTCTTGCTTGATGTCCAACACCACCATGGAGTCACCCCACTGCAAGCAGTTGGGAATGACCACGGACACACCCTTACCCGATCGGGTCGGCGCGGCCATCATGACGTGCTGGCTACCGCCAAGCATGAGGTACTTGCCCTTGTAGGAACCGACCAGGATGCCTTTGCCATCGAGCAGCCCGGCTTCCTTGATTTCGGAGGTCTTTGCCCATCGGGCTTCGCCGTACAGCGCCCGCTTTTTCTGACCCAAGGCAATCACGATGACGATCGGAGCCAGGCACGCGACGCCTGCACCGATCATCGAGCCATACAGGTGCATGGCGATCTTGTGTGCTTCCGGGTGCTGGCGTACCCACGTCCAGTAGTGATAGATCGTGCCCATGTCGGGCTTCACGTCGCCGTTGAACGTCGTGATTGCCACAAAGATTTTGCCGGCCAGAAAATCCCAAATGGCGACCAGCACGGCCGCCAACACGATCCCGATAACAACCTTGGCCCACTTCGGTGGAGTGGTGGTGTTCATTCGCTTGCCTCCATGCCGTTGTCGCGGCGTGTATTGGCGTTGGTGCGCACAACGCGAGCGGTACCGAAGCGGGCGGCCAACTTGGCCACGGGATCGAAATGCACTTCGGTGACGTAGCGTTTCTTGCCGGCGAAATGCCCGTCCTTGTCGTGGATTTCTTCGGCAGTCATGTGCAAGATCACGTCAATGGTCATCGCCACCAGGCGCTTGAGGCCGGCCGAGTCGAACACGGCGGCCTTTTCGTGCTCCTTGCACATGAACACGTAGCGTTCCAGGCCGACCGCGCAGTTTTCCGCATGAAAACTGGTGATCGAACCGCTATGGCCTGTCGTGAGCAAGTTCAGGAAGTCGAAGGCTTCCGAGCCGCGAAGTTCCGCCAGCAACACGCGGTCGGGTTTCAGACGCATGCAACTTTTGATGAGCGTGGCGGGCGTAGTCGAGGCGGCACCCTTGCCAGTGCTGGAATACAGCAAATGCTGTCGGTTGGGATGCGGCAAGAACAGCTCGCGCACATCCTCAATGGTCACGAGCCGTTCGCTCATCGGGATGGCTTCGCACATCGACTTCATGAGCGTGGTCTTGCCCGAGCCGGTATCGCCGATCACGGCGATGTTCTTCTTGCCCCGGATCGCGTCACGCAAAAAGTCTTCCAGTCGGCCTTCTTCGAGCTCCTTGACCAACACGCGGTCGAGCGGCTTCATTTCCTGCAACCGTTCGTCCATTTCCGCCGACCGGCCCCATTCGTACAAGCCGAAGGAGCCGTCCACCGTGTATTCGTGAAGTGGCCGCGTGGTGGCCATGGGGCGGCGAATCGTCAGGCCGACCGTGCCGTGTTCGACACACGGCGGAATCATCACCTGGACGCGCATGCCGCCGGGCAGCATGGCCGAAAGCATCGGGTTGGCCGCATTGATCGCTTGCTGATCGTAGTTTGCAATCAGCTTGGCCACCTGCATGCAATAGCTGAACGTCAGCTTCGGCGCTTCGTGCTTCTGCCAGCCGCCGCGCCCCTCCGTCCATACCTCGCCCGGCCGATTGATGACAACTTCCGTCACGCCTTCGGCTTCAAAGTACGGGTCAAGCACTGCGAGATATTCCCGCAGTGCTGCGCCCTCCATCACCGTCACGTTCTCTTTCGCCTCACCATCCGCCGCGTTCATGCACCGTTACCTCGCTTGGCTTGGAACCGTGCGACCGAATGGTTACGTCGGCATCCGGGCGCTGGCCAGCCAGCGCGTACACGTTTTGGAAATTAATGTCACGGGCCACGTAAATCTTGATGTGGTCGCCCTGGTTCTTGTACAGCGTGGGCTTGATGCCACGCGCCGAGGCCAGCAGTTCCTTGGGGACGGCTTCGGACGTGTTTTCGGTGTTGTTGAGGTTGATTTGGCTACCTTCGGTTTCCTTCTGAATCTGGTATTGCATGTAGTCATCGAAGATCGACACCATCATGGCCACGCCGAAGCGTCGCCAGTAGTGATGGTTCACGTAGCCCTTGAGGCCGGACTTGCCCAACGGGCCGATGCCAGGCGAGGCCAGATCGACCACCACGCCATTGGGCGTTTCCAAGCGATCCCACAACACGAACACCCGTTGCGTGGCATCGTTGAACGACTGCGTTTGGTACTCGCCCGTGACCCGTGAGCCACGCTCAACCAGCAACACGCGACCGTTGTCCGAGTAGATGTTGTGCGTGACCCGGCACGACGTGAAGCCCTGCCGCGTGGTGTCAATCGCCGTTTCCAGGGCGCAGTCGATGAAGGTGCCCTTGGTAATCAGGAAATTGCGGTCGGGCAGTAGCGAGGCCGACACCATGGGCGTACTCGTGCCCTTGAGCTGGCTGCCCAAGCTATTCCCGCCGCCGCTTTGACTACCACCGAGAGCGCCGGCCGAGCCACCACTGCCGGCTTGGGCCAGATACTTGTCCAGCCGACCATAGTTGCTGGTCAAATCACTGCCGCCGCTTCCTGCGGCTTGCTGGCCTTGCGATGAACCGCCGCCGCCGGAGGTGCTATGACCGCCGAAGGCGATAAGCGGCGAGCGTTGCCGCCGCGCTTGCAGTTTCTCCGCTGCGGTCATTTGATGGCGGCCGTGCCGCTGGCCAGCCGATTGGCCTGCCACCGGTGCGGGCGTGGCGGTTGGCGTCGCCACCGTGGCCGGCGTGGCCGGTTCCGGCGGCTTCTCGGGAATGTCCGGCATCTTCGGGAGCTGATCGGTAATCACCTGGTCGGCGTTCGCGGTCTGGTGCTTCGGCTCCTTGTGCTTGGGCAACAAGGCCGCCGCCATGAGGATCAACACCAACACACCGCCGGCCACAATAAGCAACTTCTTGCCCATGGACTTGTTGTTGTTGCCCTGCGGGCCGACTGCTGGAATACCGCGTTCATCATCGAGGCCGTTCCCGGTGTCGCCCTGGTCGGCGGTTTCGTCTTCCGGCACGTCCTGCCGGTCGGGATCGTCATGGATGCTCATTGGTTCGCTCCCTTCTTGATGATGCGCCGGACATGCGGACTGAACGTGCCCGTGCGGTTGGCCACGCCGGCGGGGTCATAGGACTTGTTGATGATGGCGGCCACCAGTTGGCCGCGACGCAAAATGAATTTCGGGGCCGTGCGATGCACCACAATCGTGCTGCCGCCGGTCACGCCGGTATCACGCGGGCATTCCGTGGGCTGGGCCAGCGTGCATTCCTCGACGTGCGTATTCACCAGGGCTTCGCCCTTGGTGCCGTCCGCGCCGTCCACTACGAACACCGCCGGCATGTCGCGGTTGCCGGCAAACTCCATGTACGTGTACGTGCCGTCATCCCACACCATGGTGGGTGTCACGGCGTCGTCGCCGCGTGCGTAGTAATCCCAATTACGCGGGTTGTGCGCCGTGACCGCCAGCATCTTCTTGGTTTGTCGCGCTGCTTTTTCTCGTGCTTCGGCCAGCGCGGCCGCTTGGGCCTTCGCGGCTTTCTGCGCCGGGTAGCGGAACGTCACCTGGAAGAACAGATTGTGGTTGTGTGGCGACTTCTCCTTGTTCGCCGTCAGGATGAAGTTGTACACGCGCTTGTTGGTCAAGACGGTCATGTTCGTGGTCGCCTTCGGTTCCCGAGGCTTCACGAACAAATCGTTGCCAATGGGAGCGACCTCCCATGCCAACGAGTCGCCCAGGGCCACGTTCTCGATCTTCTCGCCTTGCGCAAACTCAATGTGCGTGGAGTAGCCGTAGTGCCCGATGATCCGCACCACATCTTGCGCGTTGTAAATCACGTGCTTGATGCGGGCGTCATACTTGCCCGGCTTCGGCGTTTGGCCGGCCATGCACACCATGGGCACCAGTGCGATGGTGGCGACAGCCAACCAGGTCATGTGCTTGTTCATGGCTGGCCCCCTCCCGCCCGTACCGTTTCGGGCGCGACGCGATACTCCGTGACCAGAAACCCCAACGGGTTGATAAGCCGGTCGGAGGCTTGCATGGGAGCTTTGGAGTAGCGGAACTTCATCGTCGCGATCCAGTGGCTCTTGTCCGGCGACTGGTTGGGCCGCTTGATCGTCTTCACGAAGCGGATCGACAGCAGGTTGTCAGTCAAGAAGCTGATCGACACCACATGTGCGTCCACGGAGGCTTCCTTGCCGTAGAGGTTGAGCGGCGATTGCGGGTTGCGTGGCGAAAACTCGGCGAAGTACGCCTTGGCGACCCGGTTTGAGGACATGAGGCCGACGGTCTTGTATTCGTGGCTGGCCAGCGCCCTGGAATACCCTTCGCGGGCGTACAGGTACTGCGTGGCGAAGTAGCGCGTGACGGCGCTGCCGTAGGTGGCCGGCGCTTCTTTGAGCCCCTTCACCACGTCCACGATGCCGGTCGCCTTGTCCACGCGGATAACGAACGGCGTGACCTGTTTGAGCGGCGTCAAACCGGCGACCGCGAACACGGCGGCCAGGGCAACCAGGCATGCCGCACTGGCGACGTACCACGCGGTACGCGCCGACCGACGCATGGCCACCACACGTTCTGTTTCCCAACTCACCGCATCATCGGCGGCGGCCGTGGGCTTGGTGGTTCTCACTTGCTTACTCATCGTTGCTCCCCTGTCGAACGGTGCGGAAGGAAGATTGCGCCGGGGCGCTCGACGTTGCCGCTGCCGGCATCGCCGGCGGCGGCGTGTAGTCGCTGTAATACCGCGCCGGGTTGACGCGATGCAGCGGCCCTTCGGGTTGGGTGGGTTTGTGCATGCCGGCGCACCCACTCAGCACGAGCGCGACCAGCAGCGGCAGGACAACTTTTTTCATGGCCATTTCCTTGTCGATTGAAGTTATGCAAAATAATATACTTTGCATAACGCAAAGTGTAGCACTTTGCATGATTCTAAGTAACACGTTCTGGATCGGAAGCAGAGAGGTGCTTCCGGGCGTTATCCGCGCTTGACCGTGTTCTTGGCGCGGAAGGCTTTGGATGCCATGTGCGCGGCAGCGGCCGCTGTTCCGACACCTGGCACCGCTTTGGCGGCCGACAAGGCGGCATTGCCCATCCCCTTTCGTGCGCGGTTGTACCGCGTCGCGTTCGCATACCGGCGTTGGCGGGCCGCTTCTTGCCTGGTGGCACGGCCAGACACCGCGCCAAGGCCGCCGTGAGCACCGCGCATGGTGGCACCGAAGCCGCCTAGTGTGCTCATGGCAATACCGCCGCCTAGAGCCGATGCTAGTGACTGGACCTGTCGGAGAATCAACACCCCCACGCCGCCAAAAACGACCATCTGAATCAGAACACTTGCCGTTGATGCGGCCGCATTGCCGACCGCTTGGTCAAGAAAGCTTTGTATCAACTGCATCAGCAGTGCCGTGACCAGCACAATCAAGACCATCGTCAACATGAAGTTGATTAACTGCCCTAGCCACAATTCAAAGAACCGCTGCGTGCCTTTGAAAAGCAACAGCAGGATGAACACCGGGCCGATGGCTAGCAAGACTGCCGATGCGAAGTACGCGATGAGAATGAGCGCTGCGGCGAACAGAAGAACGATGGACATTGCCACCCAAATCACAATCGCCACCAGTATTGGGCCGGGGTCTGTAACCCCGCCTTTCTCCCACGACCGCATGCCGATATCCATTACCTTGTTCAGCGCCTGATCCAGCGTGACTCCAATAGAGCCAGTACTGTTCGTGTGGCCGAGCGCGGCCGAAGCGAGCGCCATGGGTGTATGCATGCCGAAATCCACCACGTACATCCCGTAATACGTGACGTTCAGGGCAATCATGACGATGAGGCCCACCTTGATGAGCCTCATTGCGCCATCCGTCACGGGTTCCTCAATCTGGTTCCGCAAGTGGGCGAAGGCCCACATGAGGACGAAGATCAGGAACAGCGTCGTCGCCACTGGTGTAATTGCGTTGATGACATTCTGGCTCGTGTCAATCACGTAATGATTCAACGTGCACTCGGTCTTCGTGAACAGCCACGTGAAGATGTTAAGGCCGGGCTGCGTATGCGGTAGTGGACATGACGGGAGCATGGCAATTCCTGATTAGTGAAGCTGAAGCGACTTGGCGTGTGAGTCCTTTAGCCACGCGGCACGCTCCGCGTTCTTGCAGTTCGGCGTATTTCGCAATTCCCCAGGGTTCTGGTGGCATGCATGGAGCTTCGCTTTCATTTCAGTGGCGTGGGCCTGATACCAGTCCACCGTGTGTGTAGGCTCGCTGGGCTGGCACCCAGCGAGCATGAAGATGGAAGCGCCAAAGATGAGCGCGGAAATGACACGAGTTTTCATCTTGTTACCTCAGTGGAGATGGAGGGCGGGTGAGTTCGCATCCTTGAGCCACGCTGCGCGTGCCTGGGCCTTCTGCATGTCTTTCTGTGCCTGCCGTACTTGCGCCAGCGCCTGCATTTTCAGCAGTTCGTTTTGCAGCATGACTTGCTGCGCGCCGATGCGGGCGTTCAAGTTCAGGATCGCTTTCTGGTCATGCGCTGCCGGGATTTTGGCAATGAGCTTCTTCAAGTCCTTGAAGCGGGCGGCCGTGTCGTCGTATTCCTTGCCCTGCAACGCCTGATAGGTTGCGGCACTGTTGGCCTGGTCGCCGTATAGCTCGCCATAGGCTCCATCCACTTTGGTGAACACGGACGGGTCAATTCCGTTCATGGTCTTGAGGATTTTTTCCGCCTGCGCTCGGATGGAGCCGGAGCCGCCGCCGTTCATGGCATTCAACGTGTCTTCCCAATTGGTCGGGATGCGCTTGTAGTCCTGGTTCGACAGTAATTGCGCCATGCCACGTGTGCCGGTCATGGACGACAGTGTTTCCTTGCCGTTTTTGACCATGGCCTTGGCCTGTTCAAGCTGAGCCTTGAGCTGGGCAATCTGCTCGACCATCTTGCCCACTTCGGCAATTTGCGCCTCGATGCTTTGGGCAAGATTGGCCACGTCCGTGACCGGGATCTGCGCTTGCGCCGTGGGCATGCCCACGGCCACGCTGATGGCTGCCGCCAGCGCGGCCGACATGAGTTGCTTTTTCATGCTTCTTTCCTCCTGCGTTGGAAAACCGGCAACCAATCCGCCGGATCGGGTCCTACGTCGTCGATGATCTTGTTCATCAACTCCACGGTGCTGGCCGTGCCTGAAAGCACCGCCAGTTCGTCGTCAAAGCCCTTCAAGTTCAGCTCGCACACGGCCGACTGCGTACCCTGTTTGACCAGAAAACCGCGCAGTTCCTGTTCGGGCATATCTTTGCGGATGATTTCGTACTCGCGTTCCGAGCACTTGAACCCTTCCACGTAGTCGTCATGCGAACCACGCGGGTTGGGCATGTAAACGTGTGTCACGCACTGTTCGATGAAGGCATGCCCCATGGGGTGTTTGAGCACGTCGCCGGTGTTCTGCGTCCAGAACTGGATGAAGCCGTTCAACTTACGAATGGTCTTCACCAGGTCAAACGCCAGCGCGGCCAACTGCGGGTCCATGAGCGCCTTCCAGAACTCATCGATCGACATCCAGAACTTGCGGCCGTCCATGAGGCCACGGATGCGATGGAACAGGTACAGCATCATCGGCGTGCGCACTTCCTCGTTGTCCAGGAAGTCGGTCATGTCGAAGCCGAACAGGTGATGCTTGCTCAAGTCCAACTCGTCATGGGTGTTGTCGAACACCCATGCCAGCGAACCTTGTTGCCCGCGATAGTTCACCCAGCGCTTGAGCCGCCCGGCCGCACTCTCCGAGTCCGTCACGTCCAGAAACTGCATGAGCATCCCGAGGCGGCGATGCTCCGGAGCAAGGCCCATGACGCCCTTGATGCCGTTGCGGATTTCTTCGCGCTCGCGTTCGGTAATGTCCTTGCCGCCGGCGGTCACGATCTTGGTCACGAGCGTTTCCAAGAACGCGAGATTGGCCGGCGTGGGTTCGAGCGCGAACGGGTTGAATCCGGTCGGTTCGGCATTTTTGAGCGGCAGATACATGCCGCCCATGGCCTTGATCGCCACTTCCGCGCCGCGATCCTTGTCAAAGAACACGCCGGTCGCGCCGTACTTCTCCATCATGGCCATGAGGAAGGTCTGGAACACCGTCTTGCCCGAGCCGGTTGGGCCGATACCCAAGGTATTGCCCGCCACACGCTGATCGGCTTCGCAGTTGCGCTCCTTCTGTGCGTCATCGCCGCGCTTCACGCGGCTGGGCGGCAGATGGAAATTGAAGTAGTACGGCGTGCCGCTGGTGGTCTTGAACAGCGCCAGTGCCGGCCCCCACTGGTTGCCGGCGGCCAAGCCGCTGGGGTAGTTGTGATAGCTCGAAAACCCAACGAAATTGCGGCTGGTGATCGGCGACAGACGCGGCCGGTACTTGAAGTTGGCCGGCAACTGCGCCCAGAACGCGGCTTCCAGGGCCACATCCTCACGGGCGGCCACGATGCCGCAATCAGACAGGTTGGCCTTGGCCAGCGCCATGCGCCGGTTCAGCACCGGCACCGAAGGAGCCAGTACCGTCAGGGTCAGATGATGCTTGCCCATGGCGATGCGATTAGACGCCAGATCATCCATAGCGTCATCCAACTCGGCCACCTGCGAGGCGGCCATGTCGTTGGAGTTTTCCATTTTGTCTTGCACGCGCTTGAGCAGGCTCAAACCCTTTTGGCGGGACATGAACTCGAACGACTGCGACAGCGTGAACTCGAACGGCAGCGACAGCAGAATGTTCAAGTACCCCGGTGCGGACACCGACGGGTATTCCTTGATGGCGAAGCACCCGCCCATGACTGATTCGGTAGCGCCGCGCAGCTCGAACGCTTCCTTGCCGAAAAACGGCCGGGCCGTGGCAATCACGTCCTTGAGGGACTTGTGGCCAATGGGCATGCGTTCCCACGCACCATTGACCAGGTAGCCCAAGAACTCGGCCGGCTCCGAATAGGTCACGTCCTTGTATTCGTAGGTGGCCAGGCGTTGCGGCAGGTACTTGGACAGCCCGGCCTCAAATTGCTGAACCACTTCCTCTACCTTGGCCAGCTCGCCGCGCATGGCGGCCACCTGCGCCTCCTTGCTCGTGGTTTCGGCCTTCGCAAACAGCTTGAACGCCCGCGTGGTGTGGGGACGCCACACCACCGTGACGTACAGCTCGTTCACCATGAGGTCGGTTTTGCCGACCAGCTTCTGGTACTTCGTGTTGAGCTTGTCCGCGAAGCCGCCCGGCGGGAACGTTCCGCCGGGGTACTCGCCACCCGGCCGACGCACGATGTGCGTCCAGATCGACAGATGGGGCGACTGCATGTTGCGCAAGAGCGTGTTCAACGACTCGTGCCACTCATCGACCGATTCATCATCGGCCGATTCGTGGGCGATCCCCGCCAAGCGGAAAATCACCATGTAGTCGCCGGCATCGGTGTAAATTACCGACGGGGCGACATGCGAGGAATACGGCAACCGCTTGGACACGGGAATCTCCTTGTTGAGCAAGCCTTGGTAGGAGGCTTTCCAACCCTTGCGCTTCTCGAAAGCAAGCGGCGAGTAGCTCGCCGCCCGCCAATGGGCGCGGTTCACACACCGGCCCTTGGTTTCGCTCCACAGCTTGAAGTGCTCGAACTGTCGCGGGTCTTTGGCGCAAATCAGGTACGCCATGACGTGCAGCGGCAGGTAGAGCAAGGCCCACAAGGGGCCAAGCGCGATGAACGCAACCGCTGCAATCATCATGACCATCACGAACGCTTCGTACGTGATACCCATCACCATTGCCGGCCGTGTTGCACCGACAAACAACGGATCGACGACAGCCATAGCCCTTCTCCTTAGTTCATGCCGTTGGCGAAGTAATCGACCAAGTAAGTGCCGCCGAAAATCAGCACCAGGCCGATGATGATCTTGCCGGCCCAATCCCAGCTCAGCTTGCCGAACAGGGCCGCGAGGCCGCAGCCGACTACCGCGATCATGGCCACCCAACGCACGATGGACATAATCAGGTCATAGGTCTTTTCGGCCGTGGTTTCCCATGGCGTGGCCTGCGCGTGAGCGATGGCCGGCATACCCACGACGGCCGCTACCAGCAGCAGCGGGACAATGGCCTGTGCCCGACGCTGCCAACGCGGCATGGTGGCTTCGGCAACGGAGGCCGAGACGGCCATCTTCTGGCTGGCCGTGATGAAACGGTCAAGGATCTTCATGTTTTTGCTCCCAAGTGGATTTCGATGGATACCTTGCGAGCGCCCAACTCCCGCAAGTGATTGATGTAACGATCCAGACTCGCCACGGTGCGCGGCTTGCCGGTTGGGCTGATCGTTTCCCGGTACGTGGCCAGCATGGCTTGCACCCGATTCCCTTTTTTCGTGCGTTCGCGCCATGTCGCCAAGTTCTCGATAAGCTCGCCTTGCGTGGATAGCGCGGTTGGCAACATCGGCGGCGACGCGAACAGTTCGCGTACCTTCTGTTCGGAGCGCGGCAACACCAGTTCCACGGTGATAGCCCACGCACTGCGTTTGAGTTTTCCTCGGCCCTTCGATTCGGTCAGGGCTATGGTTTTCACGGCATGCGCTTCCAGCAGCACGGCGAGCATCGCTTCGGTAATGGTTTCCACGGATCGTTCTCTCCACTTGGGCAAAGTTCACCAGCGTAGACGCCCACTGGCGGCATGCAAGGGAAAGTACCCGCTTTGCCCGCTCCCCGGCCATCATTTCTTGCCTTCCAGGCGCGGTTTGCCGTGGGAGTTCGATTCGTAGCTTTGCTTGCACTTGGGGTAACCCGAGCAACCCCAAAAGTCGTAACCCCCTTTGCCCTTCTTCACTCGATGCACCAGCGGCTTGCCACACTTGGTGCATTGGTATTCGTCACTGACCGGCGGCGCTTTGCGCTCGCCGGGCTTACCGTTGTCGTCAGGCAAGGTGGTCCGGCACTCGGGATACCCGGTGCAGCCCCAAAACGCCCCGTTCTTGCCGGCACGCCTGCGCATAGCCTTGCCACAAGTCGGGCACGGATGCGCCGGCGGCAGCGACTCGCGCAACTCGCCAAGCTCGCCGCTCAACTGCGTGGCGGCCACCGTCACCACGTCTTGGTACGTGCGTTGGCCTTGGGCCACTTCATCCAACTGGTTTTCAAGGTTGGCCGTGAAATCCAGATCGACGAAGGCGAAGGCTCCGGCCAGCGCGTCAATCAGGCTTTCGCCTGATTCTTCGGCGTGCAGCTTGCGCTTGCCGTCCACGCTGATATAGCCCCGGTGAACGATGTTCTCCATGATTGCCGCGTACGTGCTGGGTCGGCCGATGCCGCGTTTTTCCATGTCGCGCACCAGACTGGCTTCGGTGAAGCGGGCCGGTGCCTTGGTCTTGTGTGTCAGCACGCGGCCGCTATCGGCCGTCAATGCCTGCCCTTGGGCCAGCTCCGGGATCGGGTTGGCCGCGTCTTCGCCGTCTTCGTCGTCTTCCTTGGCGTCGGCGTACACCGACCGCCAGCCCGGTGCTTTCAGCGTCCGGCCCGTGGCTTCGAAACGTACCGGCTCGCCGTCCAGGCTTTCGGTGGTGTCCAGCACCACGGCCCGCACGGCATACACGGCATCGGGCAATACGGCCGCCAGCGTCCGTGCCCGAATCAGCCGGTAAAGCGCCCGTTGGGCGTCATCGTCGCCGGCGTCCTCGACCTCGATGTGTGTCGGCCGAATCGCTTCGTGCGATTCCTGCGAGCCGGCCTTGGCCTTCCAGCGCCGGCGCGGCGCATGGACGTCCATGCCCTGTGCCTTGGCAAAGGCTTCCAGATCGTCAAAGGCGTCATCGGCCAGATTCGGGTCATCGGTGCGGTGGTAGGTGATCGCGCCTTGCTCGAACAGCTTTTGCGCAGCGTCCATGGCCGCTTTCGGCCGCAGCTTTGCCGCGACCGAGGCGGCTTGCTGCATGGTGGACGTGGTGAACGGTGCCGGTGGCCCCTGCCGTTTCTCGCTGTCGGCAAACTCCGCCACGGTCACGTCACGGATGGCCGCGATATTCGCGGCCTGATCCGCGTCCAGCCACAACGCTTGCCCTTCGGCTAGGTGCGGCTTGATCCGCCACTTGGCCGACCAGTCGCCAGCAAACGCCAGTTCCGCACCGTAGTGCGTGACAGGCTTGAAGTTGCGGATAGCCCGCTCACGTTCCACCACCAGACGCACCGCCGGCGATTGCACACGGCCTGCTGTGCGCCACGTTCCGGACTGGTTCGATACCGCCCGCGACACCTTGTAGCCATACAGGCGATCCAGCACCCGACGGGCTTCCTGTGCGCGTACCAGATCCATATCCAACTTGCGTGAAACGCTCAAGCTCGCCTTGACGGCTTTGGCCGTGATTTCCCCAAACGTCACCCGCTCCGGGTTACGCAGGTGCAAGGCTTCTTTCAGATGCCAAGCGATCGCTTCGCCTTCGCGGTCTGGATCGGTGGCCAAGTACACCACATCGGCCGTACTAGCCACCTTGGCGATGCGGGCCACACGTTCCTTGCCGCCGGGAAAGGGTTTGTCCCTCCCCGGCGACTTGCGCGGCGGAATGAATACATAGGACGGCTGAAAGGTTTCTTCATCCACGCCCAACTCATCTTCGGGCAGGTCGCGGACATGGCCGACGCTGGCCATAACACGCCAGCCCTCACCAAGAAAGCCCTCGATCTTCTTCACCTTGTTGGGTGACTCCACCACCATCAATTTCATTGCCCTGGTCCTTGTGTCTGAAACACCATCACCGGCTTGGCGCTTGCGCTCGATGCCGGTGCGGGTTGGGTTTGTGATTGCTGCATGGCGTGCCCGTACACGTCCCACTTCGGCGCGTTGCGCCGAGTGGCGTGCAACACGACCGGCCGGCTTGCGGCCGGCTCGATGGTGGGCACGGTGTATTGGTGGCGGACGGCCGCCACGTATCCATTGACCTGCCCATCCACGGGCGAACCCGTGTTGTAGGTGGACAGGGCGCGGTTCAGTGCGGCTTGGTCGCTTTGCACTTGCGGACGCCACTTCACATACGCTTCGGTCAGCAGCTCGGCCGCTGCCGCCACGTTCTTGCATGGGTCAAACACCGTTTCGGCCGTCAGCCCTAAACGCTTCAAGTTCGCGCTGTTGATTTGCCCCAACCCGAAGTCGGCGCTGCGGTCTGCTTTGAGTAGACGCTTCGCGGCCGCCGTCGCTTCGCTGGCGTTCGGCGGATACACCGCGCTGGCATTCTGGCTGTTGATCCCGATGGCGTACGGGTCGCCGCCCGACTCGTGGGCGATCAACGCCAGCATGGTGGCTGGGGCCACCTGCGGTGCGCACTTGGCTACCACTTTATGCAGTGCTGCCGCATCCATCGGCTTGGCGTGGGCGATGCCGCCCACGGCCAAACAAGTCAATGCCAGCAATGCCAATGCAATACGAGACATGAATCTTCCTTTCCAAGTTCCGATGTAGTATATCACAAATTAATGCAATGTATGGTACTTTGCAACCATGCAAAGTGATATATTTTGCATAGGCTGCGCATTCTTGTACGAAAAGCGCAATCACTTACTCACGGTGGAACTCGTCATGCCTGGACTGCTCGACATCAAGCCCGACACACTCACCAGCCGCCGCGAGGCGGTCCGCCTTGCGCTTGCCATCGAAAGGCAGGCCCGCCACTGTCGCTTGATGGAATCGACATGGCGCAAGCTCGCCCAGCCTGAGCGAACCGATTACTACGACGCCCAAGCCAATGCGCTGGAAGGCCGCGTGCTTGAACTCCATGAACTCGCCAAACGCCTTCCCGTGTGACCTGCAAACAGCCGGGCGTCCCGGCCTGCGGGTGGAACCAGCGATGTACTCACGAATCCCTGTTGCCGTGTCGGAAACGCTTATGGCCCGGTCAGCTTTTCTCGCCCTGTCCGCTCCGCAATGGGCAGGCCATCCTTCTCTGCGTTGCGGCCCTTCGGGTGCAGAGCGGCCTTTGCGGTCGCGCCGCTTTCTTACGTGCCACTTCCGGCACCACAACTTGGGAGAACCATCATGAGCACCAACAACACCACTCCGGCGGCCGACACCAACACCCCGCTGATCGCCTACCAGGTCAAGGAAGTCGAAAAGAACGGCGAGTCCAAGGATTACTGGACGCGCATCGGTGCCGCCTTCGCGCACAAAGACGGCAAGGGCTTCAACATCGTTCTGGATTCGATCCCGCTCGACGGCAAGGTGGTCTTGCGCCCCTACGAGCCGAAGCCCGACAGCGAATGACCGCCGGGCCTTCCCCCTCACAAGGCGCCTTCGGGCGCCTTTTTTCTGCGTCTGGTGCTTCGGTGCGGCGTCCATGCGTGAAACTGGCGTCCCCGTGAATTTGAGTTAACTAACTCACCCCGAAGCGAATTGTAGCATTTTGTCAATAGGTCTCTAGGCAGGGGTTTGGCATATCTTCATGCCTCTGCCTGCCCCGATACACGCCGCGCTCATCCTTGCTGGCTGTTGAGGTTCATACTGGCGGTGTTCGTTCGCTGCATGGGAGGTTTGCCATGCTTCTTGCTCTGTGGATCGCCTTGCTGACGCTTTCCGCTGTCGGTACGGCGGGGTTCGTGTTTGTTTTCGGTTTGGTGATGCAATGCAAGGTGCCGCTGCTTTTCGGCGAGCCGCATTGTTCCCGCCAGACCTCAGAACGGGTACTTCGTCATGGCATGCCGCTGGTGCTGTTGCTGGCCGCCATGCTGCTTATCGTCAGCACCGTAGGCCAGTTGCTGGCCGGGCTGTAGTCCGGGACCTACTCACAAGCCCATAAGGCGCACTCGGGCCGTGGCTTCGCCACCGTCTATGTTGTGCTGCGCATCGAGCCACCTGCGGTGTCTCGCCCCTGGCGGGCTGCCAGCGACTCGGCTTGACCGCAGACAGGGCACGCCCTGGGCGGCTTCGCCACCCCGGCCATGCGCCTGCGCCGATAGTGATTTCTCGCCGGCGTGGCCGGCTGCGAAACCGACGGCGGCCGTGTGCGGCCCTGCGGGGGATTCGGGCGCATAGCGCCCTGCTCCCCCACCTGCCCTGGTGGGCAGGTGGTTCCCCCTGAACCTTCACCCATGGCGGCCATGTCAAGGGCCGCTACGGGCACCGGGTCAGTCGCTGCGCTCCATCCCGCACCACTGCCCTTCACTGCGGGCTGCGCCCGCCTTCCTTGACATTGCCATGGCTTCCGGTTGCCCGGTCGGCGTTTTCAACATGCGACGCGGCAACGCCGCTTGTTGAAACCGA
>CAZSOU010000018.1:0-36622 GCA_964608595.1 uncultured Rhodanobacteraceae bacterium
CCATGGGCATCCCCGCCGACGGCAGCTACGACATCGAGCCGGGCGTGATCTACGGTTATCCGTGCACCTGCAAGGATGGAAAATATGAAATCGTGCAGGGCCTGGAGATCAACGACTTCTCGCGCGAGCGCATGAACGCCACGCGTCAGGAGCTGGGCGAAGAGCGTGCCGCCGTCGAGGATCTGCTCGGCAAGTAAGCCGTGCATTCATCAAGGCGGAAAAAAGGGCGGTCGCACGACCGCTCTTTTTTTATCTGCGGGAATGCCGCGTGACATCCTCCGGGCGACCGTTTGCGACGATCGGTTAAAATGTCTCTTTTTTCCAGGAGGCTTCATGAGCGAACGCCTTTCCGCTGGCGCGCGGTTTCGCGCCGCCCTTGATGCCGAATCGCCATTGCAGGTGGTCGGCGCGATCACCGCTTATGCCGGCCTGATGGCCAAACGCGTGGGCTACAAGGCACTGTATCTCTCCGGCGGCGGCGTGGCAGCCAATTCCCTGGGGATGCCGGATCTGGGTATTTCCACCATGGAAGACGTGCTCGTCGATGCGCGGCGTATCGTGGAGGCGACGCAGCTGCCGTTGATGGTGGATATCGACACTGGCTGGGGCGGCGCTTTCAACATTTCGCGCACCATTCGCAGCTTCGAGCGCGTCGGTGTGGCCGCGGTGCACATGGAGGACCAGGTGGGGCAGAAACGTTGCGGCCACCGTCCCGGCAAGGAAGTCGTATCCAAGGCCGAAATGGTCGATCGCGTGAAGGCGGCCGTGGACGGGCGTACCGATGATGATTTCGTCATCATGGCGCGCACTGACGCGGCAGCGAAAGAGGGCGTGGATGCCGCCATCGAGCGTGCCGTGGCTTATGTCGAGGCCGGCGCGGACATGATTTTCCCGGAAGCGATGGGTACGCTGGACAACTACCGCAAGTTCAAGGCGGCGGTGAAGGTGCCGATCCTCGCCAACCTGACCGAGTTCGGCAAGACGCCGTTTTTCACCGTCGACGAACTGCGCGACGCTCATGTCGATATCGCCTTGTACTGCTGTGGCGCCTACCGTGCGATGAACAAGGCTGCATTGGGTTTCTACGAAACCGTGCGCGACGAGGGCACGCAAAAATCGTACGTGCCGCAGATGCAGACGCGCGACGAGCTATACGATTTTCTCGGTTATCACGCCTACGAACAGAAACTCGACGAGTTGTTCGATGACCGCACAAAGGCCGAATGACGCGCCACAGACATTTTTCGATCACGCCAATTCAAGAGGTATGGATCATGAGTGACACCCCCGAAACCACCAAGCCCAAGGGCAAGAAATCCGTTGCTCTTTCCGGCGTTGCCGCCGGCAACACGGCCGTGTGCACGGTCGGCCGCAGTGGCAACGATCTGCATTATCGCGGCTACGACATCAACGATCTGGCGACCAAATCCTCCTTCGAGGCCGTGGCACACCTGCTGGTGCACGGCGTGTTGCCGACCTGGTCGGAGCTCAAGAATTACCGCGCCAGGCTCAAGAGCATGCGCGGCTTGCCGGCGCCCTTGAAGAAGGTGCTGGAAGAACTGCCGGCGTCCACGCATCCCATGGACGTACTGCGTACCGGTTGCTCGGTGGTGGGCACGATGCTGCCGGAAAAGGACGATCATCACGTTACCGGCGCACGCGAAATCGCCGACCGCATGATGGCCGGTTTCGGCTCCATTCTGTTGTACTGGTATCACTACAGCCACAACGGTCGTCGTATCGAGACCGAGACCGATGACGAAACCATCGCCGGTCATTTCCTGCACCTGTTGCACGGTGAGGAGCCGACCGAATTGCAGGCCGATTCACTGGACAAGTCGCTCATTCTGTATGCCGAGCACGAGTTCAATGCGTCGACATTCACCGCGCGCGTGATTGCCGGTACCGGTTCGGATTTTTATTCCGCACTGACCGGTGCCATCGGCGCGCTGCGCGGCCCCAAGCATGGCGGGGCCAATGAAGTGGCGATGGAAATCATCAGCCGTTACCGCAGTGCCGACGAGGCCGAGGCGGACATTCGCGAGCGCGTGGCCAACAAGGAAATCGTCATCGGTTTCGGCCACCCGGTATACACGATCGGCGATCCACGCAATCCGATCATCAAGGAGATCAGCCGCAAGTTGTGCTCAGAGGGCGGCAACGACACGTTGTTCGAAGTGTCCGAGCGCATCGAAGAGGTGATGATGGACATGAAGAAGATGTTCCCCAACCTCGACTGGTACTCCGCCAGTGCCTACCACATGATGGGTGTGCCGACGGCCATGTTCACGCCGTTGTTCGTGATTGCCCGTACTGCCGGTTGGAGCGCGCACATCATCGAACAGCGCATCGACGGCAAGATCATCCGCCCGAGCGCCAATTACATCGGTCCGGAGGATCAGGAGTTCACGCCGCTCGAAAAACGCTGAGTCCACCTTCACGTCGTATGTGGACGCCGGGCCTTGTTGCCCGGCGTCCTGTCATGGTGGTTTGGTGAAAATAAAGCATGACACTGGCATGCTTGTTTTTCTCGAGCCTCATGATATTTCGCGATGAAACGTTTCCGACGTCTGTCATACAAACATCTGCGGCGCCTGCCATTGCTGGCGCTGGCACCGGCTTTGATCGGCCTCGCGTGGACGCCGATGGCGCACGCGCAGCAAGCGCCGGTGCAGGACTCGAACGTGCTCGATCGCTGGGACATCGGGGTGGGTGGCTATTACGCCACCAGCGACACGACCGTAAGCGGCGGTCCGTCGCAGGGAATTGCGACCGCCAGCATCAATCTGGAGGACGACCTGGGCCTGGATGATCGCAGTGTGTCGCCGCGTATTCGCGCCGATGTCCTGATCGGCGATCATCAGGGGCTGTCGCTCGATTACTACCGCTACCAGCGACGCAACACGCGCACATGGAATCGTGGTTTCGATTGGCAGGGTACCGCACACCGTGTGGATGCACGCCTGCACAGCCAGCTCGACTTCGCTTTCGGCAGCCTGGCCTGGCGCTGGTGGTTTGGTGATCCGGACAACGTGATCGGCCTGGGCCTGGGTGCGAGCCATTACCGTGTGTCAGCGGCACTCGAGGGACATGCCACGCTGGATGATCGCACGGAACGACTGGATGAAAGCACCGGCGTCAGCGCCTGGGCCCCGTTGTTGCAGGTCGGATGGCGCCATGCATTCAGTCCGCAGTGGCGCATGTATTTTTCCGGCGCCGGGGTGTTCAAGGGTGGCGGCAAGTTGCATGGGCACATTTACAATGCCGCGCTCGGTCTGAAATGGTTGCCGACGGAACATCTCGGTTTCGCTGTCGAATACGACATCAACAGCATTCACATAAAACAGACGCACGAGCATTACCGCGACAGCCTCGACCTGGAACTGTACGGTCCGTCGGCCTTCGTGTATTTGCGGTTCTGAGAACCCGGCGTGAATCTGCTCGGCGCCTGCTTTCGACGATGGTCGAACGATCAGCCGATGCCTTCGTCCGCCATCGCCTTGCGCACACCGGGATCTTCGCGCATGCGGCTGAAGAAGGCATCCAGCGCCAACAGGTTGTTCAGCGGAACGTTCTTCGCGCGTGCCCAGCGCAACACCACGAACAGGTACGGGTCGGCAATCGAGCGATGTTCGCCGGCCAGCCACGGATGCGTGTCCAGTTGCGTATTGATGCGCGTAAACAGTTTGCTCAGCTTGTCGCGCGCGTGCCGGGCCAGTTCCTCGTGTCGCTTTTCATCGTCGAGGAAAGCGGCCGGCGCGAATATCGGTTTGAATGACTGATGCACGTCGGAATTGAGGAAACCCAGCCAGCGGTTGACCTCGGCGCGGCTGCGCGCATCGGTACCGGCCAGCTCGGCCTCGGGATGTTTTTCCGCCAAGTAATGCAGAATGGCCATGTTCTCGGTCAACGTCCAACCGTCGTCGTCGACCAGGGCAGGCACCAGACCCCCGGGGCTGATGGCCAGATACTCGGGGGACTTGAGTTTGTCGCGGGCCACTTCGATGGCTTCGTACGGAGTACCGATCCATTCCAGTGCGATGTGATCGCTCAACGAGCAGGCGCCAGGCAGGTAATACAGTTTCATGATCCGCTCCTTGTCGGGGAAAGATCAGTATAGAACGGTCATTCGGAGCGCCTTTCACGCTTTCGACGCGCACGACGCGATGCGAGATAGCCGAAGCCGCAGACACCGATGATCAAAACGGCGTCGAGCAACCACGGCGCCCACGGGCGGGCGTCGAACCACGCGCTGACGAGGTGGTCGCTCGATATCATTCGCGCGGCGGTCCAGGCGATGGTGCCCGCACCGACGTAAACGATGAAGGGAAAACGATTCATCAAACGCAGGATCAGCGTGGATCCCCACACCACCAGCGGGACGCTGATGCAAAGTCCGATGACGACAAGGCCGATATGACCCTTGGCGGCACCGGCTATACCGAGCACATTGTCCAGGCCCATCAGTGCGTCGGCCACGATGATGGTGCGCAGCGCTATCCAGAATCCCGTGGCCTCGCGGATGTGCGGTTCCTCGTGGATGTCGTTCTGGCGCAGCAGGTTCCAGGCGATCGGCAGCAACAGGATGCCGCCGACCAGCATCAATCCGGGCAGCTTGAGCAGATAGACGACGCCGATGGTCAGGGCGATGCGGACGGCAACGGCACCGAACGTGCCCCAGAAAATGGCCTTGCGCTGGAGATGGTGCGGCAAGCGGCGCGCGGCCAGGGCGATGACGACGGCATTGTCACCCGCCAGCACCAGGTCGATGACGATGATGCTGAGCAATCCTGAGAAGAAATGTGGAGGCAGAAATTCCATGGGACTCTCGGTCGTGGCGCGGAGACAAAAGCAACACCGACGGCCGCGCATGCCCGTCGTTGCTGCAAAAGTCTCGCCCACAAACCGTCTGCCGTGACGACCGGAGCCATGCCGACTCGTGATGACGACCGTCACGCGGAACACGTCATGTTCCGGGGCTACTCCCTTTTGGGATAGCGAGGCCATTCTCCCGGCAGCGTCGATTCGACGTCAAGCGTGGTGGCGTGAAATGTGCTGAAAGATCCGAACTGTCAACTCACGTTAAAATGACCGTTTTCGCAACCGAGAATGCCCATGAGCGCCGACATCCGTTCCGCCCAGCGTCCCGAATTCGATCAGCCTATGCGCGATATCGCCGACTATGTCGTCGATTACGAAATCGACTCGAAGGAGGCATATGACACCGCACGTTACGTGATGCTCGATGCGCTCGGTTGCGCCATGTTGGCCATGAAATTCCCGGAGTGCGTCAAACACCTGGGCCCCGTCGTGCCCGGTGCCACGCTACCCGGCGGCACGCGCGTACCCGGAACCAGCCATGAGCTTGATCCGGTACAGGGGGCCTTCGCGATCGGCGCGCAGATCCGTTGGCTGGACTTCAACGACACGTGGCTGGCCGCCGAATGGGGGCATCCGTCGGACAACCTCGGCGCCATTCTTTCCGTGGCCGATTATCTGGGTCGCAAGGCCAAGCGCGAGGGCGGCACCGCGCCGACCATGCGTGACGTGTTGACCGCCGCCATCAAGGCACACGAGATCCAGGGCGGTTACGCGCTCAAGAACAGCTTCAATCGCGTGGGTCAGGATCACGTGATTCTGGTCCGTCTGGCCTCGACCGCCGTGACCACGCAGATGCTTGGCGGCGGCAAGGACGAAATCACCACGGCGGTCTCGCACAGTTGGATCGACAATGGTGCGCTGCGTACGTATCGCCATGCCCCCAACACCGGGCCGCGCAAGAGCTGGGCGGCCGGCGATGCTTGCCGTCGCGCCGTCACGCATGCACTCAACGCGGTCGACAAGAGGGTGGTGGGTTATCCGTCGGCGCTGAGCGCCAAGACCTGGGGCTTCTACGATGTGGCATTCGACGGCAAGCCGTTCGAGTTCGAGCGTCCGTTCGGCAGTTACGTGATGGAAAACGTGTTGCTCAAGATCAGCTTCCCGGCCGAATTCCATGCCCAGACCGCCGTGGAGTGCGCCATGCAGCTGCACGAACAGGTCGCCGGGCGCATCGACGAGATCGAGAAGATCGTCATCGAGACCCAGGAGGCCGGCTGCCGCATCATCGACAAGACCGGCCCCCTGGCCAACTACGCCGATCGCGACCATTGCATCCAGTACATGGTGGCCGTGCCGTTGATCTTCGGGCGCCTGGTAGCCGACGATTACGGCGACGATGTGGCCGCCGATCCGCGCATCGACGCACTGCGTTCGAAGATGGAAGTACGCGAAAATCCGCAGTTCACCAAGGACTATTTCGATCCCGACAAGCGGTACATCGGCAACGCCGTTCAGATTCACTTTGCTGACGGAAGCCACACCGAGAAGGTTTCCATCGACTATCCCATCGGTCATCGCAAGCGTCGCGATGAAGGTATTCCGGTGTTGCTGGCGAAGTTCGAAAAGGCGCTGCGCGGCCATCTTCCGGCGCATAGGGTGGCGGCGATCCTCGCCGTTTGCGGGGATGCCGAGAAGCTCGACGCGATGCCCGTTTCCGATTTCATGGACTTTTTCACAACCTGAACAAGTGCGTGACCAGTCCATGAACAGCTTGTTTCGAGGGCCGTTGAATTGTTTGTTTTTTGATAAACTGACGGCCGTCGGTTCTGGAGAACTATACAGACCCGCGAACGTAAAAAATGATTTTCACGGATGTCTTATCAGGGGAAGAGCGGACGTCAATGGTCACAAGAGAGGAGACTCAACAGATGAAACGTAAGGGCTTGTGTTTGCTGATTGCCCTGGCTTTGGGAGGCGGCGTCGTCGCGGCCCAGGCCCAGGATACTCAGAACAACGGCGCGATGTCCGCCCAGGACAACAGCAGCATGTATCAGGACGACAGCGCGTCCAATGCGGTTTGGCCCAATGGCTACGACGACCGTTGGTACATCTCGTTGTCGGGTGGTTATTACCATAACGACAAAGACCGCTATACCAATACCGATGGCGCGTATTATGGATTGGGCTTCGGCCGTTTCATTTCCCCCAATGCATCGATTGACTTTTTCGCCGATCACATCGGGCGCGATCGCAATCCGCGTGGTGGCTGGTTCAACAACAACTATGGTGTCGCGGCGCGTTTTTACGGCGGCGACTGGAACGCATGGCGTCCGTACGCCTTGGCCTCCGTCATGGGCAGCTACCATGTGAATGACACCGACCACGGCTGGGCTCCGGCTGCCGAGTTGGGTGTGGGTCTTTCCAAGACGGTCAGCGATTCGGCCGACTTCCGTGTGGAAGCCGCCTATCGCTACGACTGGGACGACCAGACCAATCCGGCGGAAAGTGGCTACGGTGATTGGCGTGTGGGCGTTTCTTTGCTGCAGCGTCTCGGTGCCGTTCCGGCTCCGCCGCCGCCGGCCGCCCCGGCCCCGCCGCCGCCGCCGACCTGCGATCAGCTGGATGACGACAACGATGGCGTCAACAACTGCGACGACCAGTGCCCGAGCACGGCCGCCGGCACCATGGTGGGCCCGGATGGTTGCGCGCAGAAGGTCACCATCGACCTGCGTGGCGTGAACTTCAAGTTCGACCGTCCGAGCAAGGGTGAAACCAACATCGCGCCGACGTTGCAGGAGCCGACGTCCGACTCGATGGCCATCCTGAAGCAGGCGGTGGACACGCTGCAGCGTTATCCGCAGGTCAAGGTGAAGGTTGCCGGTTATACCGATTCGGTCGGTACCGACTCCTACAACCAGGGTCTGTCGGAGCGTCGTGCGCAGATCGTTTACGACTACCTGACGTCCAATGGCATTGACGCCAGCCGTCTGGAAGGTCCGGTCGGCCACGGTGAGAACGATCCGGTTGCCACCAACGACACCAAGGAAGGCCGTGCGCGCAACCGTCGCACCGAGCTGCAGGTGGATCAGTCCACCACCGGTGCCCAGTAAGCAACAGGGCACACAGGACAACCGCGGCATGTCATGCCGCTGGCATGGAGCAAAAAGAAAACCCCGCTTCGGCGGGGTTTTCTTTTGCCCGAAGGGTGCGAACCGGGTTCCGGGGACTTGCCCCGAGTACCGCCACCATGGAAAGTGACGACATGATGACGCGTTTGCGATTGTGGCTGGACACCTTGCGTACCAGCTTGTGGTTCGTCCCCAGTGTGATCGTGCTGGGATCCGTGGTGGTCGCGTATGCGCTGTTGGCGCTGGATGCCTGGTTGCCTGCGCAATGGTGGCAGCAAGTGCCATGGCTGGATCGCCTGCTCAATGTCAACATCCAGGGCGCCAATGCCATGCTGCAAGTGATCGGCGGTTCGATGATCACCGTGGTGGGGGTGGTGTTTTCCATCACCATTGCCGCCCTGACGCTGGCCAGCAACCAGTACACCTCGCGCGTGCTGCGCAATTTCATCCGTGACCGTGCCAATCAGGTGGTGCTGGGGAGTTTTCTCGGCATCTTCGTGTATTGCCTGCTGGTCATGCGGTCGCTTTCCGGCGCCGACATGACCAGCCAGGCGCCGCCGGTGGCTCTGCTGGTTGCGCTGCTGCTGGCCTTTGTCGGTGTCGCATTGCTGATTTTTTTCATCCATCACATTTCGTTGGGCTTGAGGATCAGCAATATCGTGGTCAGCATTGCACACGAATCGCTTGCCGCCGTGGATCGCCACTGCAGGGACGGCGATGCGGATCCGGGCGACGCCGACCCGGTCGACGTCACGTCGCCACAGGGGCGTCACCACGTCGTGCGCGCTCGTGACAGCGGTTACGTCATCGGGGTGTCGCTCGGCTCGTTGACCGATTTGGCCGTCGAAATGGAAGGGTGCATCAGGGTCGTGCGCGGCAGCGGCACTTTCGTCACGCGGGGCGAGGTCATCGCCGACTTGCAAACACCGCGCGATGACCTCGGCGACGCGTTGTCGCGAGCCAGCGAAGCGTGGTCGTACGGTTCGCAGCGAACGCTGGAAAATGATCCCGGCTTCGGCATGCGCCAGTTGGTGGATGTGGCGATGAAGGCACTGTCACCGGCGGTCAACGAAACCACGACCGCGTTGATGTGCGTCAACTGGTTGGGCGTGATCCTGGCGCGACTGATCCGTTGCCGATTGCCATCACGAATGATCGTGCGCGACGGCCATGTGCGCGTGGTGGCGGCGTATCCGTCGATGGCGGATTTTCTGGCGCTCGGCTTCGACCAGATTCGTCAGAATGCGTCCGGCAATGTCGCCATCCTGAAGCGCCAGCTGGAGGTGCTGGAAATGCTTGCCCGGACCGATCGCCAGCACATGTATCGGACGCCGATTCGACACCAGATGGTCGCGATCATGGCATTGGCGCAAGCCAGCATCGCGTGGGAGCCCGACGGGGAGCCGCTGCGCGAGCGCGGAAAAAATCTGCACCGCCTGCTGGATGATGCGGGTCGACAGGCGGTGCAGGACTGATGCGAGCCGTCGCGTGCGAGTGGTTTCGAGTGGATGAATCGGAGTGGCAGCGCGCGAGCCGGCTGCTCAGGCCAGCACACCGACCTGTTTGCCGATGCGCGTGAAAGCCTCGATGGCTCGATCGAGTTGTTCGCGCGTGTGCGCCGCGCTCATCTGCGTGCGTATGCGGGCCTGACCCTTGGGCACCACCGGGTAGAAGAAACCGGTGACGTAGATGCCTTCTTCCAGCAGGGCACTGGCCATTGCCTGTGCCTTGGGGGCGTCGTAGATCATCACCGGCACGATGGGGTGGTCACCCGGCTTGATGTCGAAGCCCGCGTCGGTCATGGCCTTGCGGAAATATTGCGTGTTGGCCTTGAGTGTTTCGCGCAGTTCGTCGGCGTGGGTCAACATGTCGAACACCTTGATCGCCGCGGCGACAAGATGCGGGGCCAGCGAATTGGAGAAAAGGTACGGCCGCGAGCGCTGGCGCAATACGTCGATGATTTCCTGATGCCCGGTGGTGAAGCCACCCATGGCGCCGCCCAACGCTTTGCCCAGCGTACCGGTGAAGATGTCGATCTTGTCCATGACGCCGTTGACTTCGGCCGAGCCGCGACCGCTATCGCCGAGAAAGCCGGTGCAATGGCATTCGTCGATGTGCACCATGGCGTCGTATTTTTCGGCCAGCGCGGTGATCTCGTCCAGCTTGGCAACGAATCCGTCCATCGAAAACGCGCCATCGGAACTGATCAGCTTGCGACGGGCGCCGGCCTCGTCGGCCGCCTTGAGCTGGGCCTCCAGATCGGCCATGTCCGAATTGGCGTAGCGAAAGCGCCGGGCTTTGCACAGTCGGATGCCGTCGATGATGGAGGCGTGGTTGAGCGCATCGGAAATGATTGCGTCGTCAGCCGTGAGAATCGGTTCGTAGAGGCCACCGTTGGCGTCGAAGCAGGCGGCATAGAGGATGGTGTCGTCGGTGCCGAAGAACTCGCTGATCTTCGCTTCCAGCTCCTTGTGCAGATCCTGGGTGCCGCAGATGAAGCGTACCGATGCCATGCCGAAGCCGTGTGAATTCAGCGCTTCCTTGGCTGCCGCGATCACGTCCGGATGGTCGGCCAGACCGAGATAATTGTTGGCGCAGAAGTTCAGCACCTTGCTGCCGTCGGCCAGCGTGATTTCGGCCGATTGCGGCGAGGTGATGATGCGCTCGTCCTTGTACAGACCCTCCTGGCGGATTTCGTCCAGCTCGGATGTCAGTTGATCGCGGATGGTGTAGGCCATGGTGGTGTCCTCGATTGCATTGGCGGCGGGTCATGAAAGCGGAGCTTGAGCCGGTGATTTCAAAGTGCGGCAAGGCGTGATCGCCTTTCCGGCATGCGCGGAATGACGAGGGCGCGGCTTGCGCGGGCCCCGGACATCACGTCCAACTGCAAACCACCTTGCCGCATTGCCCGGATGCCATCAAATCGAAGCCGGTCTGGAAATCATCGATGGCAATCTGATGGGTCAGTGCCTTGCCCAGTGGAAAGCCGGTCTGGACCATTTGCGTCATCTTGTACCAGGTCTCGTACATGCGGCGACCATAGATGCCGTGCAGTACCAGACCCTTGAAGATGACCTTGTCCCAATCGATCCCGGCGCCGGCGGGAAGCAGTCCCAGCAGCGCGACTTTGCCGCCGTTGTACATGCAATGCAGCATGTCGTTGAAGGCTGTGGGGTTGCCGCTCATTTCAAGGCCCACGTCGAAACCTTCCATGTGCAGGTCGGCCATGGTCTCCTTGATGCTGTGGCGTGATACGTTGACCACGCGCGTGGCACCCATGTCGGCAGCCAGTTTCAGACGATAGTCGTTGACGTCGGTGACCACCACGTTGCGTGCGCCGACGTGCTTGCAGATGCCGGCGGCGATGATGCCGATGGGGCCGGCGCCGGTGATCAGCACGTCTTCGCCGACCAGGTTGAATTCCAGCGCGCAGTGTGCGGCGTTGCCATAGGGATCGAAAAACGCGGCCAGTTCCGAGGGAATGGAGGCGGGAATGCGCCACAGGTTGGTGGCCGGTACCGCGACGTATTCGGCGAATGCACCGTTGCGGTTGACGCCGATGCCGACGGCATTCGGGCACAGGTGCGGGCGCCCGGCACGGCAGTTGCGGCAGTGGCCGCACACCACGTGACCTTCGGCCGACACGCGGTCACCGACGTGATAGTTTTCGACCGCCGAACCGATGTCGACGATGCGACCGACGAATTCATGCCCGATGACCAGTCCGGGCTTGATGGTGCGCTGGCTCCATTCATCCCATTTGTAGATGTGCAGATCGGTGCCGCAGATGGCGGTCTTGTCCACCTTGATCAGCACTTCGTTGGCGCCGATCTCCGGCACCGGCACCTGCTCCATCCAGATACCTTCGGCGGCTTCGCGCTTGACCAGCGCCTTCATCATTTGCGGCATGAAACTTCTTCTCCAGTCGAACGGAACGATTATAGGTCATGCACAGTGCCTACAATACGGGCCATGAGTACTGACCGCCGCCCTTTGTCCGTGTTCCTCATGGGCCCGACCGCGTCCGGCAAAACGGACCTGGCCTGTCGTCTGGCGGATCATTTTCCGGTCGACCTGATCAGCGTGGACTCGGCGCTGGTCTATCGTGGCATGGATATCGGCACCGCGAAGCCCGACGCAGCGACGCGGGCGCGCCATCCCCATCGATTGATCGACATTCGCGAACCGCAGGACACTTATTCGGCCGCCGATTTCCGTGCCGATGCGATGGCTGCCATGCAGGCGTCGGCAGCGCGCCGGCGCATACCGTTGCTGGTAGGTGGTACCGGGCTGTATTTTCGCGCTTTGCAACGGGGCTTGTCGCCATTGCCTGCTGCCGATGCGGATATTCGCCGGCGTCTGGCCGAGGAGGCACAAGCCGACGGTTGGCCAGCACTGCATGCGCGTCTGGCACGGCTGGACCCGGCGGCGGCCGAGCGCATTCGCCCGCACGACGCGCAGCGCATTCAGCGTGCGCTGGAAGTCATCGAGCTGGGCGATGGTCGTCCGCTGAGCGAACAACAGCGGACGGCGCGGGCACCGTTCCCGTTCCGGGTGTTGAAACTGGCGCTGGTTCCGGCCGACCGCGCTTTGCTGCATCGGCGCATCGAGGCCCGCTTCGATGCGATGCTCGAGGACGGGTTTCTGGACGAGGTGCGCAGACTTCGCTCCTCATCGCGGTTGACGCCGGAAATGCCGTCCATGCGCGCCGTCGGCTATCGCCAGGCGTGGCATCACCTGGATGGGCGCACGGATGCCGCCACGTTCCGTCGCCAGGCGCAGGCGGCCACGCGGCAGTTGGCCAAACGTCAGATCACCTGGCTGCGGAGCGAATTGGATGCGCGCTGGCTGGATGCCGGGACGACGGAAATGACGCGTATCGTGATACAGGCCGTGGAGCGGTTCACGAACTGATCGCGAACCGGTATTTGCGTGCAGTTTAAAAACCGTTAAGCTTCTCGTGGGGGCTCGTCCGGTGGGGAGATCGGATCGGGTCATTTGGGCCGGGATGTCGCTCGCGTATTGGGTGGCATCACTTATCCGGCCGTCGTTGCGAGGGAAGCCGAATCGTCCTTGCGAAGACGCGGCTTTCCCGGGAGCAAGAATAACCATGTCCAAAGGACAATCACTGCAAGATCCTTTTTTGAATGCCCTGCGCCGCGAGCGTGTGCCGGTTGCCATCTATCTCGTCAACGGCATCAAGCTGCAAGGCACCATCGAGTCGTTCGACCAGTTCGTGGTGTTGCTGCGCAACCAGGTCAGTCAGATGGTGTACAAGCATGCCATTTCGACGGTGGTGCCGGCGCGCAATGTGCGAGTCGGTGGTCACGAAGGTGGCCATCACGAGCATCAGGCCAGTCACGGCGAGACCGCCGTTGCCTGATACCGGGTGAACGCGGTGGGGCATTGAATCACCGGGTGTCGAAAGGCATATCAACCGATCATGTTCACCGGTACCCTTGATTCATGGCCAACACGTTCATAGACCGCGAGCAGAAGGGTGAGCGCGCCGTACTGGTATTGCCGCATTCGCGTGGCGGCGGCGATCCGGCGCGTCGCGCCGACGAATTCGCCGAGTTGGCGGCATCGGCGGGCGCCGAAGTACTCGAGCGCATTGCGGCGCGAGTCGCCGTGCCCAATCCGCGTTACTACATCGGCAGCGGCAAGGTCGAGGAAGTGGCCGAGAGTCTGCGTGCGACCGGCGCCGATCTGGTGCTGGTCGACCACCTGTTGAGTCCGGTCCAGGAGCGCAACCTGGAACAACATCTCGGCGTGCGCGTGATCGATCGTGCCGGGTTGATCCTCGACATCTTTTCACAGCGTGCCCGCTCGCACGAAGGCAAACTGGAAGTGGAGCTGGCGCAATTGCGTCACTTGGCGACACGACTGGTGCGCGGCTGGACCCATCTGGAACGGCAGCGTGGTGGCAGCATCGGTCTGCGGGGGCCCGGCGAAACCCAGCTCGAAACCGATCGTCGCCTGCTCGGCATCCGCGTCAAACAGCTCACCAGGCGCCTGCAGAAGGTGCAGACGCAACGCCGCCAGCAACGTCGCTCGCGCTTGCGCAATACCGTGCCGCGCGTGGCGCTGGTGGGTTATACGAATGCCGGCAAATCCACGCTTTTCAACAAGCTGACGGCGGGCGAGGTTTATGCCGCTGATCAGTTGTTCGCCACGCTCGATCCCACCGTGCGCCGCATCGAGGATCTCGATTGCGGCCCCGCCGTCCTGGCCGACACCGTGGGTTTCGTGCGCGAGTTGCCGCATGATCTGGTTGCCGCCTTCCGTGCCACACTGGCCGAGGCGCGCGATGCCGATCTGCTGTTGCATGTCAGTGATGCCGCCGATCCGGAAAGAGATCTCCTTGCGGGCGTCGTCGACCGCGTACTGGACGAAATCGGTGCCGGCGACGTGCCGCAATTGCGGGTGATGAACAAGATCGATCTGGCGACAGTCGATGCACGCGTGGACCGCGACGGGGAGGGTCAGCCGCAGCGGGTGTGGCTGTCGGCCGCGACCGGCGAAGGATTGGAGGCATTGCGTGACGCGCTGGGTGAACGGCTGGGAGGGGATCGCATTCAGGCTCGTCTGGACCTTCCGCTCAGTGCCGGTCGTTTGCATGCGAGACTCAAGGATGTCGGCGCCATCGCCGATGAGCGCGTGGATGCCGACGGGTGGCATCTCGACATCGATGCGCCACGCGATGTACTTGTCAGTCTGCCGGGGGCGGATGCCGAGCCGGTCAGGGCTTTGGCCGGCCATGACGGAGACGCGGAATGAGCTTCCCCCGGGTTTCATTCTGATAGAATGGAAAAAGTGCGTCCGGCGTCGACACTTCCTGTTCCCGGCCGCCATTGACTGTCACCAGCCAATCTCCGCGACGCACTGAATCATGTCGAAACCCATCGCTTTCATTCGCCGACGTCGTGCGTCGGCCCTGATCCTGCCCGCAGGGGGCTTTTGAACATGTCCTGGAACGAACCTGGCAAAGGCGGGCGTGACCCGTGGAACCGCGACAACCATTCCGGCGGCGACAAAGGCCCGCAATGGGATGACATTTTCAACAAGCTGCGCCAGCACATGGGCCGTTTCGGTCATGGTGGCGGGGGGATCGTCACCATCATCGTGGCCATCATTCTGGCATGGCTGATCCTGTCGAGTTACACCGTCATTGGCGCGCGCGAAACCGGTGTCGTGCTGCGCTTTGGCGCCTTCGACCGTTCCTTGCCGTCGGGGTTTCATCTCAAACTGCCGTCGCCGTTCGAGCATGTGTACAAGGTGAAAACCACGAAAGTGAGGTCGGTGTCCGACAGCGTACAGATGCTGACCAACGACGAGAACATCGTGCATGTGGACTTCAACGTGCAGTGGCAAGTGTCCGATGCGCGCAAATTCCTGTTTTCGATGCGCGATCCGCAACAGACGATTCGCGAGGCCGCCGAAGCTTCCGTGCGCTCGGTGGTCGGCGCCAACACCATGGATGCGATCTTGTCGGGCCAAGGGGCCGAGCTGGTGGCCAAGACGCGCCAGCGTCTGCAGCAGGTTCTCGATGGATACGACGCCGGTCTGCGCGTCACCGAAATCAGCTTCCAGAACGTGGCCCCGCCGGACCAGGTCAAGGAAGCATTCGACGACGTCAACAAGGCGCGTGAAGACAAGCAGCGCATTGAAAATGAAGCCCGCGCCTATGCCAGTCAGGTCATTCCCGTGGCACGGGGCAATGCGGCGCGTATTGCAGCAGAAGCGGCGGGTTACAAGGCCGCGCGCGTGGCACGGGCCAAAGGTGACGTGGCACGTTTCGATCTGATGCTGGCTCAATATCAGGCGGCGCCCGACATCACGCGCACCCGTTTGTGGCTGGAAACCATGGAAAAAATCATGGCCAAACACCCGAAAGTGGTGGACGGATCGCACGGCCGCAACGTGTTTTATCTGAAGCTGGGATCGGGGAAGGCGTCGTCGTCGGATGAAAATGGATCCGCCGGAAGCACGTCGAGCTTGCCCGGTGTGGGCAAGGCAATGGGACCGGCACAGACGACCTCTTCCACCACTTCCGGCAATGGCGAGGGCAACGGACAATGAAAAAGCTGTGGCCAATCATCCTCATCGTCATTCTTCTGATCGTCGGTTTCAGCAGCATGTTCACGGTGCGCGAGGGGCAAAGCGCAATCCTGCTGCAATTCGGCCGGATCGATCGTTCCGATTTCACGCCGGGGCTGTATTTCAAGCTGCCGTTCGTGCAGCAGGCGATGCATTTCGACAGCCGCATCCAGACGCTGGACGCTCAACCCGAGCGTTATTTCACCAAGGAAAAGAAAAGTGTCGACGTCGATTTCTACGTCAAATGGCGCATTGAAAACAGTGTGACCTACTATCGTTCGACGACGGGCAACATCAGCCAGGCGCGCCAACGCCTGGCGCCGATCATCAAGGATGCACTGCGTTTTCAGGTCAACTCGCGCACGCTGGACGAACTGATCTCCGGTGGCCGCAAGGACATCGCCCGTCAGGTCATCAGCCAGGCCAATCAGGCGACGCGCAAGAATCTCGGCATCCAGGTGGTCGATGTGCGCATCAAGCGCATCGAACTGCCGGAAACCGTCAGTGACTCGGTGTACAACCGCATGCGCGCCGAGCGCAAGCAACTCGCCAACGAGTTGCGTTCCACCGGCAAGGAGGCGGGCGAAAAGATCCGCGCCGACGCCGACCGCCAGCGCCAGGTGCTGATTGCCAACGCCAAGAGTGACGCGTCCAGGGTGCGCGGCGAGGGTGATGCCGAGGCGGCGGCCATTTATGCGAAGGCCTATGGCAAGGATCCGCACTTTTTCGACTTCTATCGCAGCCTCAGTGCTTATCGCACGGCGTTCGATCACGGCAAGAGCGTGTTGATCGTCGATCCCGAATCGAAGTTCATGCGGTACTTCGGTGATGCCGACGGCAATGGCGGGTAGTGATGCATGAGCTGTATGCGGCGTTGTGTCTGGTGGCTGTCATCGAAGGCATGATGCTTCTGGCCGCGCCACGCGGTTGGCAGAAAATGGTCGAGCAGGCCGCACGAATGGACCCGCGCGTTTTGCGCGCATGCGGAGGCGTGGCCGTGGCAGGCGGGCTGCTGGCTTTGCAATGGGTCAACAGGTGATTTGCATCGGAGCGGATCACCGGAATCATCCCGCACGGGATGTCACATGAACGCGAACGAGTACACGAACATGGGCAAGTCAGTTGTCATTCTCGGGGCACAGTGGGGCGATGAGGGCAAGGGCAAGATCGTCGATCTGCTCACCGAGCGCGTCGGCGCCGTGGCCCGCTTCCAAGGTGGTCACAACGCCGGTCACACCCTGGTCATCAATGGTGAAAAGACCGTCTTGCACCTGATCCCGTCGGGCATTCTGCGCGAAGGCGTGCAATGCCTGATCGGCAATGGCGTCGTGCTTTCACCGGAGGCGCTGCAAAGCGAAATCGCCGAGCTGGAAGGCAAGGGCGTGGAAGTGCGTTCGAGAGTCGGAATCAGCCCGGCCACCCCGTTGATCATGCCGTATCACGTGACGGTTGATCAGGCGCGCGAGAAGGCTGCCGGCGGCAGCGCCATCGGCACCACCGGCCGCGGCATCGGTCCGGCTTACGAGGACAAGGTGGCGCGGCGCTCGATTCGCGTTGCCGATTTGATGTACCCGCACGAGCTGCCGGAAAAAGTTCGTGCAGCCGTCGACTATCACAACTTCATTCTCGAGCATTGGCTCAAGGCCGACACCGTCGATTATCAGAGGATTCTGGACGATGCCATGGCCTGGGGTGAATATATCCGACCCATGGTCGACGACGTGGCCACGGTGCTGCGCGACATTCGCGCCGAAGGCGGCAATATCCTCTATGAGGGCGCGCAGGGTGCACTGCTGGACATCGACCACGGCACGTATCCGTATGTCACCTCCAGCAACACCACCGTCGGTGGCGCGTTGGCCGGCACCGGCGTGGGTGCGTGCGATATCGATTATGTGCTGGGCATTTGCAAAGCCTACGCCACACGCGTCGGCGGCGGTCCGTTCCCGACCGAATTGCACGACGCCACGGGCGAGTTCATCGCCAAGGCCGGCAATGAATTCGGCGCCAGCACCGGACGCGCGCGTCGCTGCGGCTGGATCGATCTGGTCGCCTTGCAGCGCGCCGTGCAGATCAACGCCATTTCGGGGCTGGCCATGACCAAGCTCGACGTGCTCGATGGTCTGGAAACCATCAAGGTTTGCGTGGCCTACGAATACCGCGGCAAGCGCCGCGAACTGGCGCCGCTGGATGCCGATGGTTGGCGTGAATGCAAGCCTGTGTATCTGGAATTCCCGGGCTGGGAAGAAAATACCAACGGCGTGCGCGAGTGGAGCAGACTGCCGGCGGCTGCACGCGCCTACCTGCGTGCCATCGAGGAGCTTTCCGGTTGCCCGTTGGCCCTGGTCGCCACCGGCGCCGACCGCGATGACACCATCGTGTTGCGCGATCCATTCGCTTGATTGCGCCGCGCGCAACGCGACATGCTCCGGGCGGGCCGGGGTGGTGACCCCGGTGCAGGTGGCCGCGTTACTACTCGCTACCGTTGAAAGCAGCGGACGTCTTACGATGGACGGGTGAATCCGTCCGTCTCTTCGCCTCCATCGCCCCCGCATGCAGCCGACGCCGACGCCTCGGCGCGCCGCGGCACGCGTGGCTGGATACTGGCTGCCTTGATGTGCACGATGATGCTGGCAGCCATGGATACCACCATCGTGTCCACGGCGATCCCGCAGATCGTCGGTGATCTGGGAGGCTTCGCGCAATTCAGCTGGGTATTTTCCATTTACCTGCTGGCGCAGACGGTCACGATTCCGATTTACGGCAAGCTTTCGGATATATACGGTCGCAAGGTGGTTTTGCTGGTCGGCACCGTGATTTTCCTGGTCGGGTCGGCGGCTTCGGCCGCCGCCTGGAATATGCCGGCGCTTATCGTGTTTCGCGGGTTCCAGGGGTTGGGCGCGGGCTCGATCATGGCCACGGTCGCGACGTTGGCCGGTGATCTTTATACCGTGCGCGAGCGCGCCTCCGTGCAGGGTTGGCTCTCCAGTGTCTGTGGCATGGCGGCGATAGTCGGCCCTGTACTGGGCGGTGCATTTGCGGAGTATTTCTCCTGGCGCTGGATTTTTCTGGTCAATCTGCCGATCGGCGTGGCCGCGATGGTGCTGCTCGGTTTGTTTTTGCACGAGGACTTCGAGCGGCGCGAGACGTGCATCGACTATGCCGGTGCCGTGCTGATACTGGCAGCGGTGGGCACGTTGATTTTCGGACTGTTGCAGGGCGGGCAGGCATGGTCGTGGATGTCGTGGCCCAGCCTGATCACGTTTGCAGCGGCCGGGTTGCTGTTGGCATGGCTGGTGTGGGTCGAGCGCCATGCACGCGAACCGGTGATGCCGGGTTGGCTGTGGACCGACCGTGCGCTGATCGGCTCCAACCTGGCTACCGTCGGCATGGGCGTGGTGATGATGGCGCCGAATACCTACTTGCCGACCTTTGCGCAATCGGTGCTGGGGCTGGGCGCCATCGCCGCCGGTCTGGTGCTGGCCAGCATGAGCATCGGCTGGCCGCTCGCCTCGTCGTTGTCGGGACGCTTGTACATGCGCATCGGTTTTCGTCAGAGTGCACTGGGCGGCGCCGTGCTGCTGGTGGCGGCGACCCTCGGTTTCGTGATGCTGCCGCACTCGGCTGCAACATGGATCGTGGTGATCGACACGGTGGTGTTGGGCGCCGGCTTCGGATTGCTGTCCACGCCCTTGCTGGTGGGTGTGCAGGCGATGGTCGGCTGGGAGAAGCGGGGTGTGGTCACCGGGGCCAACATGTTTTCGCGCTATCTGGGCTCCAGCCTCGGCGCGGCGGTCATGGGCGTGATCTTCAATGCCGCACTGCGTGATCGCCTGGCCGCCGCACCGCATGCGTTGGCGGCCGGATTGCCGGACAGCATCAACGGCGTGATCGGCGCCTTGCAGCAGGGCGAATTGCCTTCCAACGCGGTGGATTACCTGCGGGATGCGATTGCGTCGGGCATGACGCACATGTATGTCGCCGGCGCTGTCGTGGCAGTGCTGATGGTGGGCTGCGTACTGTGGATGCCGCGCCATTTCGCGCGCACCGACTAGCTATTGGCGTTTTCGCCCGCCGTGCACGAAAGGCGGCTTGGTCAGCCACAGGATGGGAATCAGCGCGAACAGGATGAAAGCCAGAACATGCATCAGGTCGTTGAACGACATCTGGAAACTCTGTTCGGTAATGGTGTGGTTGAGCATCACCAGCGCTTGTTGCGTGTTTCCTCCGCCCATGCTCTTGATGGCATGTGTGGCTGCCCGGTTGTAGGGGTTGACCTGTTCACTCAGGTTGACGTGATGGGCGACGGCACCGCGGTCCCACACGAAGGTGACGATCGCTGCCGCAAAACTGCCGCCCAGTTGACGCAGAAAAGTGGATGTACCCGAGCCCGAGGCAATCTCGTTGCCTTCCAGATCCGACAGCAGAATGGTCAGCACCGGCATGAAGAACAGCGCCGTGCCCAGGCCTTGCAGCAACCGAACTTCGAACAACGAGCGGAAATCCACCTGCGCATTGAAGCCGGCGTTCATGAGGCAAGTAACGCCGAAGATCATGAAGGCTGCGGCGGCCAGTACGCGCAGATCCATCCGCGTCGCGTATTTGCCGACGAAGAACGTCAGCAGAATCGGGAAAATCCCGACCGGCGCCAGTGCCAGCCCCGACCACATGGCGGTGTAATGGAGTACGCGTTGCATCCATAACGGCAACAGCAGACCCATGCTGAAAAAGGCGGAATACGACAGCACCAGTATCAGCGTGCCGGCGGCAAAATTGCGATGTCGGAACAAGCGCAAATTGACGATCGGGTCGTCGTCGGTCAATTCCCAGATCAGGAAAACGGTCAGTGCGATGGCCGACACGATTGCCAGCACGATGATGAAGGGGGAATTGAACCAGTCCGCGTCGTTGCCCTTGTCCAGCATGAGTTGCAACGCGCCCACGCCGATGATGAGCGAGAACAGTCCCACGTAATCCATCCGCGGTCGTTCGGTCTTTTCCTTCATGTCGGCCAATTGCGTCCATGCCACGACACAGGCAAAGATGCCGATGGGCACGTTGATGAAAAAAATCCAGTGCCACGAATACCGGTCGGTGATCCACCCGCCCAGTACCGGACCGACAATGGGCGCCACGATGGTGATCATGCCGATCAGCGCCAGCGCCATGCCGCGCTTGTCCTTGGGGTAAACCGCGATCATCAGACTCTGAGTCACGGGGTACAGGGGGCCGGATACCGCGCCCTGGATGGCGCGAAAAAACAGCAACACCCCCATCGATTCGGACAAGCCGCACGCCAGCGAGGCCAGCGAAAACAGCACCGTGCACCATATGAAAAGCTTCATTTCGCCGAAACGGCGGCTCAAATACCCCGTCAGCGGCAAAGTGATCGCCATGCACACCGTGAACGAAGTGATGACCCAGGTGGCCTGGTCGTAACTTTTACCCAGATTGCCGGCGATGGTCGGCAACGACACATTGGCGATGGTGGTATCGAGCACACGCATGAACGTTGCCAGCGACAGGCCGACAGACGTCAGAGCCAGGTTGGGAGGGCGAAACGAGGCGTCGCTCAATTGACTGCCATGACAGGTAATTAAGAGGCACAGGGTGCCCGAATCCTCGATATTGTCAATGGGATGGTTTCGCAACCCTTTGAATTGCCGCGATTGCCCTCATGTTTCAAGGCAGGCAAACTGGCATTTCCAACCTGCGGAGAACGACATGGCCACCGGCTGGGCCGGCGACAACGCCGTCAACGACCAAATCGACGCGACCGTAAAGGATGCGATCAAGCGCGTGCGCAGCCAGATGCGCAGCGGACCCGGTCTCACCCATTGCGAAGAATGCGACGAACCCATCCCCGAGGCGCGGCGCAAAGCCATGCCCGGCGTGCGCTTGTGTATCGCTTGCCAGGAAGACCATGACCGCGAACATGGCGCCAACAGCGGCTACAATCGCCGCGGCAGCAAGGACAGTCAGTTGCGTTGAGCGACCGGCGCCGCGAATCCGGAGCAAGCAACCGCCTTGGCGCGACAGGCCGGAGCTTTCGGTTGCAGCCCCGCCGAGAGTACGGCATGTCGGGGGCTTCCGGGATATCCTGATGCCGTACATTCACGGCAACATGGCATTTGTCATGCATTTGGCATGATGATGGGCGCATGCGTGTGTGCGGCCGATTCGCCACAATGACGCTCGTGCATTGATCCGGACACGTGATCGACGCCCATTTGCGGACTCGTCGGAGGGAGTTTCATGAACAAGACATTTTCCATTGCCAGTGCCTGTTTTCTCGCCATCGCCGGTACGGCCACGGCAGTTGCCGGGGCACAAGCGCATCATCGCCCCGATCCACAAGCGAAGCTCAAGGCCCAGAAAGCGGCGATGAAACCGCTGGCTGACATGGCCGGCATATGGCGCGGCAAAGCCACGATGACGTTGCCCTCGGGCAAGCACACCATCACGCAAACCGAGCGCGTGGGACCGTTTCTGGACAGCTCGGTCATGGTCATGGAAGGACGCGGCTACGAAGCCGACGGTACGGTCAGTTTCAATGCGCTGGGCATCGTGTCGTACGATCCGGCCAGCAAGGCCTACACGATGCGCGCCTATGCGCAGGGCAATGCCGGCAATTTTCCGATGACGCTGACCGATGACGGGTTCACGTGGGATATCAAGGCCGGGCCGGTGACCATGCAGTACACCGCGACCATCACCGACGGCACCTGGCACGAAGTCGGCGTGCGGCAGATGCCCAACGGGAAGTCGGTGCCGTTTTTCGAGATGAAGCTGCATCGTGTTGGCGACACTGATTGGCCGGCCGCCGGTGCGGTGCCTTTCAAACCCTGATCGCGTCGGGTCCGTTCGATTCCGACCCTGCCAGCAAGGTGGACGTCGGCCCGCCTTGCAGGCGTGTCGACGACCCGGTTGCATGCGGCAAAAAAAATTGACGTTGACCTGAACGTCTGTTAACAGTGGGGGCCGTTTTTTTGCTTCGAATGCGCCCATGAGTGAAACCACCGTTCCCGAGACCCCTTCACCGGTTGATTCGGTCAAAATGAAGCATCCGCGTGGGCTGTACACGCTGTTCTTCACCGAGATGTGGGAACGCTTCAGCTACTACGGCATGCGCGGCATCCTGGTGTTCGCCATGGTGGCGACGGTGGCTGACAACGGACTGGGCCTCAGCAACGCCGATGCCACCGCGATCTACGGTCTGTACACCGCTTTCGTCTATCTGCTGGCACTCGCCGGCGGCTGGATTGCCGACAATCTGATGGGCGCTCAGCGCACGGTGTTCTGGGGCGGCTGCATCATCGCCTTGGGTCATTTCACGATGGCGATGCCGTTCGGCCCCTTCCCGTTCTACCTTGGCATGTTGTTCATCGTGATCGGCACGGGGCTCCTCAAACCCAACGTCAGCACCATGGTGGGTGGTCTGTACCCTGAAGGCGGTGCGCGCCGCGACGCCGG
The DNA here is from genome assembly GCA_964608595.1 of uncultured Rhodanobacteraceae bacterium. Lineage (GTDB taxonomy): Bacteria > Pseudomonadota > Gammaproteobacteria > Xanthomonadales > Rhodanobacteraceae > Oleiagrimonas. The sequence continues at coordinate 23,523 of CAZSOU010000018.1, forward strand.
CTTCTCCATTTACTACATGGGTATCAACCTGGGCGCGTTCGTCGCACCGTTTGTCTGCGGTACGCTGGGCGAAAAAGTGGGTTGGCACTGGGGCTTCGGCGCTGCCGGTGTGGGCATGGTCTTCGGCTTGGTCCAGTATCAGTTGACCCGTCATCATCTGGGCGATGTGGGCAAGTTTCCACGGCCCAGCGAGCGCAGCCCCGAGCAGAACCGCAAGACGCGCCGGGGATGGATGCTGCTCGGCGTTGCCGTGGCAGTGCTCGTGCTGCTGATCGCTCTCATAAAAACCGGCATCATCACGTTTGATCCCTACGAGGTGGCGGCAGTCGGTTCGTGGGTCCTGATGGGCATCGTGGTGCTGTTTTTTGCTGCGGTGTATGCCTTCGGCAAACTCAACCGCGAGGAGAAACTGCATGTCGGCGGAATCATGCTGTTCTGTGTTGCGGCTGCTGTTTTTTGGGCCGGCTTCGAACAGGCCGGCAGCTCGTTCAACCTTTTCGCCAAAAACTACACGGATCGCATGATCTTCAGCTGGCAGATGCCGGCAAGCTGGTTCCAGAGTCTCAATGCCATCTTCATCATTCTGCTGGCGCCTTTTTTCGCGGCGTTTTGGGTACGCCTTGCGCGCAAGAACCTCAATCCGTCGTTACCGCTGAAGCTCGCGTTGGGGCTGATCCAACTCGGTCTGGGTTTTCTGGTGATGGTGTTCGCCGCCAAGGTTGCCCTGGCCGGTCACAAGGTGTGGCCGACCTGGTTGGTGCTGACCTATCTGCTGCATACCACGGGTGAGCTGTGCCTCAGCCCAATCGGTCTGTCGGCGGTCACCAAATTGTCGCCCAAGCGCTTCGTGGGCCAGATGATGGGCACGTGGTTCATGGGCGCGGCACTGGGCAACCTTTTTGCCGGGTTGCTCGCGGCTCAGGTGACCGGTCACAACATCGAAGACATGCCGCACAATTTCCTGCTGGTGGTCGCCGTCTCCGTTGGTTCTGGCGTGCTGATGATCATCTGTCTGAAGCCACTCAAAAAGCTGATGGGCAACGTGGTTTGAAACTGACACGCAGGGCAGGGCCCGGTTCCGCCGACGGGCCGCATTCTCGGGTCGCGGCGCCTGCGTTGTCGAATCGGTTTACCATGGAAGCCGAGAAGCGGTACAAAGCGAGGCGGCCATGAAATCGAAATCCAGTGTCGTGGCGTGGGTGGTAGCCGTGGTGGTGATCATCCTCATCATCATTGGCGCCTGGTATTGGCGCAATGGCGCCAACGTGTCCAAAAGTGTGCCGGCGCCGGCACAAAGCGCGTCGGTGGCGTCTGCTGCAAGCGTTGCAGCCGTTCATCACCCCATCGCCGAGGCTTCCGCGCCGGCACCTGCCTCCACGGCGCCGTTGCCGGCGCTGGCCGACAGCGACGCCGGTGTGAGAGCGGCGCTGGCGCGTTTGGGCGGCGGTGATGCGTCGGTCGGAAACTTGCTGGCAAACCGCCATATCGTGCAGCGCATCGTGGCCATGGTGGATGCGCTGCCGCGGCACGAAATGGGGCGCAACATCCTGCCGTTGAAGCCGCCGGCGGGCACGCTCGCCACGTCGGTGGTCGATGGCGAGCTGGTGCTCGATCAGGCGGATTTCGCACGTTACGCCCCGTACATGCAATGGGTCGAGCAAGCCGATGTGAAATCCTGGGTGGGCTGGTACGTGCATGCCTACCCGTTGTTCCAGCAGGCCTACCGCAACCTGGGTTATCCCGAGGGGTACTTCAACGATCGTCTGGTGACCGTGATCGACGATTTGCTCAAGGCGCCCGAACCGCGGGGACCGATTGCGCTGACGCGTACCGACAAAGGCTATGCGTTTGCCGACCCCCGCCTGGAAAATCTGTCGGTCGGCCAGAAGATGATGTTGCGCGTGGGGCCGACCAACGAGGCACGAATCAAGCAGAAGTTGCGCGCGATTCGTACGGCCGTGACCGGCGCCAACGGACCGGCGGCAACGGCATCATCAGACTAGCCTGCTTCATTCATCGGGACTCGTCGCGAGCGGGTTCCAGGCCGTGCCAGGCGCGGTGATCGCGACCAAGGAGTGGCGCAGGCGTAGTTTCACTACGTCGAGCACTCCGCCGGAGCGAGCGCCGGGCATGGCACGGTCTGGGGCGCGCGCAGCAGAATGCTGGTGAATAAAGCAGGCTCCTGGCTTGAGGTCGTGTGCGGCTTGCAAGCCGACGGTCGGTTCAAACGGAACCTTTGGTCGCGCTGACCAGATGCGTCGCCCAAGGCGGTCCGCCATACCAGAAACGCCAGCCCAGATTGCGGCATGTGACGTCTTGCATGCCCCGTTCGTGCAAACGCTCGGCGTAACTTCCGGTATGACGAAAATCGGCAATCAGCAGACGTCCGCCGGGACGCAGCACGCGCACCGCTTCATCGATGGCCCGCATGCGTTGGTTCACCCGCCGAATGTTGTGAAGTGCAAGGCTGGAAACGACCACGTCGAATTCGGCATCGTCGAATGGCAGCTGACTCATGTCGCCTGTTTCCAGTGCCACGCGGTCGGACACGTTCTCGGCCTCGGCGTTGGCGCGGGTGACGGCGGCACCATTGCCGGACTGGTCGATCGCATGCCACAAATCCACGCCGACGGCCTTGCCTGTGTCCAGATGGCGCGCCACTTCCAACAGCACCAGGCCGCGGCCGCAGCCCATGTCCAGCACTCGCTCGTCACCCCGGAGACCGAGTTGGTCGATCAACGCTGCCCATACGGTGAACTTGCCGCGCCGCGTGGTGTAAATGAAGCTGCCAGCCATGGCGAGCAGCGCCAGACCGTAAAGCCCCAGCCACAACGGTCCGTACACGACAGGAATCGGAGCGCCGGCCCAGCCGATCGCCATGGCAATGCAGATCAGCCCGCCGACGATCATGCCGACAACGGCATAGGGTGCATCGAAGCCATATTTTCCCCGGCGCCGGCGAAATGCGGGCGTGTTCATCTTCAAACTCCGGATGATGATGTCCCGAGAATGGCACGATGGTTATGCTGAGGCAACGATTACCGGCCGCGCGCATGACTCATGCATCCACCCAACGTTTGTTTTTCGCGTTGCGTCCCGAGCCGCCGACGCGTGAGGCGTTGGTGGCTCGGGCCCGACACCTCGAGCCGACGTATCGGGCGCGTTGGGTGCGCCCGGCACGCTATCACGTGACGTTGCAGTTTCTGGGGGCGCGCGAGCATTTTTCCTCGGGATTCATCCGGCTGGCGATACGTGCGGCGGGCGACGTGCATGCGGCTGCTTTTCGTTGGTATCCGGACTGCATTTCCGGTTTCCCGGCGAAGCGGCCGCCCTGCATCGCATGTGCGCGCGAAGCCGGCGCTCCATTGCATGTTCTGCATCAAGCGCTCGGCAAGGCGCTTGGTGATCATGGCATCGCAATGCACGATGAGCGGCCCTGGCGCCCGCACGTCACTCTGGGGTATGGGTGCGGCGATGTCGTGGCGGACACCACGATTCCGGCGGTGGATTTTCCGGTGCGTGCGTTTTTTCTGCTGCACAGTGTGCCCGGCGAAAAAAACTATCGCGAAGTCGGCTGCTGGTCCCTGTCTGGCGCTTGAAGACATGCATCGTCGCCGACAAAGGCGCACAATCGTGGTTCCATGCTTTCGGGGAGGATAAACCGATGCGTATTTCCATCTTGCTGTTTTCCCTCTGCGCTCCGGCGTTGTCGTTCACGGCGCAGGCCCAGTCCACCACCGCGTCCGCCGGCAGTGTTCCCGCCTACGTGACTGCTGCCATCAATGATCCGGCGCGCCAAGCCGACAAGGCGGACGATGCGCGCCGCGAAATGTCCGCGGTGATGACATTCACCGGGGTCAAACCGGGGGATACCGTGGTCGAGTTGTCGCCAGGTTCGGGCTACTGGACGCGCGTGTTCAGCCGGATTGTCGGCGCGGATGGCCACGTCTACACCATCTGGCCGAAGCAGATGATGAAGTATTCGAAGAAAAGTCTGGAGAACTGGAAAAAACTTGCGGCCACGCCGCACTACGACAACGTGAGCGTGCTGGCACAATCGGCGCAAACACTGAAAGTGCCGGCCAAGGCCGATATCGTGTTCACCTCGCAGAACTATCACGATTACCACAACATGGGCATCGATATCGCCGCGTTCGACCGCAGCGTTTACGAGACGCTCAAACCCGGCGGCGTGTTCATCGTCATCGATCACGTGGCGCCGGCCGGCTCCGGGACGCGCGACACCGACACGTTGCACCGTATTGATCCGGCCGCTGTCAAAAAGGAACTCGAAGCTGCCGGTTTCGTTTTCGACGGTTCCAGCAATGCGCTGGCCAATCCGGATGATCCGCACGACATCGCCGTGTTCGACAAGTCCATTCGCGGGCACACCGACCAGTTCATCTATCGTTTTCGCAAGCCGGTCACGCATGCCGATCAGTGATGGGAGGAACCAGGCACGGGTGGTCATCGACACCAACGTGTGCCTGGATCTTTTCATCTATCGGGATGCGGCTGTCGAGCCGTTGATGCGGGCGCTGCAATCGGGCCGCGTCACGGCCGTCACGCGCACGGATTGTCGCGACGAATGGCAGCGCGTGCTGCACTATCCGCAATTCGAGTTGGATGCGGTTCGGCGTCGAGATGCGTGTTCAAGTTATGACACATGGTTCCATGAGTATCCGCCACCGCTGCAGCAACGAAATGTGTCCATCGACGCATTGCCGCGCTGCGGCGATCCGGATGACCAGAAGTTTCTGGAACTGGCACTGCAGGCCGGCGCCGGCAGCCTGGTGACCAAAGACAGGATGTTGCTCAAGCTGCACCGCCGGACGAAACGGCAAGGTTTGTTCGTCATTGTGACGCCGGCCACCTGGATCGGCTGGCTGGACGCAAGCGGCTCATGACCGTGTCGCTTGACGTACCGTCATGGCCAATTCCTCCTCGACATCGCCAATTGACGCGCGAGTACGACGCGTGAACGCCGATTCGCGGTAGTGCAGCATCAACAGCTGTTCGGTGGCGCGAGTCATGGCGACATAAAGCAGGCCTGCATCGGCCGCCTCGGATGCTTCCGGACGAGGCAAGGCGCCGAAATCGGGAAGGATGACGAACGGAAATTCCAGTCCCTTGCTGGAATGCATCGTGACCGGTTTGATGCTGTCGTCCGAGGCGAATGATTGCGCCTGACCGCGCTGCCTGGCCGACGCGCAGGGAATCTCGCAGTCTCTCAATGCGTGCGCCCAACGCCGGCCTTCGTGACGATGGCTGTAAATGACGGCCATTTCGGACCTGGCGCCCGTGTTCGTGCTCGTCCTGCAACGCGGCAACAAGTGTGTCGGCCTGTTTCCAGTGACTTCCGAAACGCGCCAGTACCGGTGTCGGGCCACGACGACGGACACTTCCCGGCGCCACCAGCGGAATATCGTCGTCGTTGCGCTCGGCCAGCAGATCGTGCGCGAAACTGCGCGCCACCGACAGGACTTTCAGCGTGTTGCGGTATCTGCACCAGACGTTCCGAGAAGCGTCGTTCGCCGGCCGAATCCAGGGCCGACAGGCATGTGCTCCGGGCTGCAATGCGGATGGCCATTCAGACGTTGTCGTCAGGGCTTTTGCGCGTCCACCAGTTTGACCCTGAACACCAGCGAAGCATCCGGCGGAATCACGCCGCCGCCGGCGCCTTTGTGGCCATAGGCGAGATCCGGCGGGATCAGCAGTTGCCGCACGCCGCCGACGCGCATGCCGACCACACCCTTGTCCCAACCCTCGATGACCTGGCCGGTACCGAGCGTGAAGCGAAACGGTGTGTCGTTGCGCTTGCTGGTGCTGTCGAACTCTTTGCCGTGCTTGTCCTTGGCGTTTTCGTCGTAGAGCCAGCCGGTGTATTGCACCAGCACTTCCATGCCGGGTTTGGCCACCGGGCCGTTGCCGACCGTGATGTCCTTGGTGATCAGTTTGGATACCGTGCCGCCCTGGTAGGGCTGGGACGGCTGCCCATGGCAGGCGGCGAGGGCGATCAGCGCAAGAGCGGGAAGCAACCAACGACGCATGAGATGTCTCCAACGATGGAAATGTTGCACATTATCACCCATGCGCGATCGCACGAATGGCGCAGAGCCTTCTGTCGAGTGGTTTTGCCGCGCACACTCGCGCGACGCGCGCGTTGGGCGTCGCTCCGCCTTGCGAATCATTTCGTGTCCGGGGGCGGATCAGGCGTCCTTGCCGGGCTGCAGCAGATCGGTCAACGGCTTGATCAGATCTATCGGCAACGGGAACACGATGGTCGACGCCTTGCCGTTGTTGGTCATGTCCAGCATGGTTTGCAAGTAGCGCAACTGCAGCGCCTGACCTTCCTGCGAAAGCGTCGCCGCGGCATCGCGCAGTTTCTCGGCAGCCTGCATTTCGCCTTCGGCATGAATGACCTTGGCGCGACGTTCACGCTCGGCCTCGGCCTGGCGGGCGATGGCTCGGACCATGGATTCGTCGATGTCGACATCCTTGATTTCCACGTCGGAAATCTTGATGCCCCAGGCGTCGGTGGCTTCGTCCAGCGTTTCCTGCAGCACCTTGTTGATGTTGTCGCGCTTGGACAGGATTTCATCCAGTTCATGCTGGCCGAGTACCGCGCGCAGACGAGTCTGTGCCAATTGGCTGGTTGCCTGGTAGAAGTCCGCCACCTGCAACACCGATTTGTCCGAGTCGACGACGCGAAAATACACCACGGCGTTGACATGGATGGACACGTTGTCATACGTGATCACGTCCTGTGGCGGCACGTCCATCACGTTGACGCGCAGATCCACGCGAATGATGCGCTGCAGCACCGGTATCAGCAGGATCAGGCCGGGGCCTTTGGTGCTGGTGTAGCGACCCAGCGTCAACACCACGCCACGCTGGTATTCCGGCAGAATCTTGATCGCCGAAAACAGGAAAAAGATGACGAAAGCGACGATGACGCCGATGAAACCGTACATGATGTGTTCCCCTTGAACAGGATCAGTCAGTGTGAGTGGGTTTGGTCGAGGTGATCCAGAGTAGCAGCCCCTGCCTCCGGGTGACGCGAATGCCGGCGCCGGCCGGCAAATCCACATCCGAGCGCACACGCCAGCGTTCGCCGTAAACCTGTGCCCAGGATTTGCCGCCGGCCTGAACGTCTTCCAGCAACTGACCGGTGGCATCGAGCATTTGCTGGTCTCCGCTGATCACGTGTGCCCGGCGTGATCGCATCACGAACCAGATCACCAGTCCCAGCAGGACGATGCCGGTAAAGGCGATGCCGGCGATGACGCCGAGATTGACGCCGTAACCCGGCACGTTGGTATTCATCAACATGATCGATCCCACCACGAAAGCAATGATGCCGCCGATGCCGAGCGCACCATACGTCGGTACCATGGCCTCGGCGATCAACAGGATCACGCCCAGAGCCATCAATGCCAGGCCGACATAGTCGACCGGCAGCATCTGCAGCGCATACAAGCCGATCAGAAGGCAAATGGCGCCGCCGATGCCCGGCCACAAAACGCCGGGATGAAACACTTCCAGAATGATGCCCCAGATGCCCGCCAACAGCAGCAGATAGGCAATGGTCGGGTTGGTGATCACGCCCAGAAATTGTGCACGCCAGTCGGGCGCGTAGCTGCGCACCGCGAGATCGGACAACGCGAGCGTGGTTTTCTTGCCGTTGACGATGACGCGGCGACCGTTCGCCTGCGCCAGGAGGTCTGCGGTGTCGCCGGCAATGAAATCGGCCACATGCTTTTCCACCGCCTCGGTCGCCGTCAACGTGGCCGCGCCGCGCACGGCTTGTTCGGCCCAGTCGGCATTGCGGTGATGCAGTTCGGCCAATGAGCGGATGTAGGCGATGGCGTCGTTGAGCACCTTGTGCTGTTCGGCGCCGTCCTTGCCTTCCTGCGGTTTTTTCGTGCTTTTGGCGGGCGAGGGCATCGGTGTGCCGCCGCCCAACGAGACCGGCGTGGCCGCTCCCAGATGGGTGGCCGGCGCCATGGCCGCCACCGGGCAGGCGTAAAAGATGTAGGTACCGGCGGAAGCCGCGCGCGCGCCGGACGGGGCGACGAAACACAGAACGGGTACGGGTGAAGCCAGAATGTCGGCGATGATGTCGTGCATCGATTTGGACAGGCCGCCCGGGGTATCCAGCCGCAGCACGATGGCACGGGCGCCTTCATCCATGGCGCGTTGACTGGCATTGTGGACATATTCGGCCGCTGCCGGGCCGATCGCGCCATCAATGTCGATCTGCGCCACGAAGCCACGCTGTGATTGCGCATGGCCGGTTTGCGCCGACAACAAGGCTCCCGTCATCAAGCACATGAGACAGACCACTGCAGCAAACCACGGGCGTACGCGACGCATCATCCTTCCCTCCGCAGGCGTTCGACGTCGCGACCATTATCCATGACGTTGCCAGCCGCGTCCGTGTTTTTGCGTCAAAATGGCATTTGTCGTGAATTTTCGAAGAAATGCCATGGGTGCTGCCGAACTGGCCGGTCGCGATGATGCTTCGCGGGCGCTGATGTTGCCGCTGGATCAAGGCGCGTTGCCTTGGCCGGCGACCGATCGCGTGCTGTTTCTGGGGGCACGCGAAAGTATCGCGTTGCGCGGGCGCGACACTACGCGCTTGTTGTGCCAGCAATCGTTCAAGCCTTTCGCCGATGCACTCGCAGACAAGGGCTTGTCCGTGGGCGAGCCGGCGCCGGATGAGCGTTTCGCGTTGGTCATGCTGCTGTTGCCACGACAGCGCGATGAGCGCCGCGCCATGCTGGCACGCGCACTCGATCACGTGGCGCCCGGCGGCCATGTGCTTGTCGCCGTGGCCAATCACGACGGCGCGCGTTCGGCACAAACGGACATGCAGCAACTGGCCGGAACGGTACAACACCTGTCCAAGCACAAATGCCGCGTTTTCTGGACGCGTCCCGAGGCCTCAACCGTCGACGTGAAACTTCGCAAGCAATGGCGTGAACTGGATGCCCTGCGGCCGACGGTGGCAGGCATGGTCAGTCGGCCGGGCCTGTTTGCCTGGGATCGCATCGACACGGCGTCGGCTTTGTTGGCCGAACACCTGCCGGTCGATCTTGCCGGCAGGGTCGCCGACCTCGGTGCCGGCGCGGGGTATTTGTCCATGCAGGTGGTGGACCGCTGCCCGCAAGTGCGTCACATCGACTTGTATGAAGCCGATGCGCGTGCCGTGACCGCGGCGCAAGTCAATCTCGCGTCGACATGTGATCAACGCGTGCATGCGCCGACATTCGCCGTGCATTGGCACGACGTGGTCACAGGGTTGCACGCGCGGTTCGACGCGATGGTCAGCAATCCACCGTTTCACCAGGGTCATGCCGACCTGCCGCAACTGGGCCGTGCTTTCATCATTGCCGCTGCGGCTGCGTTGCGACCGGGCGGTCGGCTCCTGATGGTGGCCAACCGGCACCTTGCCTACGAGGCGACCTTGAAGGGGTACTTTGCCCACGTTGTCCAGCGCGCGGAGCAAGGCCGCTTCAAGATCATCGAGGCCGCGCGTTGAAACTGCTTCGCTACCTCGCCAACCTGGGCTATGGCAGTCGCCGTGAGGTTCAAGCCTTGTTTCGCGCCGGACGGGTGACGACGGCCGATGGCGAGCCGCTGCATCCGCACGACACGCGACCGCATGTCGATATACGGGTGGACGGCGACATTCTGGATCCGGCGCCGGGCATGGTGCTCATGCTCAACAAGCCGGTCGACATGACCTGCTCGCATGTCGATGCCGGACGCGTGATCTACCAGCTCTTCCCGTCCCGCTGGCGTGCGCGCAAGCCAGCGCTTTCCAGTGTGGGCCGGCTCGATCGCGACACCAGTGGGCTGCTGCTGGTCACGGATGACGGCGCACTGCTGCACCGAATCATTTCGCCGCGCCATCATGTTGCCAAAACCTACGAAGCCACTCTGGCCGAACCCCTGCGGGGCGACGAAGCCGGAATCTTCGCCAGTGGCACGTTGATGCTGCGGTCGGAAAAACGCGCACTTGCTCCGGCCAGACTGGACGTTGTGTCGCCACAGCGCGTGCGTCTCACCATTACCGAGGGTCGTTACCACCAGGTACGGCGCATGTTCGCCGCCACAGGCAACCGGGTCGAAACGCTGCATCGCGTCGCCGTGGGCAGTTTGACGCTGGGCGACCTTGCGCCGGGCTGCTGGCGGCTGCTGGAGGCGCGCGAGGTGGAATGCGTTTTCACGTCGGGGTGACGCCTGGATGTCACCCGTCATGAGGACGGTGCATTTCGGCAGTCCGGCACGGCGGCACGGCCAACGTCGGAAAGGTGTGCAATACCAGCGTGAACGTCGCCGCTTGTGGCGACAGGCATGGGTCGGGCGAGCGTGATGCGATGCGATGCGGTCAAAGCAGGTGCAGTGCTTTGCTCAATGTCTCCAGACGCTCCACAACATCGTCCACAGTAATCAGTTCCATGACGCCCGGTTGTTCGATTTTCCTGCCCCAGGACAGTTCGGCGGCGCGTTTGCCCAGGAACTTTCGCGCGGCATCATCGTAGCGGTCCACGCACCACCTGCGGTCGGAGTAGGGACCGGAGCGGTTCGGGTTGCTGGCGGCGTGTAGACCGATGACTTTGCAGCCGGCGGCGTTGGCCATGTGCATGGGGCCCGAGTCGGGAGTCAGCAACATGGGGGCGCGTTCGAACAAGGCCAGGGCCTTTTTGAGTGTGTCCTTGCCGGTCAGGTCGACGGGCCGGCTGCGTACCCGCGCGAGGATCGCGTCGGCCATGCGTCGCTCGCCCTCGGACGGCCCGCCGGCCAGCAACACACGCAGACCGCGTGAAGCGGCATGATCGACGACTCGCGCATAGCGGTCCGGCAGCCAGTTGCGCAGGGCATGGCTGGAACTGGGGCTGACCACCAGCGTGGGGGCGTCGTCGGGAATCTTCGCGCGCGCCCATGCGCGTGCCTCGTCGGGAACGGGAATATCCCAGCGCACGTCGGTCTGTTTCAAGCCGAGGGGTTCGAGAAAGCTTCCCAGCGCATCCAGTACGTGTTGACCATGATGGGCGGCAATGCGTTCGTTGATGAAAAGTCCGTGCAGATCCTTCGAGCGTGCACGGTCGTAACCGACACGCCGGCGTGCACGCACGGCCAGGCTGAGCAGGTTCGAACGCAGAGCGACTTGCATGTGCAGCAATGCATCGAAGTGCTGCTCCGCCAGTTCGCGCCGAACCGCCCGCATCCCCGCCAACCCCGCGCCCTTGTCGAACGTGACGAAACGGACGCCCGCGATGTCGCCCACCAGCTTGCGTTCCAGTTTGCCAACGATCCAGGTCAGCTCGATATGCGGCCGGGCCTTTTGCAAGGTGCGCACCAGCGGCACCACGTGGGTGACGTCGCCGATGGCCGATGTGCGCAAAATGCATAACGAATCGGGGGCAGGGCTCATGCTTGCTAGACTGTGCGAAGTGAAATGACGAGGCCGGCACGAACCGCACCGATGGACGTACACATTCATGCCAATGCCGACGGCACGATTTTGTTCGACGCCGATACCGTGCCACAAATCGACCACGCCTGGTTCGATCCGGCGTTCTGGGAAAGTCGCGGAGCGTTGCGCGGGCGTGGCGGCGGGCGTGCATCGGCCTGTTTCATCGACAGCCCTGTCGGGGCGTGCGTGCTGCGTCATTATCACCGTGGCGGCATGGTCGCGAATATCCTGGGTGACCGTTATTTGTGGACCGGTCGCGACAACACGCGCTGTTTCGTCGAATTCCGCCTGCTGGCACAGATGCGTGCATGGCAACTGCCGGTCCCCGAACCCGTGGCAGCGCGTTATTGCCGTCGCGGCATGCATTACACCGCCGACCTCGTGACGCGTTGCATCGATTCGGCGCATACGCTGGCCGAATGTCTGCACGGGCCCTCGCTGGACGCGGAACTGGCATCGCGATGCGGCGCGGTGATTGCCCGCTTTCATCAACGCGGGATCTGGCATGCGGACCTCAATGCACACAACATCCTGGTGACACCCGAGGGTATCTTTCTGATCGATTTCGACCGCGGCGAGTTGCGTCAACCGGCGCGTGCCTGGCGTGAAGGCAACCTTGCGCGTCTGCGCCGTTCGCTGCTGAAACTGGGGGCCGGCGATGACGGTGATACCGTTTTCGACAAGCGCGTCTGGGCGCCGTTGATGCAGGGCTACGAGCGCGCGATGGAGCAGAAGGCGTGACACCGTGCCTGACGCTGCGGTTTCTCGGCGTCGGTGCGGCCCCGGCCGTCGAGCTGGGCAATGCATCGGCCGTGCTGGAGCGCGACGGCGAGCCGATGTTGCTGATCGATTGCGGGGCCGACGCCTTGCACCGTTATCTCGATACCTATGGCAAACCGCCGCCGGCACTGTATGTCACACACGTGCACATGGATCACGTCGGCGGGCTGGAAGAGCTGTTTTATCGCGTCTGGTTCGATGATGCGGTTCGCGGCGTCATTCCGCTTTATAGCCACGCCAACCTCGTGCCGTGGTTGCAGGGCCGGGTGGCCGATTATCCGGGGGTGCTGGCCGAGGGTGGCGTCAACTTCTGGGACGCTTTTCGGCTGGTACCGTGTTCGCGGGGTTTCTGGCATGCAGGCTGGTGGTTCGAGGTGTTTGCGAGTCGCCACCATCGCCCCGGTACATCATTCGGATTGGCGTTGCCGGGCAGTTTTGTCTGGACCGGCGATACGCGGCCCGTTCCGGAGGCGCTGGAAGTGCATGCCGCGCGTGGCGAGCTGGTGGCGCATGATTGCTCGCTGGTCGGCAATCCGTCGCATGCCGGCGTGGACGACATCGAGCGCGAGTATCCCGTGTCATTGCAACAGCGACTGATTCTGTACCACTACGGCAGCCGTGCCGATGGTGAGCAGTTGACGACGCGCGGGTTGCGCGTGGCGCAGCCGGGCGAGGTTTTCGACCTGCCACCGGCTACGCCTCCGCATCCGGACGTCGGCTGACCCGGCCCATCCCGCGCATCTTTTGCGGTTGTTGTCCACGTGCGCCCAGGGGTGCCCGAAATGGCGGCGGCCCTGCCAGCCGCACCCCGGCACCCGAGTCCTCCACTACCGTT
>CAZSOU010000019.1:0-21481 GCA_964608595.1 uncultured Rhodanobacteraceae bacterium
TGTTCGCTGAGAGAATCCGTGTGGGAGGGGGCGGTGCCCCCGACAATGGTTTGCCGCAAGATCGTGTCGGGGCCACCGGCCCCTCCCACAAGGAGGAGTCAGAATGTACCGGCGAGCTTGAAGATCGGCAGATGCAAGGCAATCACGTGGCGAAGATGCAAAGAGGGAGAGCAGGCATGAACTGTTCGCTGAGAGAATCCGTGTGGCAGGGGGCGGTGCCCCCGACAATGGTTTGCCGCACGATCATGTCGGGGCCACCGGCCCCTCCCACAAGGAAAGGTCAGAATGTACCGGCGAGCTTGAAGATCGGCAGATACAAGGCAATCACCATGCCGCCGATGATCACGCCCAGGATGACCATGATGATCGGCTCCAGCAGCGTGGACAGCGTGTCGACGGCGTTGCTGACCTCTTCCTCGTAGAACTCGGCCACCTTGAACAGCATCTCGTCGAGCGCGCCGGATTCCTCGCCGATGCCGGTCATCTGCACCACCATGTTGGGAAACAGCCCGGTCTGGCGCATGGCCAGCTGCAACTGGTGGCCGACCGCGATGTCGTCGCGCATCTGCTTGACGGCCTCGCCGTAGACCACGCTGCCGGTGGCGCCGGACACCGCGTCCAGGGCCTCCACCAGCGGCACGCCGGCGTGGAAGGTCACGCCCAGGGTGCGCGCGAAGCGGGCGATGGCCGATTCGCGCATGATCTTGCCGATCACCGGCAGCTTCAGCACCACGCGGTCGAGGAAATGCGCGAACTTCAGCGAGCGCGCCTTGGCCATCACGATGGCGACCACGCTGCCGATGATGATCAGCAAAATCAGCCACCAGTAGCTCTGCATGAACTTCGAGGCGGCCACCACCACCTGCGTCGGCGCCGGCAGTGCCGCGCCGGCGTTGCTGAACACCTGCTGGAACACCGGCACCACGAACAGCAGCAGGATCATCGAGACCAGGAATGCCACGATCAGCACCATGGCCGGGTAGAACATGGCCTTCTTGATCTTCGACTTGATCGACTCGGTGCGCTCCTTGTAGGTGGCCACCGTGTCGAGCACGCTGTCGAGCACGCCGGCCGATTCGCCGGCCTTGACCAGGTTGCGGTACAGCTCGTCGAACTGGACCGGATAGCGGCCCAGTGCCTCGTGCAGCGAAGCACCACCCTCGATGGTGGTCTTCACGTCGGTGAGCATGTTCTTGAAGCGCGGGTTCTTCTGGCCGTCGGCGATGATCTCGAAGGACTGCACCATGGGCACGCCGGAGGCCATCATGGTGGCGATCTGGCGGCTGAAAATGGCCACGTCACGCGGTTTGACGCGGGAGCCGGAGGAGCCGAACAGCGGCTTGGCCTTTTCGCGCACCTGCTGCGGGTTCATGCCCTGGCGGCGCAGTTCGGCCTTGACGAGCGAGGCGTTCTTGCCCCGCATCTCGCCCTTCATTTTCTTGCCGCGCTTGTCCAGCGCCACCCATTCGTAGGTGGCCAGCTTGCTGACCGACGCGCGGGCGGCACCGGTGTTGCGGGCATTTTTGGTGGCGGTGGCTGTTGCCATGCTCGGTTCCCCAATTGATCTCGTCTAGCCCCGCACCCCCTTGCGGGTGGGGCATGGTGGGTAACTATGGACGCTTCGGGCGTCTCGTGTTGTGTTGCAGTTCGCGGCTCTTTCGCTTTGAATCCCGGACTCTCGAGCCCCGACCTTCAGTCCTTCGTCACCCGGTTGATCTCCGTCAGCGTGGTGACGCCGTCACGCACCTTTTTCAGCGCCGAGGTGTGCAGGTCGGCGACGCCGGCCTTGCGCGCCGCCTCGGCGATCTGCATGGCATTGCCGCCTTCGAGGATGATCTGCTGGATCTCCTCCAGCATCGGCATCACCTGATAAATGCCGACACGGCCCTTGTAGCCGTCGGTGCAGCCGTCGCAGCCGACGGCTTCGTAGATGGTCAGGCCGGCATCGATGTTTTCCTGCGAAAAGCCTTCGGCCAGCAGTGCTTCCGGCGGCAGTTTCAGCGGCTTCTTGCAGTCGTGCAGGCGGCGTGCCAGGCGCTGGGCGATGATCAGCGTGACCGACGAGGTGATGTTGTAGGGCGCGATGCCCATGTTCATCAAGCGCGCCACGGTTTGCGCGGCATCGTTGGTATGCAGTGTGGACAGCACCATGTGCCCGGTTTGCGCGGCTTTGATGGCGATTTCGGCGGTTTCCAGGTCGCGGATTTCGCCGACCATGATGACGTCCGGATCCTGGCGCAGGAACGAGCGCAACGCAGCGGCGAAGGTCATGCCGCGCTTGACGTTCTGCTGCACCTGGTTGATGCCGTCGACGCGGATTTCGACCGGATCCTCGACCGTGGAAATGTTGGTGCCGTCGGTATTGAGAATATTGAGCGCGGTGTACAGCGACACCGTCTTGCCCGAGCCGGTCGGACCGGTGACCAGAACCATGCCGTAGGGCTTGGCGATGGCGTCGAGGTAGAGCTTTTTCTGGTCTTCCTCGTAGCCCAGCTTGTCGATGCCCATCTTCGCCGCCGAGGCATCCAGAATACGCAGCACGATCTTTTCGCCGAACAGTGTCGGCAGGGTGCTCATGCGGAAATCGATCGACTTGCTCTTGGACAGGTTGAGCTTGATGCGGCCATCCTGCGGGATGCGTTTTTCGGCGATGTCCAGCCCGCCCATGACCTTCAGACGCGAGCTGATGCGAGACGACAGCTGGATCGGCGCCTTGGCCATGGTGTGCAGGATGCCGTCCATGCGGATGCGCACGCGGTACTGCGCCTCGTACGGCTCGAAATGGATATCCGACGCGCCGCGCTTGATGGCGTCCAGCAGGACCTTGTTGACGAATTTGACGACCGGCGTGTCGTTGGTTTTGTCGGTTGCGACGTTTTCGGACGGTTCCGGGGTGCCGGCATCGACTTCGCTGTCCAGATCCAGGCTTTCGTCGTCGTCGATGCCGTCGACGGTCGTGGACATCTGGTTCAGCGCCAATTCGATCGTGCGCTGGAGCTGCTGGGCCTCGATCAGGATCGGCTCGACCTGGCAACCTGAATGAAACCGGATTTCATCCAGCGCATGGGTTTGCGTGGGGTCGGACACGCCCACGTACAGGCGGTTGGCGCGTTTGAACAGCGGCAGCACCTGATGCTTGTTGACCAGCGCCTCACTGACCTGGTCCATCGGCAGATGTTGCATGCTGACCGCTGCGGCATCGAGCAGCGGGATGCCGAATTCGGCCGAGGTCACCTCGGCCATGCGCGCGCTGTCGACCATGCCCTCCTGAATGAGCCAGGCGGCCAGCGGCAGCCGTTGCTCCACGGCCTTGCGCATCGCGTCGCGCGCGTCGTTTTCGGCAAGAATGCCTTCGAGTACCAGCCGGCGCGCGGTTCCCGATAGACCCGCGAGCGCCGGGGACTGCATCTGCGTCGCCATGTAACACTCACCCCCTGAACTGCTGAGGGAAACGTCGAATGATTCGACATTCCCTGGCGTCCCGGCTCTTCGACAAACTCGATACAGGCCGTGCTCCGCACAAGCCGGAACGACGAATGCCGAAGATCGTCCGAATTTCCCCAAGAGTCGTCAACTCTTGGACTCAATTACCCCCATGATGTCGCTGTTTGTCCGCCCAGGTTGTGGACAGAGTCACGAAACCGGCGAGAATGCGGAAAATCCGCTCTTTCAAGGGTCGGGGCATGTCGCCGCATGGTGTCGGTCACATCCCCGCATCGGGTGAGCCTCGTTCCTCGGTTTGAAAGTTCCGTTCGCACTGAGCGTGGCTTGCGACAGCAAGCGAAGTCGAAGTGCCCGCGCCACACCCTTCGGCTTCGGCGCTTCGCGCCTGCGCTCAGGGCAAACGGGAGTTGAGTTGCCGAGAAACAGGGCTGATCAGGTCTCCGCAACGGCGCCGTCATTCGACGTGTTCCCGCGAGACGTGCCGGTGGGGGCACAGCGCATCGAGCACCTGTGCCAGCTCATCGCCACTGACCGGCTTGCGCAGGAAGGCATCCATGCCGGCCTCGCGGGCCTGCTTTTCTTCGTCGCCGCCGGATCGGGCGGTAATCGCGACAATGGGAAGGTGCCGGCTGTCGCCTTCACGTTGACGGATCATGCGTGCCAATTGGCCGCCGTCCAGGCCGGGCAGGTTGATGTCCATCAACACGGCGTCGAATGTGTGCCGCTCCAGTTCGCCCAAAGCTTCCAATCCGTCCGCGGCATGCGTGACACGATGGCCGCGGCGGTCCATGAGCCCGCGAATGACGCTGGCGACCGTCAAGTCGTCCTCGATCATCAGCAGACGCAGTGAGGTTTGCGACGCACGCGGCGGCGGTGGCGCGGTATCAGCGGCCTCGTCGCTGTCGAAGGTGGCTTCGGGCAGGGGCAGAAACACATCGAAGCGGCTGCCTTCGCCCAGCGACGTGTCAAGCGCGATGGTGCCGTCCATCAACGCCACCAGCTCCCGGCAAATGGCAAGACCGAGGCCGGTGCCTTCCCTGCGGTGCGGGTCGTCGGCCTGTTCGAAACGTTCGAACAGGCGCTGGTGGTCGGCCGCGGAAATGCCCGGGCCGGTGTCGCCGACACACAAGTGAAGCTCGCCATCTTCATGGCGCGCACTGATCGTCACCCGGCCGTGCTCGGTGAATTTGAGCGCATTATTGGTCAGGTTCAACAGAATCTGTTTGATGCGCGCCGCGTCGCCCAACAGGCATGCGGGCATGTCCGCATCCACCTGCGTGATGAACGTCAGTCCCTTGCGTCTGGCTTGTGCCGATTGCAGTTGACCCACGTCTTCGACCAGTGCACGCGGATCCAGCGGCGCCAGTTCCAGTTCCAGACGTCCGGCTTCGATGCGCGCCATGTCCAGGGCATCGTTGACCAGTTTCAGCAGCAGCTTGCCGCTGTTGCGGATGGTTTGTGCATACCGATGTTCGCGCGCGCCGAGAGGGGCCTCGAGCAGCAGTTCGGTCATGCCCATGACGCCGGTCATCGGCGTACGGATTTCATGGCTGAGCGTGGCCAGAAAACGGGTTTTGGCGGTGTTGGCCTGCTCGGCCATGCGTTGTCGCTGGTGGGCCATCTGCATCCGGTGCCGTTGTTCCAGACGCCGCCGCCACGCGGCGATCACGAACCAGGCAATCAGCAGCAATGCCAGCGCATACAGGGTCCATGCCCACGGACGCAGCCAGGGCGGGGCGTCGATATCGATCGTCAGCGGCGCATCCAGTTGCGCCCATGCGCCGCTCGGGCCGGCGGCCTGTACCTTCAGTTGATACGTTCCGGCCTTGAGTCCCGCCAGTTCGCGCATGCCGCGGTCGCCGGTGTCGACCCAGTCCGTGTCCAGCCCGGTGACGAAAAAGCGGTAATGGTTTTCCTTGGGGTCGATGTAGGACAGTGCCTTGGCCGTGACCCGAAGGTCGCGGTCGTCCCATTGGAGGTGCAGGTGGCGCGACTGCGCCGGCAGTGCGACATCATGGCCGTCGCGGCGCACGACGATGGAGGTGATTTGCAGCCGCGGCTTGCTGGCGTGATCTTCGATGGCGGCCGGGTGAAAGGCAACGACGCCGTTCATGGTGCCCGCCACGATCGTGTCGTCGTCCAGGTATGCCAGCTGATGACTGCTGAACTCGGGGCTGGGCAGGCCGGCGTTTTCGCCATAATGCTTGAATTGTCCGTTGGCGGGGTCGTAGCGCCACAAACCCGCGCTGGCAAATATCCAGACACGGCCAGTGCGGTCCACGGTCATTGCGTAGGGGGCCATGCCGGGCCAGCCGGCCGCCGCATCCACGTGCTGAAGCAAGGCGGCCTTGTGACCATCCAGCCGGTAGTGCTCGAGCCCGTCGGTGCGGATCAACCACAAGTCGTCGCCGCGAATGCTGAACGATTCCACCACGCCTTCGGCAACCCCTTTCACGGGGATCAGCTTCAGGCTGTCCGGTGACGTCTGGCGTGACAGCCCGGCATGGCTGGAGCGCCACAAACGTCCGTCGTGCATGATCAGGCCGGTTGCCTGATGGTCGAGATTGCCGTGGAACGCCAGTTGCAGCGGTTCCGTTTGCAGGGTGTGGCGATCGACACGCAGGGTGTTGCCGTCCAGCGCGGCGATGTACAAGTTGTGCTTGTCGTCCGTGGCCATGTATTTGAATACACTGTCATCGGTCGGCAAGGTGGCTTTGTGCATCGTGCCGTGGCTGAACAACCCGAAGTTGGTTCTGAATCCCATCCACCAGGCATCCCCGCCCGCGTTGGCCATGCACAGGATGTTGCCCCCGGGTGCGTCCATGTGCGTGACGCTGCCGTCCGTCGGATCAAGCCTGCCCAGCAGATTGGTCCCGCCACCGACAAGAATGTCGCCATCGGCGGTCGTGGCCAGCGAAAGCACCTTGCTGAAGGCCAGACTGGAGGCATCGTCCGGGCGGTGCGAAAAGTGCGAAAAATCGCGCCAGTCGGGCCGCAAGTACGCCACGCCGCTGTTTTGCGTGGCGACCCAGAGGCCACCTTCGTTGTCCACCATCAGGTCCCAGATGATGTGCCCCGGTTGACCGCCCGGCATCAGCGGGTGGGGCGCATAGCGGATGGTTTTGCCGTCGTGCACCAACAGCAAACCGTTGCCTGTGGCCACCCACAAGTCACCGTGATCATCGCGGACGCTGCTCATGGCACGTGTCGGACGTTTTGTCTGCAGATCCATTTTGTGCGCCGTGCCGTCGGCAGAAATGGTGAACAGGCCGGCGGTGGTGCTGGCACGTATGTCATGGGCATCACCATTGATGCTCCAGATCACGGGCGACTTGGAAAGCCCCGCGAAGCGCACGTGACGCAGACGGCCATCCGGCTCGAGAATATCCAGCCCCTTGGTGGTGCCGATCCAGATCCTGCCGGTGCCACGGCTGTACAGCGTCGTGACATTGTCCGATATCAAACTGTCCGGATCGTCCGGGTCGTGGCGCAAATGCCGGAAATGGCCCGGCGTGATCATGTGATCGACACCGCCCGCGTAAATGCCGACCCAGAGCGAACCGTCACGTCCTTCGGCCAGGCCCATGACGTCGTTGCCGGCCAGGCTGTCGGCGCGCTCCGGTTGGTGTTTGAAATGACGAAACGTCTGCGTGGCGGGGTCGAACAGATTGACACCGCTCGATTCACCACCGGCCCACAAACGTCCCCGACTGTCGGCCAATACGCTGGAGACGTCGTTGCTCGCCAGCGACGCGGGGTCGCTCGGGACATGCCGATACGTCGTGAATTGGGTGCCGTCGTACCGCACCAGGCCGGCGATGGTACCCATCCAGATCACGCCGTCGCGATCCTGCGTCACCGTGTAGACGTTGCTGCTGGGCAGGCCCTGGTCGATGTTGTAATGACGGAACGATGGCGTGGCGGCAAGCATTCGCGCAGGCGTTGCCACCGTTGTCGCAGGCGCGGGCGCGGCCGCCAGCAGGACAGCTGCCATCAACGTCGAAATTCCCATCCCCATCCCCATGCGGTGTTGCAACCGGTTCAGGATAGCAAAGCTTGCTGTTGCCATTGATCAAAAACCTCACGGGTCGACCCCGCTTCCAGGTTCCCGGGTCTTTTGTGGGAGCGGCCGGTGGCCGCGACAGCCATATGCTGGATCAGCCTGTCGCGGCCAACGGCCGCTCCCACAAGGGCACCTGTTACCGGTCGAAAACCCGGAAACGCCTGACCGAGTGATCGCATGCGCGGCGTCACACGGCGATGCAACACCTTGCGCTATGATCGCCCGATCATACGAGGAATCGCCTTGAGCCGACTCAGCATCATTCTGCCCGCCAAGAACGAAGCCCCCGCATTGACGGACCTGCTGCCGCGTTTGCGTGCCGCCCATCCCGACGCCGAAATCATCGTGGTCAACGACGGTTCCACCGACGACACGGCGGCCATCTGCGCCAGCAACGATGTCGGTTGTCTGACATCGCCTTATTCGATGGGCAACGGCGCGGCCATCAAGCGCGGCGCGCGGGCGGCCGGTGGCGACATTCTGGTATTCATGGACGGCGACGGGCAGCACGATCCGGCGGATATCGCGCGCCTGCTGGACAAACTGGACGAAGGTTACGACATGGTCGTCGGCGCCCGTGCCTGGGAGGGCCAGGCCGATGTCGGACGCGGCGTCGCCAACAGCTTGTACAACTGGCTGGCCAGCCGCATGACCGGTCACAAAGTGGACGACCTCACCTCCGGTTTTCGCGCCGTGCGCGCCGACAAATTCCGCGAATTCATCCACCTTCTGCCCAACGGTTTCAGTTACCCCACCACCAGCACCATGGCGTTTTTTCGCAGCGCCTATCCGGTGGCGTATCTGCCCATCCACGTCGCCGAACGCGTGGGGACAAGCCACATCCGCCCGCTGCGCGACGGCTTGCGCTTCCTGCTGATCATCTTCAAGATCGCCACGCTGTACTCGCCGCTGAAACTGTTCGTGCCGGCATCGGTCGTGTTCTTTCTGCTTGGGTGCGCCAATTACGCTTACACGCTGTATGCCTACGGTCGCCTGACCAACATGAGCACGTTGCTGTGGAGCGCGGCCGTCATCGTGTTCCTGATCGGCCTGGTTTCCGAGCAGATCACGGCGTTGATGTATCAGCGGGGCACGTGATCCAGACCCGGCCACGATCGTTGACCGCTCGGGATTATTGGCATATGCTTAAGCATATGCCTAAACATTGGAGGTTCGCAATGAATGCCCCACGCCACGTCCATTTGTTTCGCAATGGCCGCAATCAGGCAGTCCGCATTCCTCGCGATATGGAGCTGGATGCCGACGAAGCCATCTTGCGTCGTGAAGGCGACCGTCTGATTCTGGAGCCGGTCCCGGCGACGCCGTTGTTGACGCTGTTGTCGACATTGAAACCTATCGATGATGCGTTTCCCGACGTCGACGATGGCCTTGGCGTCCCGGAAGACGTGTCGTTGTAATGGCCTCCGCCAGTACCGATACATACTTCTTGTTGGACACCAATATCGTGTCCGACTTGATGCGCCACCCACAGGGTGCCGTGGCCGCGCGCATTGCCGCCGTCGGTGAAAAGCATGTGGGAATCAGTGTTGTCGTCGCGGCAGAACTACGCTTTGGCGTGAAAAAAAGCGGTTCACGACGGCTGCAAACGCGACTGAAAGCACTGCTTCCAGTCCTGGACGTGCTGACCTTGGCACCGCCCGTGGATGCGCATTATGGCGATATCCGCGCCCACTTGGAGCGCAAGGGCGAGCTGATCGGCCCCAATGACATGCTGATTGCCGCCCATGCCCGTGCGCTTGGCCGCGTCATGGTCACCGCCAATTTGCGGGAGTTCCGCCGGGTCCCAAGTCTGCGTGTGGAAAACTGGTTGCAGCAAGGCACTGACTGATGTCCCTGCGACGTATTCTTATCGTCACCCGCAATCTGCCACCATTGGTCGGCGGCATGGAGCGACTCAACTGGCACATGGCCGAGGAACTGGCCAAGGTCGCGGAGGTGCGCGTGATCGGTCCGCAAGGCGCTGCCGCGCTGGCGCCGGCGGGTGTCATCGTGCGCGAAGCGCCGCTGAAACCGCTTCGTGCGTTTCTCCGGCATGCACGAAAACTGGCCCGCCGCGAATCAAAAAACTGGCGACCGCACCTTGTACTTGCCGGCAGTGGCCTCACCGCGCCGCTGGCCCGCAGCGCCGCGCGCGTTTGCGGCGCACGTACGGCCGTGTACGTGCACGGCCTGGACGTGGCCGTGAAACACCCCGTCTACCGCGCCGTATGGCTGCCCGCCATCCGTCGCATGGATCGCGTCATCGCCAACAGCCACCCCACCGCCGAGCTGTGCCGCGCGATTGGTATCGACTCCGCAAGCATCGGCATCGTCCATCCCGGCGTCGATCTGCCAACACCGCCTCCCATTCCGTGCGGGACAGGGAGGCACGAAGGGGCGGGTCAGGGAAGCCAAAGCCCGGAATTCCGGGCGCGTCATGGTCTGGAGAACCGCTCCGTGTTGCTCTCCGTCGGCCGCCTCAGCGCCCGCAAGGGCTTGCGCGAATTCGTCACCGAGTCATTGCCGCGTATCGTCGCTGCGCAACCGGATGTCGTATTGGTCGTCGTTGGCGGCGCCCCCAAGGATGCCCTGCAGGCGACAGCTCAAACGCCTGACGACCTGCGTGCCGCAGCGGCAACTGCCGGGGTGACAGGGCATCTCAGGTTTCTGGGGCAACTGTCCGAAGCCGAGTTGCTGGCCGCGTATCGCGCAGCCGATGTGCACGTATTTCCGATTCGACACCTGCCGGGGAATCCGGAGGGCTTCGGCATGGTTGCTGTCGAAGCCGCCGCGCATGGATTGCCCACTGTCGCTTTCGCCACCGATGGTGTCATCGACGCCGTCAAGGATGGCGTTTCAGGCATGCTGGTGACGCCCAACGATTATTTGTCATTCGCGAACGCGGTCACAAAGACGCTTTCCAGCAGCTCGATCACGGCTGCCAATTGCGCCGGCCACGCTCGACAATTCGCCTGGCCACGGTTTGGGCAAGAGCTGGTTGAGCAATTGCGATTGACGGGGTTCTCGGCATCCACGGCATCTTCAGGCTCGCCTTCTCCAAAGCACGCTGGTTGAGGCATGAACCGCCTTGCGAACTTGAAAGTGGCACTTTAGTATCACTTTCATGCGTACCGAACTCGTCACTACTCTGAAACGGCAGGCCACTGCGCTGCTTGCGGATGTCGAGCAGAGCCGCGAGCCGATCTTGATCACGCAACATGGATTGCCGAGTGCCTACCTGATCGACGTTGAAAGCTATCAATTGATGCAGCAACGCATGACGGTCCTAGAGGGCATCGCGCGTGGAGAGCAGGCGATCGACGACGGCCGTGTCGTTACACATGAAAAGGCCAGGGAGCGGCTTGGGCGATGGCTGAAATAATCTGGACGGAACCGGCACTGGCGGACCTGGAAGCCATTGCAGAATACATCGCGCTGGAAGCCCCGGCCGCCGCCTCGCAAGTGGTCCAACACGTATACGCCCACGTCGGACAATTGGCGGACCATCCTGACAGTGGAAGCCGGCCGCAAGAGCTTGGCGATTCCCGCTATCGTCAGATCGTCGCGTCGCCTTGCCGGGTGTTTTACCGGCATGATGGGAGCTGCGTTTACATCTTGTACGTCATGCGGACCGAGCGCCTGTTGCGGGAATCGCGGCTGGCGATACGCTCCAGTGCTGCGGAAGACTGATTTGAGTGGCCGAACTCAAAAGCCTTCCCATCGTCATGATGGTTGGCCTATGCTCGCCGTCATGAGTGCAGGCCTGTTCAATGGGATATTTGACGCAACCGCCGTGCGTGACGTCGTGTTGCACGGAGTTCCCGACGTGCGCGCGCTCCGCCCATTTGCAAGTGAGGCAAGCCACCATGTTCATGGCTTGCTGGATGGTGACACGTACCCGTTACGCGCGGATGGTGTCGGGAAAGTGTCGGTTTGTTCCGGCTTTCCGTATCGTCGAACACTCTCGCCGACAGCAGTGCCATGACTGATCACCGTCAAGTACAAAGTTTCTACGACGACCAATACTACGCGCATGCGCACGCCGCTGATGGTGGCGGCCAATTGCCATGGCACATGCGTCGCGTGGCGGCTCGGCTCGAACCGTTGCACGGCAAAGCCGTTCTGGACATTGCTTGCGGCGCAGGAAGCTGGCTTGGAGAACTGAAGCGTCGAGGCGCGAACATCAGTGGCATCGACATTTCATTACGTGCGGTTGCACAGGCACAGCGTTACTTGCCGGATGCAGATATCCGCGAAGGGGTGGCCGAAAAGCTGCCTTTCGCCGACAGGCAGTTCGATATCGTCACCTGCATGGGCTCACTCGAACACTTTCTCGATCAGCCGCGTGCGCTTCAGGAAATGCGACGAGTTGCCAAACCCGATGCGAAGTTCCTCATCCTCGTTCCCAATGCCGGTTTCCTGACCCGCCGTTTGGGTCTGTACGGCGGCACCGGCCAAGTGGCGATTCGCGAGACGGTTCGTCCCCTGGACGAGTGGGAACACATGCTTGACGCGGCAGGTCTGGACGTAAAGGCGAGATGGCGCGACCTTCACCCGCTCAGTGCGGGTTGGGTTTGTCGTGGATCAGCGTGGACATGGCTACCGCGTGTTGCACAAGCGGGCGCATTGGCTGTCTGGCCGGTCCGATGGCAGTATCAGGTGTATTTCTTCTGCCGGGATCCTTCCGTGTGAGCGAGTTGCCACATTTGGGGGTATGGTTTCCAACCGTGCGTGCCGGAACCGGTGTCGACGTATTCACCGAGCGTCTGGTCAATGGTTTGCGCGAACGCGGCATCCGTGCGGAAATCACGTGGTTGCCGCTGCGCGCCGAGTACGCGCCGTGGACGGTGCCCGTGCCCAAGCCGCCATCATGGGCCACCGTGGCTCATGTCAACACGTGGCTGCATTCGCGTTTTGTGCCCACGCGTCTTCCTGTCGTTGCGACGATTCACCATTCGGTGCACCATCCGGACGCAAGAGCCTATAAAGGGCCGGTTCGTGCCGCCTATCATCGTCACTGGATCGCACCCAACGAACGTCGTGTCCTGCGTCGTGCCGACAAGGTCGTGGCAGTGAGCCAATTCGTTGCTGATACGACTCGCAAAACCCTGTGCGACGTCCCGATGCAGGTCATCTACAACGGTGTCGATACCGACAAATTCCGGCCCGGCTATCGTCAGCGCAAGCCGGATGAGCCTTTCCGACTGCTGTACGTGGGTAGCTGGATGGCGCGCAAGGGCGTGGACTTGTTGGCGCCAATCATGCGTGAATTGGGCGACGGGTTCGAACTGCGCTACACGGGTGGCCCCGCCGCCGAGCGTGACAAACCAAGCATGCCCGCGAACATGCATGACATCGGCCGGTTGAATGGCGAAGATGCCGTGATTGCGGCCATGCAGGATGCGCACGCGTTGTTGTTTCCGTCGCGGAGCGAGGGGCATCCGCTGGTAGCGATCGAAGCGATGGCCTGCGGGTTGCCAGTGATTGCCACGAATGGGTCGAGTTTGCCTGAAATAATGACGTGCAAGAACCTGGGCATGTTGTGTGAAGCCGGAGCTGTCGCCGACTTTGTGCGAGCCTGTCGAGCCTTGTGTAACGATCGCGAATCGCGGATTACCATGAGCACCCGAATACGCGCATTTGCAGCGGACACATGGTCACTGACATCAATGGTCAACACGTATTGTGCAACCTATGCGACGCTGTCCTGAAGTATCGGGTCGTGTGACTGTGAACTGCATCGACTGCATGTCAAACGGAATAATATGGTGTCGCCAATGAAGGTGTTGTTTGTTCTCCCAAACGTTCAAGTTGGTGGTGTGGAACGCGTACGCTTGGCATTGATCGAATACCTTACGTCCCGTGGCGTAGAGTGTTGTTTGGCGCTGCGTCGGCGCAGGGGCGAATTACTGCATCGTGCGCTGTCGCTGTGTCCTGTCGTGGAGTTGGCACCGAAGGGCATCCATCAGTTCGTGCCAGCGTTGGCACGGTTGTTACAGCGCGAGCAGCCAACGCATGTCATCTCGGCATTCCCGGATGTCGGAACGTTGTGTTGGCTGGCAATACGCATTTCCCGTAGCGATGCCTGCTGGATACATAGTGTTCACAATACGCTTGCTGGTGGTGCGGCATCACGAAGTGGCCTGCTCGGGTCGCTTCACTACTGGCTGGAAAATCGCATGGCCGCGTTTGACTATCGGCGTGCCGATGCAATCGTGACTGTATCGGATGGTGTGCGCGATGAGATTATTCACGCTTACGGTATTGCGCCTTCCCGTGTGACGACAATCCATAATCCTGTTGTTCCAGACGATGAGCTTGCGAAGCCGCGTCGATCGACTTCACCATCGCAACCGTTGAAAATCGTCGCTATCGGCCGATTGGTTAGATTGAAAGGCTTCGATGTGTTGATACAAGCCATGTCGATGGTACATGGCGCCTGGTACCTCGATATATGGGGAGATGGGCCGGAACGCAAACATCTGGCTGGACTTGTTGAACAGCATGGGCTGCAAAACAAGATTGCGTTGCGTGGCTATACAGAAAGTCCGTTCGACATCATGCGTGGCGCGGATATTTATGTGATGTCGTCGCGACACGAAGGGCTTCCGGCCACTTTGATCGAGGCGCTGGCCAGTCAGTGTCAGATCGTATCGACGGATTGCCCGCACGGGCCGCATGAAATTTTACAGGGTGGAAAACTGGGCAAGCTGGTGCCGCCAGATGATGCTCGTGCGCTTGCCGGAGCGATTGCCCGGGTAGTGGCTGGTGAGATCAGTTTTGCTCCGGAGCTTCTGCTCGTGCGGGCGAAAGACTTCACGCGGGCGACTTGTGGCGCGCGTTGGGAGAACTTGTTGCGAAACGTCGGAGGTGGGTCCAATGCGGCGCCAAGCGCGGAATGAACGGGCGAGATGACGGTATTTCGTATTGGGAGACGGTTAAAATGAAGGTGCTTTTCATCATGCCACGGATGGCGGTTGGCGGCGTTGAAGTGGTCTGGATCAAGTTGTTACGTCACTTTGTAGCCGAGGGCGTGGCATGTCGTCTGGTGGTTCGGAAAGGCGGCGGCGAGTTGTTGGATACGGCAAGTGCTGTGGTGCCTGTGGATGTTCTGGGCGCGACCCGCAATGTGCTATTCCTTGGTGCGCTGATCAGTATCTTCCGGCGTGAACAGCCCACGCATGTGATAACGGCATTTTCCCATTACGGAATCTATGTATGGTTAGCCTTGCGGTTATCCGGGTGCCGCGCGAAATGGGTGCACAGTGTGCACAATTCGCACCGGGCGACGGCAGCGGGCCGCTCAATTGTCCGGCGTTGCGATCATTGGCTACGCAATCGCATGGCCGGATTTGCTTACCGGCACGCAGCCGTCGTGGTCACTGTTTCCGACGGGCTACGTAGTGAGGTGTTGGCGTTTCGGGGCGTGAAACCCGAGCGGGTGGTGACGATATACAACCCGATTGTTCCTGCAGCGGAACTTCGGTTGAGACCGATCGACTCAACGTGTGGAAAGCGTCCGGTTCGGCTCGTGGCCGTCGGCCGACTGGTGCGGCAGAAGGCGTTCGTCGACCTGATCGAGGCGATGGCGAAGGTACCCGGCGACTGGGCGCTCGACATATGGGGCGAGGGGCCGGAGCGGCATGTCCTCGAGGGCTTGATCCTTGCAAATGGGTTGCAGGGCCGCGTGGTATTACGCGGTCTCACGTCGGCGCCGTACCAGGTCATGCGCGAGGCGGACATTTTCGTGTTGTCGTCCATCCATGAGGGGCTCTCGAACGTGCTTATCGAAGCTATGGCCTGTCAGTGCCAGTTGGTGGCGACGGACTGCCCTCATGGGCCGCGCGAGATTCTAGCTGGGGGTGAGTTTGGCCAATTGGTGCCACCCGCGGACCCGACGCAACTGGCGCGGGCGATTTCCCGCACCATCAACGGGCAAGGCCTTATCGATACGGCAGCGCTTCTTGAACGTGCCCGCGACTTTTCGGAACAAACGGGTTGTTCGCGCTGGCTGATGCTGTTGGTCAGCTTGACGCATGGTGAAAATAGCTAATTGCAGAGAAAAAGGGATCAGAGAGAAAGGGATCAGGTTAACCTGATCCCTTTCTTCGACGTTTCCTATCGCCATCTCAGCGAGTGAACCCGACCCCGAACTTCGAACTCAATCTTCGTGCACGCACCTAGGCGGCCGCGTGATCAGAGTGACGCGGATCCGCGAGCATGTCAAAAACGGGGTCAGGTTCTGAGGTTACCCCACGAATCCTATGTGCGGGATCAGCGGCTTAGAGGCTCACAAGGCGGTAAAGTAGCGCGCGCATGGCGCAATCTTCAAGGTATCAAAGCCAAAGAGGACTGCCTACCCATGCGCGCCAGCCGAGTATTGCAGAAGACTCTGTCTGATTCACTTACCACCATGCATCAGGCCCGATCCCGGGTGTTGTTGCGTGCGGTGCGTGTGATGGTGCCCTGGGCACGAGAGGCATACAAGTACACGCGTGCACGTTCGCCGACAGTGGACAGGATGATCCGCTTGGCTTCCGCCGGATCGGTATCCGAATTTGCCAGGGTTGCATGGGTCATGCGCAGCTGCCTCGTAGTGTGCCAGCAGATTAACGAAACGTGGAACACAACGGGGCGGCAGCATGGATCGCGTCGGGATGGCGGCATGGCGACGTCGGATCCGTCACTGCGCTCTTTGATCCGACCTACGCGGTTGGCCGGGGTGCAGCGGTGATTCGGTAATGGTAGACGGCGTTGGCTTCATCAACCCGACATTGCGAATTTCGTCTTGGCACGGGTTTACAGTCCGAACGCACTCGAACGGATGTGCAGGTGCCACCGCAACCACCACCACAGAGTCGCCTGCGCCAGCACTCGGCTGACGCCTGTCGCGATGGCCGCGCCGATGATGCCCAACGGCGGGATCAGCAGCGCATTCAGCACGATGTTGATCGCCACGGCGAAGGCCAGCACTTTCATGCTCTGGCGTTCGTGCCCGGCCATGTTGACGATGGTTCCGACCGAACCGAAGCCGACCACGATTAACTGCGCACTGGCCAGTATCTGCAGCGGTACGGCGGCCGGGGTGAACGCGCGGCCATAGAGCAGATCGAGCAGCCACCATGCGGCAATGATGAGCAGCAAGGCCAACGGCAGCGAGGCCAGCAGCACCCTTTTTGCCGCGCTGGTGATCATGCGTTGCAGCAGAGGGCGGTTGCCTTCGTGGTACAGGCGGGCGATGCGTGGCTGCAGCGTCATGTTGGCGGCGGTGACGATAAACGTAACCAGCTCGGCGGCGCGGGTGGCAATGGCGTAGATGCCGGCATCGCTTGCTCCCTTCATGGCGCCGAGCATGATGAGGTCCACGCGGCTGTTGAGCAGGTACAGCCCCCCCAGCCACATGAATGGCAATGCCGAGCGCAGGCGTACGCTGATTTCGGAATCGTCGACCGGTATCGATGGTGTCCGGGCTAGTTGAATCTGGTTGATGATGAGTGCCAGCAGTCCCGCGCCGACCAGTGCGGCGGTCACCTCGATTGGTTGCAGCCGGCCGCGAATGCCCCAGATGAGTGCCAGCACGATCAGCATCAATGCCGGGCCGGCGATCAAGTTGGGCCACTGGCTGCGTGCGACCAGGCCGCGTGCGCGCAGCAGGGCGCTTCGAACCTGTTGCAAGACATTGATCAGCGGCAGCGCTGCCGCCACCACGAACAGCCAACGCGCGCCGGCGGCTTGGGGCAGAAACCAGACGCAGACCATGAGCACCGTGGCCAGCACGCCGGCAACGAGCACGCGCCGGTCTGCCCAGCGACGCAACCGACGCATATTTGTCGATTGCTTCGCCGCTTCGCGCACGAGATAGCCGGGCAGCCCCATCGTGACCGGAATGGTGATCACCGCGGCCCAGGCCACGACGTAGGCATACAGCCCGTAGCCGTGTGGGCCCAGCGCACGCGCGTAGATCAGGCTGGCGCCGAACGCGAGGAGGGTCGCGCCCACCTTGAGCGCGGCCGTCGCGCCGGCCGAGCGCACCATGCGCCCGCGTTCGGTGTGGACGCTCAGGTCGGCTCGCAACGTGTCGATGAGTTGGCGCAATGGCATTCGGGTCGCTGCGGGGAATCGAGCGTCCATGTTAGTCGTTGCTGGCCAAAATGGGACAAAAGCTCGAAAAAGGGGACGGCGGCAATTAAACCGAGGAAAAAAAACGGGACAGACTCACTTGCGGCCGCCGACGCGGCCGTGCTCCGCGCACGGCTGAGTGAACTTGCCGCAGCGGCAGTCAGTGTGGGGTTCGCTTGCCGAATTTCGGCGTCAGCAACTCAGGGAGATCGACGCTGGTTGGACCGTACTCGTGGGTGAGGCGGTTGCGCAGGCTGTGCAGCTCCAGCCAGGTGGACTCATCCGGCAGGATGAATTCGGAGATGGCCCAAGGGGCTACGTCCTGGAAATGACGTTGACGTTCGCCGAGCGCGGTGTGTGCGTGGCGCATGGCTCCGGCAAGCCTTGCAGAAACGATTCACGATGGCGACGTATGCGGGCGGATAGTGCCTGCCCTACCTGTCCTCGGATTCCCTGTGGATCAGGGTTCGAACCAGATCGGTGAAATCCTCCAGCCGTTCCGACACGATGGATCGCAGGATGGGCAGGCTCAGTGCCTGGTACTGATGTACGGCGATGTTGCGAAAGCCCACCATGGCGCGCATACGGTTGCCGATGTCGGGGGGGATGATTCGCGCGGTTTCCAGCAGGGTGAAGGCACTCTTTGCATCTTGTGGCAGGCCGAGCCGCTCCTTTCTCACCACGTGCATGGCGAGATCGATGGATGCTTCGCAAGCACGTTGCAGGTTGAGGGTGATCGAGTCCTGCCGGGTGTAGTCGTTTTCCAAGGCATGTTCGTGGCCAACGTATTCCTCGCGGATGCGCTGCAGACACCGTTCAATGGTTGCCGCTTTGTTGAGCAGGACATCATCGGCCATGGATGGAGCCTCTGGCATGGATATCTTGCAGGATGCCGCGACGTGCTTCGTTCAGGTGGGCGTATTGGCTGTATGTGGTGGTGGCGAAGCTTTCGGTGCGGTAGGCGTCTTGGCAGTAAACGAGCTTTCCGGTGCTGATGATTCGGGCGCGCATGACGGTGGAGCAGGCCAGCATGTCAACCAGGTCCACTTCGCGTCCGGCGGTCGTGGCCAGCTCTCCGGCAAAATCGAACAAGGCGACTGGCTCCAACGGAGCATCGGCCAACAGGCCGAGGTCGATGTCGCTGTCGACGCGCTCGTCGGGCGTGCCGAAAGACCCGAAAAGATAAATCGCCACCAGCCCGGACACTCGTGTTCTGAGCATTCGGATCAACGGATCGAGCATGGATTGGTCGGAGTGCTTGTGCATGGACCCACTTTACGGAAGCTCTGGCTGAATCGCCAGCTGCCCGAACCGGGCGAGCAACAGGGTTGTCGATCAGACGGGAGTGCGTGTGGATGTGTATTCCGGCAATGGTCGGTCGTGGTCGGGTTTGTTTGCTCGAAACCCGTTTTTTCATGCGTGCTTTTGATCATGCACCATATGTGTTGATAGCTGCTCCAGTTGCAGCCCGGCGAAACGTGCGAAGTCGTGGTCGAAACTGCCAAGTGTGGCGCCGTGCTCGATGGCGATGGCGGCCAGGTGGACGTCGGTGACGAGACTGCCGCCACGGCCGGCGCCAAGCAGCAGGCGTGCCAGCAGGGCGGCGTGGCGGTCGGTCGGGTTGAGTATGCGTGCGTGGGGATGGTTGAGCCAGTCGTCCACCAGACCGAACGCATCTTCGATGGACAAGGGCGTGGGGAGGATGCCACGGCGTGTGGTGATGCGAACGAACCCCCGCAGTGCGACCCATGTGAAGCCGATGCCGGCCGGTTCAAGATAGGCGTCTTCCAGCCATCGGCGTGCGGCGGTGTGCTGGGGCGTGTCGGCATTGATCGCATGCACCAGTATGTTGACGTCCGGTGTCTTCATCAGAATGCATGGCCGTGGTCGTTGTCGTCCAGTTCGTCGGCCAGTGCCAACGCCTTGGTCAGGTCGACACGTGGCCGCCCCAGGTGCATCGTGCGCTGCTTGAATGGCGGCACTTGCCCGGGGTGTGGATTCAATCCGACACGTACGGCCTGGTTGACGGCATCTCCATCGACTGTCGCCCCTCGTGGAAGGCCGGGACGGCATATGGGCGCGTTCTCGTTTGATCTACGGTTGTGGCAGCAGCGCTTGCAATCCTGCGATGGAGCCGTCCAATCTCCCGCCGATGTTGAGTTTTTCCAGTGCCTGGATCTGCTGACGAGCCTCGTCGTAACGCCCCTGCGCCGCCAGCATGCGGGTGAGGGTGATGTGGTAGGCCGGCTCGTCGGGATCGTTCTTGACGGCTTCGGCGGTGACGCGTTCGCCCAGGGCATGGTCGTCCAGCACGTTCCAGGCGTAGTCGCCGTAGGTGGCCAGCAGGCGGGAGTTTGGGTGCGGGTGGCTCAGGGCGGCAAGGAAGGCCTGCACCATGCGTCGGTGCGACAAGTCGCAGGAGCCTTCCCGGGCGCAGCGGGTGAGGGCGCTGAGCGAGCTGACATCCTGCACGCCGGGATCGCGGGCTTCGAGTTTGGCGATCAGGCTGTCCCACCATGCGTCCTTGATCGGCTTGTGCATGCGCGCGTTCATGAAGATCAGTGCCTGCTCGGGCAGGATCGAGGAGTTGGGCAACGCGGCGGCGCGCTCCAGCGGTTGGTAGGCCAGACGCGTGAAGATGGATTGCGGGTCGTAGTGGGAATGGATGATGTAGGTGCGGCCCAGCTCGTATTGCGCGCGCGGAGAGTGCAGATCGCGCGCGGCCAGCGCTTCGGCCAGGCGCAGCGGGTTGCCCCAGGCATAGGCGGTGACGGCGGTCAGTGCCGTCCACAGCAGCAGCAGGCCACCAAGCAGCACGTGGCGTGGCAATGCCAGTGGCAAGCCTGCAGCTGTTGTGGGAGCGGTCGGTGGCCGCGACAGATCCGCGGATGCCGCCAAGCTGTCGCGGCCACCGGCCGTGTGTGCCGCGGGTTTGCCGGGCGCGGCCAGTATCGGCACAAGTGCCAGCAGCAGACCGAAGCTGGCGAAGTAGTTGCGATGCTCGTACACCAGCTCCAACGGCAGGATGGTGCCGGTGAGGGTGTGGCAGCCGAAGTACAGCAGAATGCCCAGCGACGCCAGCGGCGCGCGTTTGCGCAGCCACCAGGCCAGCGCCAGCAGGGCCGCGATCAGCACGATGCACGCGAACGTGGTCCAGGGCTGGAACAAGCCGGTCGAGACGGGGTAATTGTCGTGATAGAACGACAACGCATCCGGCGTCGGCAGCAGCGTCCAGCGAATGTAGCCGCTGACGATGCGGGCCTCGCTCAGCAGGCGCGTGTGCAGATCGAAGTCGCGTCGCGCCCACGCCCCCGGACTCAGCACGCCGGGCAGCTGCCAGGCCAGGCCGACGATGAGCGGCAGCAACAGGATCACCACATACAAGCCGGCGATCGGCCGGTCCATGCCCTTGCGCTGGTCGGGACGGGCGAAGCGAAACAGCACCGCTTCGATCAACAGCGCGTACAGCGGCAGCAGGACGGCCGTTTCCTTGGCGGTGAAGCCGATGGCGGTAAAGCCGATCAGGCTGGCGACGCAGCCGAGAAATCCGCGCCGGTAATGGCCGGGCCGCGCCAACATGTGGCGGCGTGAAGTGACATAGCCGATCAGGCCCAGCAGCACGAAGGCGTTGGCCATGCTTTCCATGCGCTGCACCACGTACAGCACGGCGGTGAGATTGATCGGCAACAGCATCCAGGCGCCTGCGATCAAGGCGGCGACGATGCCGATGTGTCGTGCGTGCTCCTCATTGTGGGAGGGGCCGGGGGGGCCCCCCGGGGGGGGGGCCCCACCAACAGGGGGCCCCCCGCCCCCCCCCCCACAGGGTTTTGTTGTGTGGGGGGTGTGTGGTGGTTG
>CAZSOU010000019.1:21491-35583 GCA_964608595.1 uncultured Rhodanobacteraceae bacterium
CGCGTTGGGTGGGGCGGCCCCCATGTGGGGGGGGGGGGGGGGCCCCCCGGGGGGGGCGCCCCACCCCCCCGGGGGGCCCCCCCGGCCCCTCCCACAAAGGGTTTTGCTGATCGGCGGTTTTTCGGAATGCTTCGCGGGAGCCGTGCCAGGCGGGCAGGCCGAGGGCCAGCAACATGCGTGCAAGCAGAAATACGAGCAGGCCGTTGACGAGATGGATGACGACGTTGACGATTTTCCAGCCGAGGGGATTCAGACCGCCGGCCAAGTAGTTGAGCGCGAAGCTCAGCGAGGCCAGCGGACGCTTGAATTCGCTGGAAGGCGATGACAGCGCGGCGCGCGTCAGACTGGAAATGCTGGCGTCGTGAATCTGCACGCCGGGGTTGTTGACGATGTTGGGGTAGTCGTCGAACAACCAGCTGCCGGAAAGGCCCGATGCGTAGACGGCGACAGTGACGATGATGGCGGCGGCAAACAGCCACCAGCCGGTGCGGTTACGCAGGGTCTGAATCATGAGATGGCCGGATGGACGCGCGAAGCCGCGATGTTCTCATGAAACTTGTCGGGGCAGCAGGAACGGGGCATCGGGGGGTGTCGTTGTGCGCGCCGGCGCAAAAGGCAAAAGTCACCGATAAGGCCGCTCACGCAACCATTTGGTGGCAATCCATTTTTCGCCCTTGGTGACGGGCAGGCCGGCGTGCAGCGAGTGCTTGTCGCCGTTTTCGTAGGCGAAGTAGACGGCTGAACCCTTGCGTGCGCAGACCGTGACGCCGACGCGGGGAAAGTGCGTACCGCCGCCGCCTTCGGGGGTGTTGAGGTACATGATGAAGCTGGCGATGCGCTCGCCGCCGGTCTCGGTCAGTTTGTTGTAGCCGGCCTGAGTCTGGTCGAACCAATCATAGTGGGGCTCGTATTGCTGGCCGGGTTCGTAGTGGAGGATCTGCAGCCCCTCGCCGTGATCGGGCGGCAGTTCCAGCAGATCGGCGATGCGGTGCTCGATGCGGGTGATGAGCGCGGTTTCCGCGACGCGGAAAAACATGCCGTTGCTGGTGCGCACGTCGCTGATTTCGTGGGTACCCTCGTCGGTGACGGTGCGTGAGCGCGCCAGGCGGGGGCGGGCCTGCTCGATCAGTTCGTCGCATTCGGTGTCGTCCAGTACCGATTCGAGCACACGCACGGTGGGTGATTCCACGCAGGTCGAGATGTCCATGCGACGGTCATCGACTATTTCGAATGGTGGCTCGGGGTGACGCGTGCGCGAGCCGTGCTTGCGTGTGTCGGCGTACTGGATGTTGATGTCCGGCCGGTTCAGGTGTTCGGCCACCAGCCGCCGCGCCTGGCGCGCGGTGTAGCCGGTCTTCACCATCATGTCGATCATGTCTTCGATGCTGTGACCGCCGCGCGCGGTGGTGAGAATCCAGTCGCGGATGGCGGCGGCGTGCGTGCTTTGTCTGCTCATGAGGGACGATTGTACGGATATGACGCGGCCAGTCGATGGTAAAGGTTCACGGGCCAGACAGCCATGACGCTCTTGCAGGGACCTTCGAAAAACCGCGGATCATCGGCGTTTCCTGTGGGAGGGGCCGGTGGCCCCGACAGGATGTACCGCATGATCCGTCGGGGCACCGGCCCCTCCCACAAGGGTCACTCCAGGGTGCAACGGTTTTTCGAGGGCCCCGCGGCTTTTGTGGGAGCGGCCGGTGGCCGCGACGGCATGGACCAGACAAATGCCGTCGGTCGGCACTGCCCGCACGATGTCCGCTGTGACTGCAGCGGCGCATTTGGGGCCTTGCCCTGGCCCGGTAATGCTAAAATCGCCGGTTCGCCCCGTGCCACCTGTATTTTGCCCGGAGTTTCCAGCTCATGCGTACCCATTATTGCGGCCTCATCGATGAAGCCGAGATCGGCCAGTCACTGACTTTGTGCGGCTGGGTCAACAAGATTCGCCTGCAAAGCCATGTGGCTTTCATCGACCTGCGCGATCACACCGGGCTGGCGCAGGTGACCGTTGATCGCGACAACGCCGAGGCTTTCGCGCGTGCCGGTGATCTGGGCCATGAATATTGCGTGCGCGTGACCGGCACATTGCGCGAGCGCAGTTCGGTCAACCCGAAGTTGAAAACCGGCGCGGTGGAAGTGTTGGCCGACTCGCTGGAGATTCTCAACGAGGCGCGCGACCTGCCGTTTGCGTTGCATGAAAGCCCCAACGAGGAAATGCGCCTCGCTTATCGCTATCTGGACCTGCGCCGGCCCGAAATGCAGCAGATGATGCGCACGCGCACGCGTCTGGTGCAGGCGCTGCGCCGCCATCTGGATGCAGCCGGTTTTCAGGATATCGAGACGCCGATCCTGACCAAGGCCACGCCCGAAGGCGCGCGGGATTATCTGGTCCCGTCGCGTCTGCATGAAGGCGAATTCTATGCGCTGCCGCAGTCGCCACAGTTGTTCAAGCAGATTTTGATGATGGCCGGTTTCGACCGCTACTACCAGATCGCCCGTTGCTTCCGCGACGAGGATTTGCGCGCCGATCGCCAGCCCGAATTCACCCAGCTCGACATGGAATTCGCTTTTGTCGAAGAGGCCGACATCCAGGATTTCGTCGAGGACATGATGCGCAAGGTGTTCCGCGACGTCATCGGCGTGGAGCTGGCCGATCCGTTCCCGCGCATGAGCTGGCATGACGCCATGCGTCGTTTCGGTTCGGACAAGCCGGACTTGCGTTTCGGTCTGGAACTGGTGGATGTGGCGGCAGCGGTCAAACATCTTGAATTCAAGGTGTTTGCCGGTCCGGCCAATGCCGGGGACGGTCGCGTGGCCGCGCTGCGTGTGCCTGGCGGATCGGCATTGTCGCGCAAGCAGATCGACGAGCTGGCCGCGCATGCCGCCAAATACGGCGCCAAGGGTCTGGCCTGGATGAAGATCGACGATCCGTCGGCGGGTCTGGACGGCATCAAGTCGCCCCTCGCGAAGTTTCTCGATGCCGCCGCGTTGCAGGGCATCCTGGATACCACCGGTGCCGAGGCCGGCGACCTGCTGCTGTTCGGTGCCGGTCCCTGGGGCACGGTGAGCGAATTCATGGGCGCGCTCAGGCTCAAGGTCGGCAAGGATCACGGTTTGGTGGAGGACGTCTGGAAGCCGCTCTGGGTCACGGATTTCCCGATGTTCGAATACGACACCGAAGCGCAGCGCCACGTGGCGTTGCATCATCCCTTCACCGCGCCCAAGGTCGACGACATCGGCACGCTCAAGGCCGACGCCGCCCATGCCGTCAGCCGCGGCTACGACATGGTGCTCAACGGCAACGAGATCGGCGGCGGATCCATCCGTATCCACCGTCCGGACATGCAAAGCGCGGTATTCGAGATGCTGGGCATCGGCGCCGAAGAAGCCGAAGCCAAGTTCGGCTTTCTGCTCAAGGCGCTCAAGCTGGGCGCCCCGCCGCATGGCGGCATTGCCTTCGGCATCGACCGCATTGCCGCATTGATGGCCGGTACCGAGTCCATTCGCGACGTCATCGCGTTTCCCAAGACCACCAGTGCGCAGGACCTGATGACCGACGCACCCTCGCCGGTATCGGCTTCGCAATTGAAAGAATTGCACGTGGCCGTGGCGCCAACCACCGACGACTGACCGTCCGCCGGAGCGCATCGCATGCGCGACAGCCGCGTGGTTCGATGAAGCATCACGCGGTCGCGCATGCGATGCGCTTCCACGGTCTTCATGGCATCACGGTATAATGAGACTTTGCCTCGCATCCCCACGAGACGCGTCATGCAGTTGAACATGCTCAAAGCCAAGATCCACCGTGCCACGGTGACCCATGCCGAGCTTCATTACGAAGGCTCCATCGCCATCGACGGCAACCTGCTGGATGCCTCCGGCATCCGCGAATACGAGCAGATCCATGCCTGGAACGTGGACAGCGGGCAGCGTTTCGTCACCTATGCCCTGCGCGCCGAGGAAGGCTCGGGCATCATTTCGGTCAACGGCAGTGCCGCGCGCAGCGCGCAGGTGGGCGACATCATCATCATCGCCGCCTTCGTGCAGCTGGCCGAAGCGGAGCTGGAGAAATACCAGCCGATGTGCGTGTATGTGGACGGCGACAACCGCGTGCATCACACCAATCGGTCGATTCCGAAGCAGATGGCAGCGGTCTGACGATCTGCAATCCGGGCCCGGCGGCAGGAGATGCGCCCCGGCAACGTCGTTTACCCGTGGCTGCTTTTCAGCAACAAGGTGATGCCGCCGCCGGAATCCTGTGACACCTTCACCGGAACCGCGCCGAAACGCTCGGGGTCGAACCAGACCGTGTAGTCCTTGTCGTCATGGGTGCGTGTCACGCGTACGGTATCGAAACTTCCGGCGGGGACCTTGATCTTGTCCTCGCGGCTTTCGACCGCGAACGTCTGTTCCTGCACCCGGTCCTTCACCGCCACCGGCAGGCGAATGTCGGACTTGCCCGCCGCCACGGCGCGGCCCAGCGCCAGCATCAGCAGGTGGCGTTCCACCAGGCCGGGTCGTGGTTTGTAGGTGAAGTCGCCGTCCTTGCTCGAATGCACGGTCACCTTGTCGGCATTCCAGTCCACGTCGACCTGGCGTCGACGCTCCTTGATCGCGGTATGCAGCCGGTAGTCGTAGCTGAGTGATTCAATCCGCCCGTCATGCCAGCGAAAGCGCGAGGTTTCGTGCAGGCTGCCGCCCAGCAGGGCAGCCAGGCCGGAGTCGGCCTCGAGCCTGGAAACGTATGTCCACGAACCATCGGCATTGTGCTTCAGGCGCAGCGTGCTGGTGCCCAGCGGTGAGCCTTTGCGCAAGACCTTGTAGGTGGCCGTGAAGGGTTTCAGCGGCGCGGCCTTCGGCGTGCCGGCGGCCATGGCGGCAAAGGGCAGCAAGCCGAGCAGGGCGACGCGAGCGGGGGCGGTGCGGAAAATCATCCGTACAGTGTCTCCGATCAAGCCTGAATCGCGCTTCACGCAGGTACCAGCGCGTTGTCAACCAAACGCAGCGGTGCGCGCAACGGTTTGTCGTCGAGGGTGATGCCGGATGCGTCCAGGCGCAGGCGTCCGGTGGCAATGAGCGCCAGCGTGGCGGGCAGGAGACGATGTTCCTGCACCAGCAAGCGTGCGGCGAGACGGTCTTCGGTGTCGTCGGGCCGGATGTCGATCACGGCCTGGGCGATCACCGGGCCGCCATCCAGTTCGGCGGTGACGAAATGCACGCTGGCGCCATGCTGCTTGTCACCGGCGGCGAGCGCCTTGCGGTGGGTGTGCAGGCCGCGGTATTTCGGCAGCAGCGACGGGTGGATGTTGATCATGCGGCCGTGCCACGGTGCGAGCGCGTCGGCATCGATGATGCGCATGAAACCGGCCAGTACCACCCATTCGGCGCCGCTGGCGGCGATGCGCTCGAACAACTCCAGGTCATACGAGCGCCGGTTGGGGTGGCTTTTCGGGTCCAGCGCGAGGGTGGCGATGCCGTGGCTTTCAGCCATGCGCAGGGCGGGTGCCTCGGGCTTGTCGCTGGCGACCAGGGTGAACTCGACCGGCAGTCGACCGGCATCGCGGGCGCGAATCAGGGCTTCGAGATTGCTGCCGCGACCGGAAACCAGCGCGGCAACGGGAAGTGCCGGGGTCATTCGCAAACGTCCTGTTTCAGATGATGTCGACGCGGGCATCGTTGCCGGCGGACGTGACTTCGCCGATGCGCCACGCCGGCAGCGCATGGTCGGCCAGATGCGCGATCGCGGCGTCGGCCTGCTCGGCGGGAAGAATCACCACGAAACCCACGCCGCAATTGAAGGTGCGCCACATTTCTCCGCGCGCGACACGGCCTTCGCGCTGCAGCCAGTCGAACACGGCGGGCATTGTCCACAAGCGGCTGTCGAGGTGAATG
The DNA here is from genome assembly GCA_964608595.1 of uncultured Rhodanobacteraceae bacterium. Lineage (GTDB taxonomy): Bacteria > Pseudomonadota > Gammaproteobacteria > Xanthomonadales > Rhodanobacteraceae > Oleiagrimonas. The sequence continues at coordinate 27,381 of CAZSOU010000019.1, forward strand.
CCGAGACTTTCGGGAATGACGCGGATGATGTTTTCGGTCAGCCCCCCGCCGGTGATGTGGGCCATGCCGTGGATGTTTTGCGGGTCCCGGGTTGCATCGAGCAGTTCAAGGACGGGTTTGACATACAGGGTCGTCGGCGCCATCAGCGCGTCGGCCAGCGTCACGTCGCCGAGTTTCAGGTCGAACGGACTGCCGGCGCGCTCGAGGATGCGGCGGATCAGCGAATAGCCGTTGGAATGCGGGCCGCTGGACGCGACGCCGACGATGGCGTCGCCGGCCTTGATCCGGCTGCCGTCGAGCAGGCGCGATTTTTCCACCGCGCCGACGGTGAAACCGGCCAGGTCGTATTCGCCCGGCGGGTACATGTCCGGCATTTCCGCCGTCTCGCCGCCGATGAGCGCGCAGCCGGCCTGTTCGCAGCCGCGCGCGATGCCTTCGACCACGCTGGCGGCGGTGTTCACGTCGAGTTTGCCGGTGGCGAAATAATCCAGAAAAAACAAGGGTTCCGCACCCTGCACCAACACGTCGTTGACGCACATGCCGACCAGGTCGATGCCGATCGTGTCGTGGCGGCCCAGCTGCTGCGCCAGCTTCAATTTGGTGCCGACGCCGTCGGTGCCCGAGACCAACACCGGCTCGCGGTACTTGCCGGACACGTCGAACAAGGCGCCGAAACCGCCCAGTCCGCCCATCACTTCGGGGCGAAACGTGCGTTTGACACTGGGTTTGATGCGTTCGACCAGCGAATTGCCGGCGTCGATATCGACACCAGCGGCGCGGTAGGTGAGGGCGTCGTTGTCGGGCGAGGACATGCGTCAATCCGGCGTGGATAAACGCCCATGATAGACGTTTGCGTGAAGATTGGGCAGACTTTGCATCGGGACGGCACGTAATGTCGCGCAGAGTGAGGTGTAGATGATGGACATGGCGATACGTCGGCGCACCATGCCGGGCTTTCTGCTGCTTTGTCTGCTGGTGTTTGCATGGGCGATGCCGGGGCAGGCGCAAGAGAGCATGTATTCGGCCACGGTGCCGGTTGCCGATACGTCCAGCGCACAACGCAACCAGGCGTTCGCCCAGGCGTTGGATCAAGTGCTGACGCGTGTGACGGGGCATTCCTCGAGTGCCGCCGGTGCGGATGATGCATCCACCTACGTCATGCAATACCACTATCAGCGCGCGCCGGCCGGCTCGGCCGAGCCGTTCGTGCTGTTCGTGAAATTCGCGCCATCGTCGATCCGGCATCTGGCCGGCGAGGCGGGCGACACGGTGGCGGACGAACCGGCGGGTGCGGCGACGGCGGATGACAGCGCGAGCGCCATCGCCGGCATTCCCGTCAACGACGAGGGCGCCGTCTGGGTTTCGAACCTGCATTCCGCGCTCGATTTCGCCGATGCGCTGGCCGCGTTGCGCTCCGCTCCCGGCGTCGACGACGTGACGGTGCAGGCCAGCGAGGGCGACGGCATGTTGCTGGATGTGCATACCTCGATGCCGTTGCAGCAAACCCTTGTCGCGCTTCAGGACGACGGCCGGCTGGTCGCGTCCGATCAAACGCATGCCGGCGCCACGGCAAGCCTGCGTTGGGTGAAGTGAGTCGCCATGGCGCAAACCGCGCCCGCGCCGCGTCCCCGCGCCGCCTCACCGTGGCGGCATCTGCCCAATGCCGTGTCGATCATGCGCATCGGGCTGGTGGCGCCGGTGGTCGTGGCCATCGACATGCGCGCGTTTCGGCTGGCCATCGGTCTGGCCGTGGTGGCGGGCGTGTCCGATGGCATCGATGGCTGGCTGGCACGGCATTTCGGCTGGCGCAGCCGTCTCGGCAGCATTCTCGATCCGCTGGCCGACAAGCTGTTGCTGGTCGGTTGCTTCGTGATGCTGGCCAGTATTGGCAAGACGCCGCCGGCACTGACGGCGCTGGTACTGGGGCGCGACGTCATCATCGCGGCGGGGGCGCTGGCCTGGCATTGCGTGATCGGCCGGTTTCGCGCGCGCCCGAGCTGGATTTCCAAGACCTGCACCGCCGTGCAGATTCTGTACATCCTGGCGGTCCTGTTCAATGCCGCCGGCTGGCTGCACATGTCCACGGCGCCATGGATGTGGCTGGTGGCCGGGCTGACCGCGGCCAGTGGTCTCGATTACATCGTGCGCTGGGGCTGGATGGCGCGCCGGCAACTCAAAGACAAACGGTACTCGCATGAATCCTGAAGTGTCGCGCCGCTGGCAGTGGCTGGCGATCATCGTTGTCGTGGGTTGTCTGGTCTGGCTGTTGTCGCCGGTGCTGACGCCGTTCCTGCTCGGCGCACTGCTGGCCTACATGGGCGATCCGCTGGCGGACCGGCTGGAACGCTGGAAGCTCGGTCGCACGCTGGCCGTCAGCATCGTGTTCGCATTGATGGTGGTGATCGTGGTCGGCATCGTGTTGCTGCTGGTGCCGTTGATCGAGCGTCAGGTGGTGCGCCTCATTCGCAGCCTGCCGCATTATGTGGAATGGGCCCGGAACGTGGCGGTGCCCTGGATTCAGGTGCACCTGCATCTGGAGCCGGGCAGCTTCGATGTGGACAGCGTCGTGAAAGCCTTGCAGGCGCATATCGGGTCGGTCAGCAGCATCGCGGCCATCGCCATTGCCAAGGTGTCCAAATCCGGCCTCGGCATCGCGTTGTGGTTGACCAATCTGGTGTTGATTCCGGTCGTCACGTTCTATTTGCTGCGCGACTGGGATGTGATGGTGGCGCGTCTGGATGCCTTGTTGCCGCGGCGTCAACGCCCCACCATCGTGCGTCTGGCACGCGAATCCGATCAGGTCCTGGGCGCGTTCGTGCGCGGTCAGCTGTTGGTGATGGTGGCTTTGGGCGTCATCTACGGTGCCGGGCTGGCCTTGATCGGATTGTCCGTGGGACCGCTGATCGGCATGGTTGCCGGGTTGCTCAGTTTCGTGCCGTATCTCGGCTTCATCATCGGCCTGGTGGCGGCCTTGATCGCGGTGATGGTGCAGTACGGCGACTGGCTGCATCTGGGCCTGCTTGCCATCGTGTTCGCCGTCGGCCAGATCATGGAAGGCTACGTGCTGGTACCCCGGCTGGTGGGCGGCAAGATCGGCCTGCATCCGGTGGCGGTGATTTTCGCCGTCATGGCCGGCGGCTACCTGTTCGGTTTCTTCGGTATTTTGCTGGCGTTGCCGGCGGCGGCCGTCATCATGGTGCTGGTGCGTTACGGATACGGCCGTTATCGGCACAGCGATCTGTATGGCACGGATGTGGTCGTGCCGGATGATGAACATACGGGAGGGGTGGTGATGGCGCCCGGCTCCACAGGCAAGGACAAGCGCTGACGTGACCGACCAGCTTCCGCTCGCACTGCGTTGGCCGCGCCGCCAGCGCTTCGAATACTTTTATCCCGGCGCGAATGCCGCCGCGCTCGCCAGCGTCCGTCATGCCGCGGAAACGGCCGATGCCGCCTGGCCGTTCGTGGCCGGCGGGCCGGGCAGCGGCAAAACGCATTTGCTGGTTGCTGCTTGTCACGCCGCAACGGCGCAGGGCCGGCGCGCGCAATACCTGCCGCTGGCCAAACTGCAAGACGGGGCGGAGGCCGCGATTCGCGGCAGTGTCGGCGCCGACGTGCTGGCGCTGGACAACGTATCGGCCATTGCCGGCAACGCCGCGGCCGAACACGCGCTGTTCGACCTGTACAACCGCGCGCGCGCCGAGGCCCTCACGTTGATTTTCGCCTCGCGCGATACACCGTCACAGTTGGCGTTGGGCCTGCCGGATCTGCGCTCGCGTCTGGGCGCGTGCACGTTGGCGACCCTGAAGCCGCTGGATGAAGCCGAGCGACGCGACGTGTTGCGCGCGCATGCCGAGGCGCGCGGCATTCGTCTGGACGATGCCGTGCTCGATTGGCTGTTCACCCATCACGCGCGCGATCTCGGCGCGCTGCATGATCTGCTCGAACGCATCGACGTGGCGTCGCTGGCCGCGCACAGGCGCGTCACGATTCCGTTTCTGCGCGAGTTTTTGCGGGTAAACTGACGTGTGATTTCCGGGCCTTCGCGGAGGCCGTGGCGATCGTGCATGAGATGTGCTGTTGCCGGGAGGGGTTTGTGGAACTGCTTGCTGAAGATTTGTTGTTGCTGGCGTTGGATGACGTCAAGGGCACGGTGCCGATGGATGTGCAATCGACGCTCGAGATGGGGCTTGCCGGCGCGATGATCACCGATCTTGCGGCACGGGGGCGGTTGCGTCTGGAGAAGGGTTTCTGGGGCGACAAGCTGTCCGTGGTCGACGCGTCGGCGACCGACAACCGCCTGTTCAACGATGCCGTCAACGCCATTGCGGCCAAGCCCGGCAAAAGCGTTTCATCGTGGGTGCACAGTCTGCCGCGTGCTGTCGGTGGCCTGCGTTCGCGACTGCTCGAATCACTGATTGCCAGGGGGGTGCTGGAAAAACGCGAAGCCAGGGTGCTTCTGCTGTTTCACCACGATGTGTTTCCCGAACGCAACAGCCGTGCCGAACGCGACATTCGCCGGCAAATGGATGCCGTGTTGTTCCACGACGCCGATCCCGAACCGCACCTGTGGCATTTGTTGCAGTTGGCCGACGCGTGCCACGTCATCGACGCGCTGTATCCGATGCACGAGCGCCGGGCGGCCCGAAAGCGCATCAAGGTCTTGAAAAAGACGCAGACCGACAAATCGTCCAGCGCCGTGGCCAAGGTCATCGAAGCCGAGGAGGCCGCCGTGATGATGGCCGTGCTCGCCGCCAGCGTCGCGGCCACCAGCGCCGCCTGCAGCAGCGCGGGATCCTGCTGATACCGCCCGCGGGGAGCCTCGAAAAACCGCGGATCATCGGAGTTTCCTGTGGGAGGGGCCGGTGGCCCCGACAGGATGTACCGCATGATCCGTCGGGGCCATCGGCCCCTCCCACAAGGGTAGTTCCAGGGTGCAACGGTTTTTCGAGGCTTCCTACGGAGAGCTGTCGCTGGTTGGCAGCAATCGGGACTGGTCGAACAGGCAGGTGAAGACCGATCCCTCGCCCGCTGTGCTTTCGATGCTCAGCCGCGCATCGTGCAGGTTGAGCACGTGTTTGACGATGGACAATCCCAGACCGGTGCCGCCCTTGTCGCGCGAGCGGCTGGACGAGACGCGATAAAAGCGTTCGCTCAGGCGCTCCAGATGTTCGGCCGGGATGCCGTAGCCGGTGTCGTGCACGGCGTAGGCCGCGCCGTCGGGCGTGCGTTGCCAGCAAATGCGGATGCGACCGTTTTCGGGTGTATAGCGCACGGCATTGCTGACCAGATTGGAAAACGCGCTGTGCAGGTCGCGCGGCGAGCCGTGCAAATCCGCGTCGGCGTCGTTGTGCACGCTGATGTGATGCCGGCCCTGGCTCAATGCTTCAGCCTCCTTGGCCAGCGATGCCAGCATGGCATCCATGGCCACGTGTTCGTCGCTCAGATGCTGCTGGGTTTCCAGTCGCGACAGGGTCAGCAGGTCTTCGACAATCTGACCCATGCGGTGCGACTGCACGCGCATTTCGGCGAGTGCCGGGGCCAGGTCGGGCATGTCCTCGGGATCGAACAGTTCCAGGTACCCGTGGATCACCGTCAGCGGCGTGCGCAATTCGTGCGAGACGTTGGCGACAAAGTCGCGACGCATTTTTTCCAGGCGGCTGATGTGGCTGATGTCGCGCGCCAGCAACACGTGCTCGTCGTCGCCGAAGGGCATCAGGGTGATGCTGATGTGGCGCTCGGGATCCGTGGGGGCGGGGATGTCGGCCGGGGGCTCGGTGTCGTCCGAGAGCAGCCATTGCCCCAGCACGCTGTCGTGCAGCAGGTCGGCCATGGGCTTGCCGTGGTCGCGTTTGCGGTGGATGCCGAGCAGGGTTTCGGCAACCGGATTGGCCCAGCGCACCGCGCCGTGGCGATCCAGCAGGACCACGGCATCGGGCAGCGCATCCACGGCGCGGCGCAGATGGCGTATCTGCGCCAGCAGGCGTTGCTCGCGTGTTCGGTCGGGCAGGTGCGTCATGACCGGGTCGAGAAGCGATACCCGGCGCCGCGCACGGTCTGGATCAGTGCATCCAGCTGCCACGGCTCCAGTGCCTTGCGCAGACGTCGGACATGCACGTCCACCGTGCGCTCCTCCACGTACACGCTGCCGCCCCAGACTTGATCCAGCAGATGCGATCGCGAATACACGCGCTCGGGGTGGGTCATGAAAAAATGCAGCAGGCGGTATTCGGTCGGGCCGACGCTGATCGCCTCGTCGCCGGCGAAAACCCGATGCGCGGCACTGTCCAGCTTGAGTCCACCGGCTTCCAGTTGGCCACTGCCGTCGTCGCCCTGGCTGCGGCGCAACACCGCCTTGATGCGCGCCACCAGCTCGCGCGTGGAAAACGGTTTGACGACGTAGTCGTCCACGCCGGCCTCCAAGCCGTTGACGCGGTCCATTTCTTCGCCGCGCGCGGTCAGCATGATGATGGGGACCTCGTGCGTCATGTCTTCGCGCGTCAGGCGCCGCGCCAATTCCAGACCGCTCATGCCCGGCAGCATCCAGTCCAGCAGAATCAAATCGGGCACGGCGTCGGCAATGGCCAATTGTGCGGCCCGGGCGTCTTCGGCGTGGACGGGCTCCATGCCGGCCTTGCGCAGCGCAAAGGCCACCATTTCCCGGATGGAGGCCTCGTCTTCGACGATCAGGATACGTTTTTGCATGACAGCGTCCTGGCGGGTGACCCCTGTTGCATCGGATGGCCCTATTGCATCGTCTGCATGTTACAGGGCGATGACGGCGGATTCGCAATGGGAGCAGTCAGGCGACGCATCGCCCTCAAGCCGGCCCGTCGTGATCGACCGACAGCCCGTGCTGGACGCGCGCGCTGTCCGACAACGACTTCCAGCGGTTGACGATGATGCAGAACAGTCGCGCCGTGCGCTCGGTGTCGTACACCGCCGAGTGCGCCTCGTGGCTGTCGAAATCCAGCCCCGCTGCGCGGACGGCCTTGCTGAGTACGGTTTGCCCGAACGCCAGGCCACCCAGGGTGGCCGTGTCGAAACAACTGAAGGGGTGAAACGGGTCGCGCTTGTGTCCGGTGCGTTTGACGGCGGCATTGAGAAACGAAAGATCAAACGCGGCATTGTGGCCGACCAGCACCGCACGCTGGCAACCGGCGGCCTTGATCGCCTTGCGCACCGGAGCGAACACGTGGTTGAGCGCGGCGCGCTCGGGCATCGCTTCGCGCAACGGGCTGTCGGGGTCGATGCCGGTCACTTCCAGCGAACGCGGATCGATCTGTGCGCCGTCGAAGGCTTCCACCTGGGTCGACACGACCGGGTCGGGATGCACCCAACCTTCGGTATCCATGCGGATGGGGCAGGCGGCAATCTCCAGCAGCGCGTGGCGTTGCGGGTCGAAGCCGCCGGTTTCCACGTCTACCACGACGGGCAGAAAACCGCGGAAACGGTCGGCCATGTTGACAGGGGTGACAGTGTCGATCATGCGCAAGAGGATACAGGACACGCGCCCCGACCCCGCACGTCGATGCGCCGATCGTCGGCTCCGCGCACCGCCGGTGCGTGCCGCATCAGTCGGCGGGCAGGGTTTTGTGCTTGTAGCGACACAAATCGGCGATGATGCAGTCCGGGCAGTGCGGCTTGCGCGCCGTGCACACGTAACGGCCGTGCAGGATCAACCAGTGATGGGCGTCCTTCTTGAACGCATCCGGCACCACCTTGACGAGCTTGTCCTCGACCGCGCGCACGGTCTTGCCGGGGGCCAGGCCGGTGCGATTGGCGACGCGGAAAATGTGCGTGTCCACGGCGATGGTCGGTTCGCCGAAAGCGGTGTTGAGGACGACGTTGGCGGTCTTGCGGCCGACACCGGGCAGTGCTTCCAGCGCCTTGCGGTCGGCCGGAACGTCGCCGTCGTACTGGTCGATCAGGATGCGGCAGGTGGCGATCACGTTCTTCGCCTTGCCGTTGTAGAGGCCGATAGTGTTGATGTAACCCTTCAGGCCGTCTTCGCCGAGCGCCAGCACGGCTTCGGGCGTACCGGCGGCCGGGAACAGTTTGCGTGTCGCCTTGTTGACGCCGACATCCGTGGCCTGTGCCGAAAGAATCACCGCGATCAGCAACTGGAACGGCGTTTCGTACTCGAGTTCGGTGGTCGGATGCGGATTGAACTCGCGCAGGCGCGTGAACATCTCCACGACAT
>CAZSOU010000020.1:0-35357 GCA_964608595.1 uncultured Rhodanobacteraceae bacterium
AGGTCGAGCACCCGATCACCGAGCTGATCACCGGCGTGGACCTGGTGCGCGAACAACTCCTGATTGCCGGTGGCGAGAAGCTCTCGATCAAGCAGGAAGACGTGACCATCACCGGCCACGCCATCGAATGCCGCATCAATGCCGAAGATCCGGAAAAATTCCTGCCGTGCCCCGGCACTGTCAAACGCTTCGAGCCGGCCGGCGGTCCCGGCATTCGTGTCGACACGCACCTGTACGACGGCTACCGCATTCCGCCGACCTACGATTCGATGGTCGGCAAGCTGATCGCGCACGGCCGCGACCGCGACACGGCCCTGGCGCGCATGCAGATCGCTCTTTCGGAAACCGTGATCGAAGGCATCAAGACCAATATTCCGCTGCAGCAGCGCATCATGGAAGACTTGGGCTTCCGCGCCGGTCAGCAGAACATCCATTATCTGGAAAAGCGCATTGCCGAGCGACAGGATCGGGTGAAGGGACAGCAGTGAGGGCTCGGGACTCGCGGGAGTCCCTTCAGCCAGTCGCCTGTAGACTGTACGTTCACTGATTGCCCCCTACGTTATGCCCTGGCTGGAACTTTCCCTGACCATCGACAGCACACACCAGAATGCCGTCGAGGCGGCGCTGGAAGAACTCGGTGCGCTGTCGATCACGCTGGCCGATGCCGATGTCGACACGCCGGACGAGCGCGCCATTTTCGAGCCCGGCGTGGGCGAAATGCCGCTGTGGTCGCGCATGGCGCTGCAAGCCCTGTTCGATGCGGATGCCGACCGCCAGTACCTTACGCACGCGCTGCACGACGCCGTGGCGGTGATCAAACCGGCCGACATCGACTTCAGGCGCATCGCCGACCAGGATTGGGAACGCGTCTGGATGGATCGCTTCCAGCCCATGCAGTTCGGTCGTCGGTTGTGGGTATATCCATGGAACATCGATCCGCCGGCCGACAGCAACATGGCGGTCGTGCGACTCGACCCCGGCCTGGCATTCGGTACCGGCACGCACCCCACCACCGCGCTGTGTCTGGAATGGCTGGACACTCTGGATCCTGCCGGCCGCCACGTCCTCGATTACGGCTGCGGGTCCGGCGTATTGGCGGTGGCCGCACTGAAACTGGGTGCGGCGCACGCCACCGGCATCGACAACGATCCGCAAGCCGTCACCGCTTCACGGGACAATGCCTCGCGCAACGGCGTGGGCGAACGGCTGGATTTGTACCTTCCGGATGATGCGCCCGACACGCCGACCGACGTGTTCGTGGCCAACATTCTGGCCGGTCCCCTGGCGGAACTTGCGCCGCGTTTTGCCGCCTTGTGCCGACCCGGCGCACCGTTCGCCCTGTCGGGCATCCTCGATGGCCAGCACACCGAACTGCTGGAAATCTACGCGCGCTGGTTCGACCGGTTGAACGTCACTCGCCGCGACGACTGGGTGCGCATCGACGGACGTCGCAAAACCTGAAACCCGCGCCGGCTACAATGGCTCGCATGTTCGCGCAATGCCCCGAATGCCTGACCATCTACGAGCTGGACGCCGCCACCCTGGCGCAGGCGCACGGTACGGTCGGCTGTGGCGAGTGCGGCGCCACCTTCAATGCCTTGCCGACCCTCGCCGATGCATTGCCTGAAGCGCCGTTCGACAGTCTTCTGGTGCACCCGACCAGTCCGGCCCCGCCGATCCTGATGATGCCGGTGACGGTTGGTGCGCTTTCGCCATCCGAAGCTGATGGCGAATCACCGCCGCCCGGCGATGCCGACAACGACGTCCGCGGCGACACGGCGATCACCGCGGACCCCCCGGAGCAAACCCTCGACGACGCACCGGACGACGACGAGGCACGCCCGCTGCCCTCGTTTGCCCGTCGTCGACGTCGACACCATGCACCGCGTCACACCTGGCGTTGGGTAGCCGCCTGTCTGCTGCTGACCCTGTGTCTGGGCGCACAACTGGCCTGGGCCGAGCGCAAGCCGCTGACCGCCGATCCGTCCACCCGACCCTGGCTGGCGCGCGCATGCAGCCTGTTCGGTTGCAAGCTGCCGCCGGTGCAGGATCTGGCGCGCCTGCAACTGCTGTCGCGCGACGTGCGCCCGCACCCCGATGTGCCCGGCGCCCTGTTGATCAGTGCCACTGTCCGCAACAACGCACCGTTCACCCAGCCCTATCCGATCGTCTCGATCGCCTTGTCGGACCTGGACGAAAACCGCATTGCCATGCGCCGCTTCCGACCGAGCAAATACATCGCCAACCCCGAAATACGCGCCGCCGGCCTCGCGCCGGGCGCCACCACCGCGCTGATGTTCGAGGTCAAGGATCCGGGCCGCGATGCGGTGGCATTCCAGTTCGGCTTTGAATGATCCGCACACGTAATTTTGCCCGTCGCCCTTAAAAAGACGCCCCGACCCGGGTAGACTGACACCGCTTGTCCGCACGCACCGCTGCGGTCGCCAATACCGTTTTGTCGGGTTCGACCCGATGCTCGATCAAGGGATGCACCGGAGTGAACGCCGTCACCATGCCGCAACAAAAAAGTGCCCGCACGGAACCGCTGCGAAGCGCATTGAGCGAATGCGTCAGTCAGACCGTACGCCGGTACCTGACGGACCTGGGCGACACCCCTTGCGACGACGGTCTGTACACGCTGGTCATGCGTGAAGTCGAAGGCCCGATGTTGCGCGAAGTGCTGGCCTGGCATGACGGCAACCAGAGCCGCGCGGCTGCCACGCTCGGCATCAACCGCGCCACGTTGCGCAAAAAACTGACCGTGCACGGACTGATCTGACCACGAGCGCCGGCCGCCGGCGCGCACCGCCATCGCGGGCTCCGCGTGCCGGTATAATGAGCGGCTTTCATGCCAGGGCCGCCTCATGTTCGACGCCTCTTTGATCCCCGTACGTCGCGCACTCGTCAGTGTTTCGGACAAGGCCGGAATGGTCGACCTTGCCCGCGCGCTCGATGCCCTTGGCGTGGAGCTGATCTCCACCGGCGGCAGTGCCCGCGCCCTGCGCGAGGCGCATATCCCGGTGCGTGAAGTCAGCGACGTCACGGGCTTTCCGGAAATCATGGACGGTCGCGTCAAGACGCTGCACCCGAGCATCCATGGCGGCCTGTTGGGGCGGCGTCACACGGACGAGGCGGTGATGCGCGAGCACGATATCGCGCCGATCGACCTCCTGGTGGTCAACCTGTATCCGTTCGCGCGTACGGTGGCGCGTCCGGAGGTGAGCATGGAAGACGCCATCGAAAACATCGACATCGGCGGACCTGCGATGCTGCGCGCGGCAGCCAAGAACCACGACCGGGTGCTGGTGGTCACCGACCCGTCCGATTATGCCGGCCTCGTCGACACGCTGCGCGAGCAAGGCGGCACCACGCTGGCGATGCGCCAACGCCTGGCCGCGCGCGCGTACGCACACACCGCCCGTTACGACGGCATGATCGCCGACTGGTTGGGAGCGCACATCGGCGAACCCGAACCGACGCCTTTCGCACCCACCCTGCACCTGAGCCTGAATCGTTCCGCCACGCTGCGTTACGGTGAAAACCCGCACCAGGGCGGCGCCCTGTACGTGGAAGCCGAAGCCCCCGCCAAGGGCATCGTGGCCACCGCCAGAGTGCTGGCCGGCAAGCCTCTCAGCTACAACAACCTGGCCGATGCCGACGCGGCGCTGGAATGCGTGAAAGCGTTCCACAAGGTGCCGGCCTGCGTCATCGTCAAGCACGCCAACCCGTGCGGTGTCGCCCTGGGAGACAACCTCATCGATGCCTACGAGCGCGCCTTTGCCTGCGACTCGACCTCGGCATTCGGCGGCATCATCGCCTTCAATCAACCGCTGGATGCCGCCACGGCCGACACCATCCTCGCACGCCAGTTCGTCGAAGTGGTGATCGCTCCCCAAGTGGACGACGCCGCGCGCGAAGCGTTTGCCAAAAAGCCCAACGTACGTCTGCTCGCCACCGGTGAATGGCCGCAACAGGCACCGGCCGCGCGCAATTACAAACGCATCGAAGGCGGCCTGCTGGTACAGGACACCGATCGCGACACCTTGCTGGTGGATGATCTGAAGGTCGTCAGCCGGCGCGTACCCACGGCCGATGAACTGCGCGATCTGCTGTTCGCGTGGCACGTGGCCATGTTCGTCAAATCCAATGCCATCGTGTACGCCAAGGGCGGTCAGACCATGGGCATCGGCGCCGGCCAGATGAGTCGTGTCATCAGCGCCCGCATCGCCGCGATGAAAGCGGGCGAAGCCGGGCTGGACGTGGTCGGCAGCGCGATGGCTTCCGACGCGTTTTTTCCGTTCCGCGACGGCATTGACGCCGCCGCCGAGGCCGGCGTCGAAACCGTGATCCAGCCGGGCGGCTCGATCCGCGACAAGGAGGTGATCGCCGCCGCCGACGAACACGGCATGGCCATGGTGTTTACCGGCATGCGCCATTTCCGGCATTGACATGGCGGCGACCGCATGCGCGCCGCATGCCCGCTATTCGGACGCGTCGGACGACCCGCCCCATTCCAGGATTTTGTAAAGCACCGGATTGACCGGCGGCGCACCCGGCGAACGTCGCAGGTTGTGGCCCTTGTCGACGTAATAGCTGTAAGGCACGCCGTGCTTGGGATGTACGCGGATCAAGTACAACTGTCCGCCCTGGTAATACTCCTCGATGATCTTGCCGTCATGCTTTGTCACCTTGACGGTCGGCGGCGCCTCGCCGCGCGCATCTTTCGGGGCTGCCTCGTGCATGCCCGGCAACGGCGGGATGGGGATGGCCGTGCTCGCCGACGCCGGCATGGCGGACGAGGCGTTCGATGCCGGCGTGACGGACGTGGCAGGTGCAACGGGCGCGGCGCCCGGATCGTCGATGCCCGGCGGCGGCAATACGCTCAATGACGTTGCCGGCGTGGTCTGGGCATGTGCTCCCGCCGCCATGGCCAGGACGGCAGCGCCCGACAGGAACAACAAGGACTTTTTCATGGCGAACTCCACGCATCGCGCGCAACGACGATATTCCTCAGGATAACAGTCCTCCACGCCAATGACGGCCGAGGGGCTATCCTTGGTCATCCACGCATCATGTTTGATTGTCCATGTCCGACCTGACTCTGATCGACGGCTCGTCCTACCTGTTTCGCGCTTACCACGCACTGCCGCCGCTGACCAATGCCGATGGCGAACCCACCGGCGCACTGTTCGGCGTCGTCAACATGTTGCGCGCCATTCGCGACGCCGCGCCCGCACACGTGGCGTTTGTCTGCGATGCGCCGGGGCCGACGTTTCGCCACGAAATGTATGACCAGTACAAGGCCAACCGTCCACCGATGCCGGACGACCTGCGCACGCAGATCGAGCCGATGCTGGCCATGGTCGAGGCGCTGGGCTTTCCGATTCTGTGCGTGCCCGGTGTGGAAGCCGACGACGTCATCGGCACCCTGGCGCGCCAGGGCGAAGCCGCCGGCATGGATGTCACCATTTCAACCGGCGACAAGGATTTCGCGCAACTGGTCGGGCCGCGCATCACGCTGGTCAACACCATGACCCGCACCCGCACCGACACCGATGGCGTGCATGCCAAATTCGGCGTCGCGCCCGAACGGATCATCGACTATCTGGCCCTGGTTGGCGACAAGGTGGACAACGTACCCGGTGTCGACAAGTGCGGTCCCAAGACCGCCGCCAAGTGGCTTGACCAATACGGATCGCTCGACGCCATCATGGAAAACGCCGACACCATCAAGGGCAAGATCGGTGAAAATCTGCGCGCCGCTCTGGAACGACTGCCGCTGTCGCGGGAGCTGGTCACCATCAAGACCGACGTCGCGCTGGACGCCGCGCCGGCGGATCTCGTCTTTGACCAGCCGGATGTGGTCACGTTGCGGGAGCTGTACGGGAAGTACGGGTTCAAGGCGGCGCTGGAAGCGCTGGATGCGGAATCGGACCCCGGAAAAACCGGTGCCACGCAGGGCTCGTCTGCCGCACAGGCATCCGCCAAAAACGGTGATCACCAGGACAATGCCGCCCCGGGTGCCGATTACGAACTGGTCACAACCAGCGAGCAGCTGGATCAATGGTGCGAGCGTCTCGACACCGCCGACCTCATCTCCTTCGACACCGAGACCACCTCGCTCGACAGCATGCGCGCGCACCTGGTCGGGGTGTCGCTGGCCGTCGAGCCGGGCAAGGCCTGCTACATTCCGGTCGGTCACGACTACGCCGGTGCACCGGCGCAACTTCCGCGCGAGACGGTGCTTTCGGCATTGAAACCCTTCCTGGAGAGCGTCGATCGGCCGAAGCTGGCGCAGAACGCCAAATACGACATCAACGTGCTGTCACGCGAAGGCATCCGTGTCGATGGCATGCGCCACGACACCATGCTCGAATCCTACGTGCTCGACGCCACCGGCTCCCGCCACGACATGGATACGCTGGCCAAACGCCACCTTGATCACGACACCGTGAAGTACACCGATGTCGCGGGCAAGGGCGCCAGGCAGATCCCGTTTGCGCAAGTGGATCTGGACACCGCCTGCCGTTACGCCGCCGAAGATGCGGATATCACGCTGCAACTGCATCTCGCCTTGTGGCCGGAGCTGAAAAAAACGAATGGACGGCTGAATGTCTACGAGGAAATCGAAATGCCGCTCGTTCCCGTGCTGGCGCGCATGGAACAACGCGGCGTGCTGGTGGACGTCGCCGCCCTGCGCAAGCAAAGCGGAGAACTGGGCAAGCGCATGCACGAGATCAAGGCCGAGGCGCACGAGGTCGCCGGGCATGAATTCAACCTCGATTCGCCCAAGCAACTGCAAGCAATCCTGTTCGACGAACTGGGCCTGCCGATCAAGGTGAAAACACCCAAGGGCGCACCATCGACCAACGAGGAAGCCTTGCGCGCCATCGCCGACGAGCACGCCCTGCCGCGCCTGATTCTCGACTATCGCGGCCTGGCCAAGCTGCGCTCCACCTATACCGAAAAGCTGGCTGACATCGTCAACCCGGACACCGGCCGCGTGCACACCAGCTACCACCCGGGCGCGGTGGCCACCGGTCGGATTTCATCGTCGGACCCCAACCTGCAGAATATTCCGGTGCGCACCGTCGAGGGTCGACGTATTCGTCAGGCGTTCATCGCACCGGAGGGTTCGCAGGTACTGGCCGCCGACTATTCACAAATCGAACTGCGCATCATGGCGCACTTGTCGGGCGACGCGGGCCTGCGCAAGGCCTTCCGCGACGGCGCCGACATCCACCGCGCCACCGCCGCCGAAGTGTTCGGCGAAAAACCCGCCGATGTCAGTGCCAATCAACGCCGCGCCGCCAAGGCCATCAACTTCGGGCTGATGTACGGCATGAGTGCATTCGGTCTGGCGCGCAATCTCGGCATCGACCGCGGCGAGGCGGCCGACTACATCGAGCGCTATTTTTCGCGCTACCCCGGCGTACGCGAATTCATGGACAGCACCCGGGAAAAAGCCCGCGAAAACGGCTACGTGGAGACCCTGTTCGGTCGTCGCCTGTATCTGCCCGATTTGAACGCACGCCAGCAAGGCCGCCGTGCCGGCGCCGAGCGCGCGGCCATCAATGCACCGCTGCAGGGTACCGCCGCCGACATCATCAAACGCGCGATGCTCGGCGTCGATGCCTGGCTCAGAACGCGCGACGACGCCCACATGCTGATGCAGGTACATGACGAACTGGTGTTCGAAGTGCGTGCCGATGCCGTGGCCACCGTCCGCAAGGGCGTGATCGAGCGCATGCAGGGTGCGGCGGAACTCGATGTGCCGTTGATCGTCGAGGTCGGCTCGGGTGCCAATTGGGACGAGGCGCATTGATGGTCGGGGCTCGGGGCCGGGAGAGCGCGGCTCCGGGCCGGCGTGAAAGCGGGATCGGTCACCCCCCGGCTTTCGCGCCGTGGATTGCGCACGCGTTGTCGGCCGATCCAAGTCATTGATTCATAAGCGAATGAATGCGTCATGAACTCTTTCTCGTCGTACCTTGCAACTTTCACGCGCCAACCGCATCTAATTAATCGGACGCACGCAACGGCGTCCGGCTCACTCACCTCCCTGAGTGATGACGGATACGGATCTCTCCCCTAGGTCCGGTCCCTGCCCCGAGGGCTCCCCCCTGGCCCTCGGGGCAATTTTCTGTCTGCCGCGCGCCCGGCCCGAAGCCGTCATTCAACATGACTGCCAGTTGACCGGCACACGTCTGAAGCGGGCAGCATTCATGCAAAGCTTGCTAGGCTTCGATGCGCCTAATCAGGAAGGAAGCACCATGCGAATTGCAGCCATCGTCGTCGGCGTCATCCTGCTGATCGCAGGTATCTGGGTTGTCGCCGGCAACGGAACGTACAAGAGCACCGATACGGTCGTCAAAGTGGGGTCGGCATCGATCGAGGCCACGCACGACAAGGCCGTGCCGCAGTGGGCCGGTATTGCCGGCATCGTGGTCGGCGGCGTGCTGATCATCGGCGGCGTGGCCAGCGGGCGCCGCGGAAACTGATCGTCAGGCAACACCGATGAGCCGGCGCCGCCTGTTTGGCAGCGCCGGCTCGTTACAATGGTGCGATGGATGTTTCACACCTGCTCGATTCGCTCAATGCCGCCCAGCGCGAAGCCGTCAGCGCGCCACCCGGGCACTATCTGATTCTCGCCGGCGCCGGTTCCGGCAAGACCCGCGTGCTCACGCAGCGCATCGCCTGGCTGGCTGAAGTGGAACAGGTGCCGCCATGGGGCATTCTCGCTGTCACGTTCACCAACAAGGCCGCCGGGGAAATGCGCACGCGCCTGGCCTCGTTGATGCCACATGGCGCACGCGGCCTCACCGTCGGCACGTTCCACGGCATCGCCCACCGTTTGTTGCGCCAACATTGGCGCGAAGCCGGTTTGCCGGAAACCTTCCAGATCCTCGACGCCGACGACCAGCAACGCCTGGTCAAACGCGTCATCGCCGGTCTGGGGCTGGACGATGCCCGTTTCCCGCATCGCAAGGCCGCATGGACCATCAACGGCTGGAAGGACGAAGGCAAACGCCCCGATGCGATCGAGCATCATGACCATCCCGTCACCCGGACCTGTCAGCAGATCTACCAAGCTTACGAAGATGCCTGCCGCCGCGCCGGACTGGTCGATTTTGCCGAACTGCTGTTGCGTGCGCACGAGTTGTGGCTGAAAAACCCCGAGGTGCTGGCGCACTATCAGCAACGCTGGCGGCATCTGTTGATCGACGAATTTCAGGATACCAATGCACTGCAATATGCATGGATTCGGGTTCTGGCGGGATCGGGACCGAATGCCGCGGGCTCCCGAGGACCGGGTTCCGACCCTCATGCGTCCCCGACTGCCGCGCCGGCCACCGTCTTCGCTGTCGGCGACGACGACCAGTCCATTTACGGGTGGCGTGGCGCCAAAGTGGAGAACATGCAGCAATTCCTGCGCGATTTTCCGGGCGCCAGAACCATTCGACTGGAACAGAATTACCGCTCCACCGCTACCATCCTGAAGGCCGCCAATGCCATCATCGCGCGCAACGGCGGACGTCTGGGAAAGAATTTGTGGACCGATGGCGACGACGGCGAGGCGATCTCGCTGTATGCGGCCTACAACGAGCAGGACGAGGCGCGTCACGTGGTCGAATGCATCGACGCACATGTCCGTGACGGCGGCAGTCCACGCGATTGCGCCATCCTGTACCGCTCCAATGCGCAATCGCGCAACTTCGAGGAGCAGCTCATCCAGCGCGACCTGCCCTATCGTGTATATGGTGGCCAGCGCTTCTTCGAGCGCGCCGAGATCAAGGATGCGCTGGCATATCTGCGCCTGACGGCCAATCGCCACGATGACGCCGCATTCGAGCGCGCCGTCAACACGCCGCCGCGCGGCATCGGCGCGCGCACGATCGACACCCTGCGCCAGCGTGCGCGCATCGATCGCACATCCATGTGGGAAGCCGCGCTGACCGAATTGACAGGCAACGCGTTGGCCGGTCGGGCGAAGAATGCGGTGAAGGGGTTTGTGGTGCTGATTGACGAGATGGCGCGGAGCTTTGGAGGCGTGGGATCCCGCCCCCCCCCCCCCCCCCCGCAAACACCCCCCCCGCCCCCACGGGCAACAAAAGACCCCCCCCCCCCCACAGAGGGCCACAGGTCGAACACGTCCTCGCCCCCACGCATCTGCGCGAGCATTACGAACGCGACAGCCGCGGCAATGGCGAAGCACGCGTGGAAAACCTGGATGAGCTGGTCAACGTCGCCAGCCGCTTCGAGCCGTCGCCCGAAGATATCGAAGCCGACCTGTCCGAGTTGGCCGCCTTTCTTTCGCACGCCGCCCTGGAAGCCGGCGAAGGTCAGGGGCAGGCCGGCGATGACTGCGTGCAGCTGATGACGCTGCATTCGGCCAAGGGTCTGGAGTTTCCGCAGGTGTTCCTGGTCGGCATGGAAGACGGTCTGTTCCCGAGCCAGCGCGCGGTGGAGGAGGACGGACGTCTGGAGGAGGAGCGGCGCCTGGCCTATGTCGGCATCACGCGGGCGCGCGAAAACCTGACCCTCACCTACGCCGAACAGCGACGTCTGCACGGCAATGAGTTGTATTGCCGACCCTCACGCTTTCTGGGCGAAATTCCGGGCGGGCTGATTCGTGAAATTCGCCCGCGCATCAAGGTCAGCCGTCCGGCCTTCCGGCCCGAGGCGCACCCGTCCGTGGACGCGATGCCTGCCGGCCTCGAACTCGGTCAACACGTGCGCCACCCGTCGTTCGGCGACGGCGTGATCATCAACGCCGAAGGCAGTGGCGCGCATACGCGCGTACAGGTGAACTTTGCCGACAGTGGCAACAAATGGCTGGTGCTGGCGTACGCCAACCTGACGCCGGTGATGTAGATACCCTGTCCGGGGTCAATCACTTCGCGACGCGTCTTTCACGAACAAACAGGGCGGGCCGTGGCCCACCCTGCTTTGTGCGGAAACGGAAGCCGTGTCAGACCGTTTGTGCGGCGACGCGGTAGCCCTTGAGGTGTTGCGCAAAATCCTGCAACGCGCTGATACCGCTTTGCTCGGCTTCGCGCACCCATTGCTGCAGGCCCTTGAGCGCCTGCTCGGTGCCGCGCTGCTCCATCAGTGCCATCAAACGCGTGCGGTACTCGCAGACCGTGCGCAGGGTCGGGCTCTTGGCCACGGCGGCGTCCAGTCGCTCGCGACCATCCGTGTCCAGCCAGCGGCCACCGTCGGCCAACGCACTGCGCAGGCGACGCGGCACGATCGATTTCAGGCTTTCGCCCTTGTGCGCGGCTTCCTCGCGCAGGGTCGGCATGATGACCTGACGGTAGTAGTCGGTCAGTGCCTGGAAGCGATGCGTAAGCACAGCCTTGAGGGTTTCCGTGTCGGGCAGATTGACGTTGGGGCGCATGTCGAGTGCCGGAGCTACACGCAACACCTTGGCCATGCGTACTTTTTTCAGACCGCATATGACGGCCCAGCCGATATCGAACTCCCACTTGCGCAAGGCGAACTTGGCCGAACTCGGAAAGGCATGGTGGTTGTTGTGCAGCTCTTCGCCGCCGATCCAGAAGCCCCACGGAATGAGGTTGGTGGAGGTATCGGAGCTTTCGAAGTTGCGATAGCCCGACCAGTGCCCCATGCCGTTGACGAAACCGGCGGCCCAGAACGGAATCCACAACATCTGGATGGCCCAGATGGCCACGCCGACAAAGCCGAACAGGGCAATGTTGATGAGAGCCATCAATGTCGGCCCCCAGTACGGATGCTTGCTGTACAGATGGCGCTCGATCCAGTCGTCGGGCGTGCCGCGACCGTATTTCCGGATGTCGTCCGGGTTCTCGGCGGCTTTGCGGTACAAGTCCACGCCGTCCCAGAACACCTTGTTGATGCCGTAGATCTGCGGACTGTGCGGATCGTCGGCGGTTTCCACGCGCGCGTGGTGCTTGCGGTGGATGGCGACCCACTCCTTGGTGACCATGCCGGTGGTGAGCCACGACCAGAAGCGCAGGAAGTGCGCCACGACCGGGTGGAAATCCACGCCCCGATGGGTCTGGCTGCGGTGCAGGTAAAGGGTGACGGCCATGATCGTCAACTGGGTCACCACCAGGCCGTAAACCAGCCAGGTGATCCAGCCGGCGCCTGTCAGGCCACGGGCGGCAAAATCGAGAAAAGCTTCAAACATCAGTGGTCACAAAAGCGAACGGAAGGGGGTTGAGCCTGCGACTGCCGTCCCTGATTGGCCGCACAACAACATGCCGGAATCGGCTCCGGGATACCTATTCAATCACATTCCGCGCATGCGGGTGTGAAAATTTTACGGTCAATGCTTGTCTTGTATATGGGGTCGCCGCCAGAATCGACAAGTGACCGAAACCGAACCTTTGCTGAAAGTGGATCATGTCGGGCGTTTGCGCGCCGGACACGCGGTGGTGCGCGAGCTGGACCTGGAACTGCGGCGCGGCCAGGTTCTGGGGCTTCTGGGCGTCAACGGTGCGGGCAAATCGACCACGTTGGCGATGCTGGCCGGCGCACTCAAACCCTCCGGCGGTCGCATTCTGCTGAACGGGCATGATCTGGCCGAAGCACCGGAGCAAACCCGCCATGCCCTGGGCTGGTTGCCGGAAAGCGCCCCTTGTTGGCCCGAATTGAGCGTCAACGAGCATTTGCGTGCGCACGCGCGCCTGCACGGCCTGCGCGGCCAGCATTTGCGCCAGGCATGCGACACGGTCCGCGAACGCTTGCAACTGGGGCCGCTCGGCAAACGTCTCGCGCAGGTTTTGTCGCAGGGCCAGCGCCAGCGCCTGGGGCTGGCATGCGCGCTGGTGCACCAGCCGACGCTGTTGGTTCTGGACGAGCCGGGCAACGGGCTCGATCCCCTGCAGGCGACGGATTTGCGCCGGATCATCCGCGAACATGCCGCCGCCGGCGGCGCCGTGGTGCTGTCCACGCATCTGCTGCCCGAAGTCACCGCCGTGTGCGACCGCGTGGCAATCCTGCATCAGGGCCGCTTGCGCCACGACGCGCCCCTGGATACATCGACCGATACGCTGGAACTGACCCTGGCAACGGCGGCATCAGCGACCGATTTGTCGGCGCTTGCACCCGTCACACAGGTGCAAGCGCTGGATGCGCGTCATTTCCGCATCACCCTCTCGCCTCCGAGCGACGCGACGGCCTTGTTGCGCGCGCTGTTGAACGCGGGTTTTGCGCCAATCGCGCTGACACCATCCCAAGGCACGCTGGAACAGACATTCACGGCCATCGCCACCACCTCGACCGTGGAGGCTGCCTGATGTTGCGCATCGAATGGCGCCGCTTGTGGGTGCGCCCCTTCGCCTGGATCATGGCCGCCGTGGTCATCGCCGTCATGGCGTGGGAACTGGTGCTGATGCTGGGGCCGTTTTTGGCCCGACAGGCGCAACTGACGGCATCGGGCGCCAACATCGGTTACACCGACCTGGTCCTGCTGCCGTGGCTGGCATTGTTCGTCGTGGCACTGCTGCTGATGGCGCCGTTGCTCACCATGACCATGCTGGCCGGCGAACGCCGTGGAGGCACGCTGGGGCTCTGGTTCGCCGGAGGCCTGTCGCCCGTGCGCATCGTGCTGGGCAAATATCTGGCGGCGCTGGGCTGGCTTTTGCTGGTCCTGCTGGCGCTGGTGGCGATGATTCTGGTCGTGTCGCTGGCCGGCAGCCCGGACTGGGGCAAGCTCGCGGCCGCTCTGCTGGGTCTGGTCCTGCTGGCGGCATTGCTGACCGCGATCGGTCTGGCGTGCTCGGCGTTTGCGTCGCATCCGGCGCTCGCGGCGGCGTCCGCGCTGGTGATTTCGCTTCTGTTGATGTTGGTCGATCATGCCTCGCTGCACGCGGGTGTCCTTGCCGATGCGGCGCATTGGCTGGCCTTGCCCACACACCTGCAACCGATGGGGCGCGGGCTGGTGTCGAGCGCGGACGTGGCATGGTTCATCATCCTGACGGTGCTGGCGCTGACACTGGCCATCCACCGTGTCGGCCAAGAAAAGGATCGTGACTGATGCGGGTACGCTGGCGTGGTTGGTTGGTCATCGTGGCGCTGGTCATCGCGGCCGCTTGCCTGGGGTATCTGAGCACGCGCCATGTGTGGACGGCGGATTGGTCGGCCGGCCAGCGCGCCAGTTTGTCGCCGGCCAGCCGCGCCGTGCTGGCGCGCCTGCACGGACCGATCACGATCACCAGCTATGCACGCCCCAACGGTCCGCAGCGCCGGCAGATCACCGCGTTCATCGCGCGCTATCAACGCTTTCAGCCTGCGATCACGCTGGACTTCATCGACCCGTCGCTGGACCCGGCCGCGACGCGCCAGGCCGGCATCACGGTGAACGGCGAGCTGATCGTGCAATACCGGGGCCAACGCCGTTACATCCGTCAGATCGACGAGCGCCATCTGACCAACGCGCTGGAAAGCCTTTCCCGTGATGGCATGCGCATCGCGGCGTTTGTCACCGGCGACGGCGAGCGCACGGCCGCGGGTTCGCAACCGGCCGACCTGGGCGATTTTGTCGGTCAATTGGAGCAGCGCGGCATTCGCGCCGTACCGCTCAATTTCGCGCAGGTGCCCACCGTTCCCGACGGTACCTCGCTGGTGGTCCTGGCCAGTCCGTTGACGGCCTTGCCGGACGGCGCCGTGCAGGCGCTGGTCGACTATGTGCACGATGGCGGCAACCTGCTGTGGCTGTCCGATCCCGGTCGCGCCGACCTGGGTCTGGCGCCGTTGGCCGAGCAGCTCGGCATCCAGAAATTGCCGGGGGTGCTGGTGGACGCGCAGCGCGCGGCACTGGGTCAGTCCGATCCGCGTCGGATTGCCATCGGGAAGTATCCACCTCAGGCCATCACCCGGAATTTCACCCGCAACACGCTGTTCCCCGACGTCGCGGCGTGGGCGCAATCGAGTCTTGGCGATTGGGATGTGGCGCCGATTCTGCGCTCGAGCAAGCAAAGCTGGACCGAGCGCGGAACGATCAACGACGTGCAAACCACCACCATTCGCTACGACGCCGTCCAAGGCGAAACCCGAGGGCCGCTCAATTTCGGTCTGGCACTGAGCCGGCTCTCGCCCGGTCCCGGCCACAAGCAACAACGCGTGGTCGTGATCGGTGACGGCGACTTCCTGTCCAACGCCTGGCTCGGCAAGGGCGGCAACCGCGCCTTTGGCGAGCGCGTATTCAACTGGCTGTTGGGCGATGACGCGCTCATCGGCGTGCCGCCACGACAATCGGCAAACGCACCGCTCGAACTTTCACAAAGCGGCTTGAACATCTTCATTGCGGTGTTCCTGATCGCGCTGCCGATCCTGTTGGTGTTGATCGGTCTGGCTCTCGGTTGGCGCCGGCGGCGACGCTGATGAAACGCTCGCAACGACGCTTGATGTGGCTTCTCGCCGGCGTGGCGATTCTCGTCGCCGTCGCCGCATGGCAATGGCACAGCGAGCGTGGCGAGAAAACATTGCTGGCACTCGACCCGGCCGGCATCACCCGCATCGACATCACCTGGCTGGGCCAGCCGACACGGCACTTCAGCAAACGTGACGGTCATTGGTACCGGGCGGGCCGGCGTGTCAATGATGCGCACCTCGCGCGCATGGCCGAGTTGGCTGCCACGCCGGTACTCGAATGGCGCGCGACGGCCGACATGCACACCAGCAAGATCGGCCTGCAGATGCCGGCAGTCGTGGTCACGCTTGACGGCCACACGCTGGCATTCGGGGCATTGGCGGCGTTCGGGCCGGAACGCTTCGTGCGTGTGGGCGACAGGATCGCGGTGATTCCGGCAAGCTACAGTCCGCGCGCGCCGGGGCCCCGCGGTTCGTCGGCCGCAGCGGCGCCCTCATCCCAGAAATCGTAGAAATTGAACCAGTTTTCCGGCGACTGGCGGGCGTGGTGCTCCAGGCGCGCGGCGTAGTGCGACATCACGGCATCCAATGCAGCGCCACGGCCCTGACGCGGAATCTCGACGCGATCGGCCAGCAACTCGAATACCAGACGGTAGCGATTGCCGCCCTCGTACATGCCCAGACACAGCACCACTGGTACTTGGAGCGCCGCCGCCAGCAACCACGGGCCGACCGGGAACGGTGCCGGCACGCCGCAAAACAATACCCGCCGCATGCGCTCGTCCGGCCGTCCGCGATCGGCCAGAAGCGCGGCCATGTCGCCCTTGGCCAATGCTTCGGACAATGCCAGCACGGTACTGGCCGGATCCTGGGCGCCATCGATGATGCCGGCGGCAATGTCTGGCGCCAGGGTTTCCAGCAAATGCGTCATCACCGGCGTTTGTTGCGTGTTGAGCACGATACGCAAACGCGCATCGGGACGGCGCGAGGCCAGCGTGCGCAAGACCTCGAAACTGCCCATGTGCGCGCCCATCAGCAACAGGCCGTGACCCTCGCTGAGCTTGGCGTCGACTGCCGCCAGCCCCTCCACTTCGATGGCGAAATCGCGCTCGCCATGCAGCAGGAAAAAAATGCGATCAAGCAACGTGGCGGCAAAATGATGCATCTGCGCCAGTACCTGCCGGGCGTTGGCCGGACGACCCCTGAGCCGTTGCAGAAATACGCGTGCGGCGCGGCGCTCCGGCCCGCGACGCAGGTAGAAATAAAACGTGATCGGATACAGGAGAAGACGCGAAAGTCGACGTCCGCACACTCGGGCGATGGTGAAAATCAACCACAGTCCGACGTGGCCACCGCCTTCCGGACGCTGGCGCCAGTGTTCACTCATCACACGCCTCGCCGCGTCAGGCGGCGCGCTGCTGCTCGATATGCGCGCTCAAGGCTCGCAGACTGGCAAAAATGCGCTGATTGTCGGGGTTGTCCGAACGCAGCTGAAAGCCGTAATGGCGCGAAACCGCCAGGGCGATTTCCAGTGCGTCGATGGAATCGAGCCCCAGATCACCACCGAAAAGCGGCGCTTCGGGATCAATGGAAGCGGCCTCGACCTCTTCCAGATTGAGACTCTCGACAATCAATTCGGCCAGCTCGCGCTCGGCCGGCGTCTGCTCACTCATGCTTGCAATGCCTCGTCATCGGCTGTCCCTCCCAAGGCGGCACGGAAGCACCCATGCCTGCGACAGCGGCCGCGCAGTGTACCATAGCGTGTTCGCGATACAGTCGTCATTCCGTCGGTTCGTCGCCACTGCACGAAATAATTCATCAAACTCCGTTCGCCCTGATTCTTCGACAAGCTCGGCACCGATTGCGCTGCGCGTATCGAAGACAGTTTTCAAGTTTCCCGCGCCGTACCCGGTGCCGAGCCAGTCGAGGCATCACCACGAACGGTGGCGGGTTGCGGTTTCAGCCTCAAACGTTTCATGACCCAGATTCAGCCCTTGCCATCATCGCCTCTCGTCGCGCCGCCGCGCGTTCATTACCGCACCGAAGACATCGTGACGCTCCTGCGTGCACCCGGCACACTTGCCGTATTCGAGTTCGGCACCCCCTCCGCGACAGTACACGATCCGCGCGTTCTGTCCATCGGCCTGCCCGGCCTGGGCAACGGCCCGATGCCGCTCGAGCACTGGCGGATCGATGCCGATGTCGACCATGGGCGCGACGGGCCCATCACCTACGCACGCGGCGGCGGCTGGCTTTTTGCCGCCGTGCAGGTGGCCGAAGCCGATCATGGCGACGACGTCGAACGCACCGCCGAATTTGCCTATCGCACCTTGTGCACGTTTCTGGCCGGTCAGCCCGAGCAGCACGTGCAGCGCATCTGGAACTATCTGGACGCCATCAATGCCGGCGAAGGCGATGGCGAGCGCTACAAGCATTTCTGCAACGGCCGTTTGCGCGGCATGGGTGCGATGTTCGACGAGGGGTTCCCCGCGGCGACAGCCATCGGCCAACCCCTGTCCTGTGGATCGCTGACGCTTTATTGCCTGGCGTCGGCCGAACCCGGCACGCGCATCGAAAACCCGCGCCAAATGAGCGCCTGGCGCTACCCGCGCCAGTACGGCCGCACCCCGCCGAGCTTTGCGCGTGCGATGCGCTTGCCGGGCGACGACACGCTGGCCATTTCCGGCACCGCCGCCATCACCGGCCACGAGTCGCGCCATACCGACGATCTGGACGCGCAACTCACCGAACTCGCCGCCAACCTCGATGCACTGCTCGACACCGCCGGCATGCCGACCGGCTTCGACCATGACGCGCCGCTCAAGGTCTACGTGCGCCATCGGCAGGACATCACCGCCGTGGAAGCATTTCTGAACCAGCGCATGCCCGACGCACCGCGCGTGCTGTTGCAGGGCGACGTTTGTCGCCGGGAATTGCTGGTCGAGATCGACGGCTGGCGATACGGCTGACCCGATCCGGGGATGACACACGACACCGACCCGTGGGTACGCAAAGTCGGGGCTCAAACCGCCCTCCGATGACGGAACCGCGGACTCGATCCGCAAGCACGCGTCGCTGATGCAGTACCATCGCACCGCACCGGGAACACACCGGCACCGCCGCGTGCCGGCTTCCTGAAAACCATCATCCAGCGAAGGACTGCCCATGATCGACATCGACGCCCTGCTGCAACCGATTTCCGACGCACCGCCTGCCGGCGAAGATCTGTCGTTTTCACCCGAATTCGACGCCATACAGGAGGCCCGACGCAGCGATGATGCCTCGCTTGATCAGGGCGAATGGGTCACCGACCTGAAAACCGCCGACTGGCCGGCTGTCACTCGCCAGTGCGCAGACCTTCTGACCACGCGAACCAAGGATCTGCGTCTGGCCGCATGGACGGCTGAAGCGTGCACACATACCGACGGTTTCGAAGGACTGGCACAAGGTTTCCGCCTCGTCGCAGGCTTGTGCGAACGGTTCTGGGACGACATGCACCCGGCCGCCGAGGATGGCGACCAGGAACTGCGCGTCGGCAACCTCAGCTGGATGCTGTCGCAATCCATTGCATGGATTCGGCAAATTCCGCTGACTTGTGCCGCGGAAGGCCACTTCACCGCCAACGATCTGGAATTCGCCGCACGTCAAAGCGCCGAGCCCGTCGCCGACGGCGCCGCCCATGCCGACATGGCCCGGATCGACGCCGCTCGCGCAGCCACGCCATTCGATTTCTACCGGCAACTGACCGTCCACGCACCGCATGCACAGGAAGCCCTGAACGAACTGGAGCGTGTCGTCGACAGCCATCTCGGCATGGAGGGCCCCAGCTTCAGTGCCACACGCGACGCCCTGGACAAAGTCGTGGCCAGCGCCCGGCGCATGGCGGCGGCCGCCGGTGTGGCGACATCCGGAGAAGGCGGTGAAGCGGAAGCGCACAGTCCCGGCACCGGGGGTTTGCCGGCCGAAGCCGCCACCACGGCGGAGGGCAACATCTCGACGCAACCTTTGGGCACCATCAGCACACGTCGCGACGCCTTGCTGCAACTGCAGAAGGTCGCGGAATTTTTCCGCCGTACCGAGCCGCACAGCCCGGTGGCCTATCTTGCCGAACGTGCTGCGCGCTGGGGCAACATGCCGTTGCACGTGTGGCTGAAAACCGTGCTGAAAGAAGACAACCCGGCCCTGGGCAACCTGCAGGAGCTGCTCGGCGTAGGCGGGGGCGACGAAGAAGCGCCCTGATCCGGACGAAGCCGCCTCGCGCCTCGATGGCACGACGGAAAGCATCCGGCAAGGCCCCGAAATGCCGTGCTCCGGATCAGTAGTCACCCGTGCCGAAGCCCTGTCGGCGCCAACGTTTCGGCGGGCTCGACGCCGGCTTGTCGAAACAGCGGTCGCGCGTATCGGCCGAGCCGATCAATCCTTCCCGGCAGGGGCCGGACATGCCGGTGATTCGCCCTCGTGCCCTTCGCAAATGCGTTGCCGGCACTTGAGACCGTCCACGGTATCGGCGCGCGGACACTCCTGCATGCGCCGTTCCAGCGAATCGACATGGTCGGACATTTCGCGCGTTTTCTCCCACGCGCCCGGCCCGCCCTTTTCGACATGCGTGATCAAGGCGGCCAGCAGAGCCACGTCCGAATCGGAATCATCCGCGCGATGACTGGCACGTTGATGCGTGATTCGGCTTTTGCCGCTGATCCGATCGGCCAGTTCGCTCTGCACCGACACGGTGTCATGTGCCGGTCGATCGGCCTGCAACGAGGCGACAATATCGTCATTGCCCGGACGCGCTTTCGCAGCCGTGCTTGCCTCGGGCGCGGGTCCGGAAAAAATCACTGCCGCATCATGATCGAGCGCATCATCGGCAAGCATTCCCGGGGCATCGACATGCGCGGTGGCGGCCGGCGCCTGCACGGTCCCGGCGGCATCGTCACTGCCGGTAACGCCATACACCAGCAGCGCGACCACGACCACCGCCAACAACCCGATGAGCAGGAGCTTGCGGCGTCGCGATGCCGTGTCCGACAAAGACGATCCGGCCCGGGCCTCGCCGGCTCCCGTTTCATTCGCTTCCACAAGGCTTGGAGTCGGCCGGTTCGCGCCCGGCACATCGTCGGCAAGCAGGCTCGGCGTTCTCGGTCGTGAGTCCTTCGGTTCCAAGTGCAACTCCCTGGCAAAACGGGTACCGGATGGGTGAAATCCGTGCGCACCATACTATGGAAGCTTCGGCTTAATCCAGCAGACTGCGGGAGCGGCGATCAAATCGTGAACGCCCGTCACAACCCGAAAACACGCGCCGATCGACGAGCGCCGAACCGCGAATGACGCCCGGACTTGAACACCGCGCAGGTTGTACAATGTTGACAACCATGCGGAAAGTCACAACATGATGGCGCACAACAAGGCATGCTGAAAGACTCTCAGCGACCGCACGCGCCCTGACACCGGAACCTGCTTTGACACAAGGAAGGAAGCAAAACGATGGACCCGTTACTCGGCTGGCTGGCGCTGTTGGGCATGATGACCGTCGCGCTGTTGTGGTTGGTGTTTTTTCCCGAAACACGCGACATGCTCTGGTCGGGTCTGCGTGGCGGGGGACGAACCGCGGGACGACGCATCGGCCGCACGTCGCGGCGTGTCGGGCACTCGCTGCACGGCAACTCACGCCAGGTCGGCGGCAGCATCGCGCACCATTTCCGCACGCTGTCACAGCACCGACTGCTTGCCGCGGTCATCATCGTGGTGTTGGTCGCGCCGGGCGCACTCATCCTCGGTTTGCGTCAGCACGTGATGCTGCAAGGGTATGCCCCCCAGGTCACGCTCGATCATCACACCTCCCGTCTCATCGCCAGTTTGCTGCGCGGCGAACGGCTCGCTCCGCCACCAGCCCTGCCGCCGGCCGTTTTCGTGACCAAGGAAGTGGAACGTGAAGTCCCGCACCTGCACCTGGACCGTGCCAACCGCAAATGGCACAAGCTGCAACCCGAATTCCGCCAGCGTCTGTTGGCGGTGTTCAAGATCATGCGCAAACGCTACGGCTATCAGATGGTCATGATCGAAGGCTATCGCTCGCCACAACGGCAGGCGGAACTGGCCGCCGAAGGCCCGGCCACGACCCTGGCCGGACCGGGCCAAAGCTACCATCAATACGGACTTGCAGCGGACTGCGCGTTTTATCGCAACGGCAAACTTGTCATAGCCGACACCACTCGCTGGGCGCAGCGCGGCTACGCGCTGTACGGAAAGGTCGCCGAAACTGCCGGGCTGACATGGGGTGGAAGCTGGAAGAGTATCCGGGATCTGGGCCACGTCGAGCTGCACGGTACCGGCAAGGGGCCGCACGCACGCGGCTGACACGATGACAGACTATCGACAGGGAGCGTGACATGAGCAAACCCGTAATCATTCTGGGCGACAAGACCAGCCATGGCGGCAGCGTTGTCGAAGGCGCACCCACCGTCACCACCCACGGCAAACCCATCGCCCGCGTCGGCGACAAGGTCACCTGCCCCAAGTGCGGCCCGACCACCATCGCCAACGGCGACAGCACCATGCTCGTCATGGGCAAACCCGTCGCCCGCCACGGCGACAAGACCGCCTGCGGCGCCACGCTGATTGCCGGGCAGTCGGTCACCACGCATGGAGGCTAGTGGCGGTGGCGCTTGGCGTCAGGGCCGGACTGGCCCCAGCCGGACTCCGGAGACAGGCAACACGCACGCTTCAACAAGTCCCTTGGCAAAAAACTCATCAGAAGCAGCTTCGGTCAACGACGCAGCAAACGATCAACCAAGTAATAACGATGACTCAGAAACAAGGCCCACCCAAACCGGTCACGCGCATCGACCCGATTATTCGGGTCATTTCTGAAACACGACCAAGGCGATAAAAGATCGGAATCATAACTACGGATGCGCGCCAAATATTTTGTCATACCGCTATTTGCTCTCAGGGACGGGGCGTGACCCGTCTCAAGGCTTTCACGTAATCGACAATGGAACGAAGCAAAAAACTGTTGAAGCGACTGGGTTTGATTGTGCTGGTGTTCGGCGCGATCTGGGCTGCCGTGATCATGCGTTGGCGCATGACCAATCGCGTGCCCAATGGCGCCGACGTGGCCTTGTATCTGTTTGCGCTGCCGCTTGGTTTGCTGCTGCTGATCTGGCTGGGCTTTGCGGTGTCCAAAGGTGTCAGGAAGCACAAGCAGAAGAAGCAAGCCGCTGCCGCCGACCATGAACAGCAACCCGACGGTGCCGCCGCTGACGATCCGTCGCTGGCCTGGCAGCTGCCGGTGATTGCGGTCGATGCGCTGCTTGCCGCCGGCGACTCGCCGGATGCCCTGGTCGATGCCGCCCGTGAGGGTGTCCGTGCGGACTTGCATGACGCATTGCTTGACGCCCGGGCGCAGCCTGCATTTGCCGCCGAAGTGGGCGGCGTGGATGTCGATGCGGTGCAAAACACGCTGCCGGAGAGTGGCCGCACATGGGGTGATGCGCGCAAGCGCGCGCTTGCGCTGGGCGAAATGATGGCGACGCGCATGCTCGATGCACATTTCGATCATCTGCGCTCACCGCCGGATTCCGACGCACCCCAGACGCGTGTGCGCCCACCCGTGCTGCATCTGGAATGGTTGCTGCCGGCGGATTGGAGTGATGCCGACCGCGACCTGGCCGGCAACTGGCTGTCCGACCGCCTGGCCGAACAGGACTGGAAGGCACCCGAACTGCGACTGCACACCCGCGCCGTGGTACCGGGTGCGGCGGTTCTCCAACGCCTGGACGAGATCAACCGGGCGTTCCATCAGGATGATGTGACATTGCCGCATCTGCTGCTGGCCAGCGATTCACATCTGGATCAAGCCACGTTGACCGCGTGGGATGCAACGCACTGCCTGCATCGTGCCGACCAGCCCGAAGGGCGCATCCCCGGTGAGGGTGCCGCCGCCATTCTCATCGCACCACGCGACCATCACGCGGTGCCGGTGCCGGTGCAACTCGGACGTCTGTTTGTCGCGCGCCGGGCCAAGGCGGTGAATCAGCCACAGCGTCTGCAAGCCGACACGTTGCGCGAACTCGCCGAGAAAGCCGGCAGCCAGTCGTCCTGGGATGGCGAAAGCGAGCTCACGCTGATCGCCGACACCGATTCTCGTCCCAGTCGGGGCGCCGAGGCGCTGTCTTTTTCCGAAGCGTTGCTGCCCGAGCAGGACGCGGCGCAAACCGTTTCGGGTATCGGGATCGCCAACGGTCATGCCGGCGCGGCGTCAATGCTGGTGGCCGTGGCCGTGGCCGTACACATTGGCAGCACCCTGGAACAACCCTGTCTGGTGTTTTCGCATCAGGACCCCGTATCGCGCGCGGTGATGTTCGTCGCGCCACCTTTACCGGCTGCGGATGCCGCAGCGTCCAACAACATGAACGGAAGCACCACCTCATGATGTACCAACTCCGCTACTACCTGACCAACCCGCGCACACTGATAGCCATCGGCCTGGTGATCGTGATCGGGCTGGTGCTGCTGGGCCCGAATGCACTCAAGGCGATCGCGTTCTGGGTCGGCGTGGCCCTGTTCGCCGCGTTGCTGGTATTGCTGGTGATGTGGGTCATCAAGAAGGTGCACGCACGCAAATCGTCGGAAGA
Source organism: uncultured Rhodanobacteraceae bacterium (assembly GCA_964608595.1). GTDB lineage: Bacteria > Pseudomonadota > Gammaproteobacteria > Xanthomonadales > Rhodanobacteraceae > Oleiagrimonas. The sequence goes on from CAZSOU010000020.1 coordinate 23,991, forward strand.
GCTCGGCGAGGCACTGACCGAGGCGGATACGACATCCGCTGCCGGCAACAAACGCCGGAAGGATGCCGACCTGGAAGCCATTCACGAACGCATGCGCGATGCGGTGAAATCGATCAAGGGCTCGCGTCTGGGCCAGACACGCGGCAGCGAGGCGTTGTACGAACTGCCCTGGTACATGATCATCGGCAATCCGGCGGCAGGCAAAAGCACGGCCATCGCCAATTCGGGATTGCGGTTTCCGTTTGCCGAAGAGCACGGCACGATCATCCAGGGCATTGGCGGCACGCGCAATTGCGATTGGTATTTCACCTCCGAGGGCATCCTGCTCGATACCGCCGGGCGCTATTCGGTGCACGACGAAAACCGCAGCGAATGGATGGGCTTTCTGGACCTGCTTCGCAAGCACCGCCCGCGCGCGCCGATCAACGGCATCATCATTGCCGCCAGCATCGCCGAACTGACCGGCAACAAACCGGAATTCGGCATCGAACTGGCCAAGAAGCTGCGCAAGCGCGTGCAGGAACTGACCGATTGCCTGGAGGTAATCGCGCCGGTGTACGTGGTGTTCACCAAGGCCGATTTGATCGCCGGTTTCAGCGATTTTTTCCGCGGTCTGGACGATGACGAGCGCCATCGCGTGTGGGGCGCGACGCTGCCGTTCCATGCCGACGACAATGAAGACGTGGTGGATGAATTCGACCGCCATTTCGACGAGTTGAGCGAAGGCCTGAAGGAAATGAGCCTGGCGCAGATGTCACTCAACCGCGGCAACGCCCTGGCACCGGGCATGCTGACGCTGCCGCTGGAATTCACCGGCATCAAGTCGTCGCTGCGTACCTTCATCGCCACCTTGTTCGAGGACAATCCGTACCAGTACCGCCCGGTATTCCGCGGTTTCTACTTCACCAGCGCGCTGCAGGAATCGGCCTCGGTCCGCAACGCGTCGGACCAGATCACGCGCCGCTTTCACCTCACCGCGCCACCGGTCGACGCCACGGAACAAGCCGCGGCGGACGGCAATCGCAGCTACTTCCTGCTGGACCTGTTCCGCAAGGTCGTGTTTGCCGACAAGCAACTGGTGCGCCAGCATTCCAGCAAGCATCGCAAGCGCGCCCGCTACGGCATGCTGATCGGCTCGGCGCTGGCGCTGGGGCTGGTCATGGGCGGCTGGGCCTGGTCTTACACCAACAACCGCCAACTGGTGTCCAACGTGCGCGCGGATCTCGCCCACGCCAAGGCCATCCAGAAGGATCGCGTGGATCTGCAGTCGCGTCTCGAGGCGCTGCAGATACTGCAGGATCGCCTGCAACAGTTGCAGACCTATCGATCCGATCACCCGCTGATGCTGGGCCTCGGGCTGTATCAGGGCAACGCCATGGAAGGCAAACTGCGCCACGAGTATTTTCACGGCATGCGGCAGATCATGCTCGAGCCGGTAACACAGAATCTCGAGACATACCTCGCCAACGTGGTCAAGCACGGCGACCAGTTGCAGACGGTCGACCCGACCAAAGCGACAGCAGCGGGCAAGCGCGCGACGACCGGTGCCTACCAGACGCCCTCGCCGACCGACACACAGGAAGCCTACAACGCACTCAAGGCCTACCTGATGCTGAGCCATCCGGACAAGGTCGAGCCGGTGCAACTTTCCGACCAGCTCACCCGGTTCTGGCGCAACTGGCTGGAAGCCAATCGCGGCATGATGAGCCGCAACACGCTGATCGCCAGCGCGCAGAAATTGATGACGTTCTATATCGCGCAATACGATCAACCCGGCTGGCCGACCGTGGATGATCAAGTCGTGCTGGTGCAGGACGCGCGCACCGCCTTGCGCCATGTCATGCGCGGCATGTCCGCCATCGACCGCGTTTACGCGCAGGTGAAGGCGCGCGCTGCCACGCGCTTCCCGGCCGTGACCGTGGCCTCGATTCTCGGCGACAAGGAGGGCAGCAAGCTGCTCGCCGGCAGTTATGCCATCCCCGGCCCGTTCACCCATGAAGCATGGGAAGGTTACGTCAAGGACGCCATCAAAAATGCCGCCAACAACGAGTTGAGTGTCAAGGACTGGGTGTTGCAATCGAGTCGAAACACCGACCTCACGCTCAACGGTAGCCCCGAACAAATCCAGAAACAACTGGAAGCCAAGTACGACCGCGATTACGTCACGCAGTGGCAGCACTTCCTGAAAGGCATATCGGTGAAGCGCTTCGACAGCTTCGCACAGGCGGTCAAGGCCATGAACACGTTGGGTGATCCGCAAAATTCGCCCATACGGCTGGTGTTGCAGAAGGTCTACGAAGAAACCTCGTGGGACAACCCGTCGCCCGTCGGCAAGGGGCTGAAATCCACCAAGGGCGGGTTCGTGTCGTGGTTCAAACGGGTCATCCTGCGTCGCTCGGTACATGGCAACGAAGTCAACGAAGCACTCAGCCACGCCCGATCGTCCGGTGATGATGCCAGCGCATCCGGCACCGGTCCGATCGGTGGCGCCTTCACCGGTGTGGCCCGCATCATGCAGGCACGTGACAGCAACCCTGCCGTATTCGACAACTACATGTCGATGCTGGGCAAATTGCGCACGCGCCTGAATGCCATCAACACCCGCGGCAATCCGGAGCAGGGCGCACGCAAACTGATGGCCGGCACGCTGGGCGGCAAGGCCGAATTGTCACAGGGCCTGCACCTCGTGGACGAACGCATGCTCAACGGTCTGAGCGACTCGCAACGCCGCATCCTGCGCCCGTTGCTGTTGCGTCCGCTGATGCAGACGTTCCGCGCGCTGGTAACGCCGGCCGAAAGCGACGTGAACAAGATCTGGATGGCGCAGGTCTACAAGCCGTTTCAGGAAAATCTGGCCGGCAAATACCCGTTCGACGAAAACGGACGCATCCAGGCCACCGGCAGCGAAATGCAGCGCATCTTCGGCCCCACCGGTGCCATCGCCACATTCGTCACCAAGACACTCGGGCCGCTGGTCAACCAACGCGGCGACACGCTCACCGCCAAGCAATGGGCCGACATGGGCATCACGCTCAACCCGGCCATGATGGCCCAGTTCGGGCGCTGGACTGCGCCGCTGGGCCAGACCGGCATGGACGGCCATGACAACCGCACGGTATTTCAGGTGCAACCGCAACCTGCCACCGGAGAGATCAGCGGGTACACCATCAACATCGACGGGCAGACACTGCGCTATCGCAACACGCCGCCGCATTGGAAACCGTTTGTATGGGGCATTTCGCGCGACACGCACATCGCCGAAGTGCACGCCACCACCCTGGATGGGCGCGACGTCACGCTGGAGCGCTTTACCGGTGCCGATGCCCTGCCACAGCTTTTCCGCGCCGGGCAAGCGCAACAGGACAGCAAGACGGGAATCTACACGCTGACCTGGAACCACGACCACGTGGCCGTCACGGTCCGCCTGAAGATCATCAGCAGCCCGAATGTCAACGGTGACGGTACCGCCAGGCGAGGGCTCGTGGGCACACAGCTACCGTCGCGGGCGGCGGGCGCCACCATGCACACCGCCGACACGGGGAATCGCCAAACGGGAGACAAATCATGAACGGCGAACTGACGCTGGGCATCAGCTACTTCGGAAAACTGCCCAACCGCGGCGATTTTCTGAAAAACCCCGGCAACAATCATCAGCTGATTTCGCGCATCGATGCCTGGGCCGGCCAGGCGCTGGAACACCTGTCGCGCGATGTCGCGTGGAAGCAGCTTTACGATCTCGGCCAGCCGCTCAACTTTGCCGTGACGGGCTCGCGCAGCCGCCATGTGGTGGCCGGCCACCTGATGCCCGGTTCAGATGAATCAGGACGCCGTTATCCCTTCGCCGCGGCCGTCTCCATGGAAGTACCGCAACCGCTGGCCTTCTTGTCGCGCAGCCCGCTGGCGTGCGCGCGCGCATGGGCGCGCCTGGAGCGATCCGTGTTGCAGGCCCGCGATGCCGTCGACCCGATGCCGGCACTCGACGAACTGGTCGAAAACCGCGCCAACGTCAATGTGCTGTACGAATCGCTCAACCCGGCCTTCCAGGACTTCCTGGAAATGCAGACGCTGGCATCGATGCAACAACTGTTGTCCGATGACGGCAAGCCGGTGTCGGTGCGGCGCATCGTGTTCGCACTCGGTATTTTGTTGCAACCGGTGATGAGCGCCGGCTCGGCAGGCATCGGCAAAGGTCTGGTGCTGCCGCTCCCCGCCGATCCGATGTATCGCAATCTGGTGGCCTGTCTGTGGATGGATCTTCTGTCCGGTTTTCTCGGCCGTGCCGATTTCGAGCTGTTGATGCTGATGCGCAATGCCGGCCCGGCCATGCTGGCCATCGGCTTCAAGGGCCTCAAAGGCAGCAACCTCGCTGCCATGTTCGACTCGGGCGCGCTGCAGAGCGACTTCATCGACCTTTACGACCCCGACTGGGTCGACGAGCACATCCATGGCGACCCCGCCCTGCGGAAGCTCGCCGCCTACACCGAAAACGAGGGCCTGTCCCTGCGCACGGCTCGTCTCACTTTTCGCGAAACCTTTCTCGGAGCCTGACCATGCAACGCCACATTCTTGCCGGTCTCCTCATGGCATGCTTTGCCGCCGTCACGGCATGTCCGGTCACGGCCGGCACACCTGATGCCCGCGACCACGTCGTGGTCAGCGGCACGGTGTCCGACAACGCTACCAAGGCCGAACTGCTCAAACGTCTGCGCGCCGTTTACGGCAACGGCGAAGTGGAGGACCAACTCGCGGTCGGCGGCGTGGTATCGCCGTCCAAATGGGGATCCTTCGTCAGCACCATGATCGGCCCCGAGCTGAAAAGCGTCCATCACGGCAAGATCACCGTCAAAGGCAACGCCATCACCATCAGCGGCGAAGTGCCCAACGAAGCCACACGGCAAAAGGTGTTGAGCACGCTGTCGCAGGCGTTCAACGGGCGCTACTCCATCACGCAGTCCCTGAAAATCGTGGCATCGAAACAGGACATGCTGGACAAGACCCTTGCCGACCGCACCATCGAATTCAAAAGCGGCAGCGCCATCCTGACTGCACAGGGGCGGCAGATTCTCGACCAGATGGCCGCCGCGATCCTGAAACTGGACTCGCCGTTCATCCAGATCATCGGCAACACCGACAACGTCGGCAACCGCATGAGCAACATTCAACTCAGCCTCGCGCGTGCGCAGGCGGTCAAGGATTATCTGGTCACCCGTGGCGTTGCCGCCAGGAACTTGTCCGTCAGCGGGCAGGGGCCCGACAACCCCGTCGCCGACAACAGCACCGCTGCCGGGCGCGCGCGCAATCGTCGCATCGATTTCAGAATCACCCACTGATGACACGTGGCATGGCGACAGGGTCCGGTCAGCCCGCCGCCACGCCCGGAAACGCGTACACACGACCTCACAAAAGGATCGGTCATGGATACACCGGATATTGCCAGCTGGTTGCGGCTCATCACGCAGGAGACGCGTTTCATCACCTTCGACACACCCGCAAGCGGCGGGCTGATGGTGGAGCGCTTCGATGGACGCGAGGGCGTCAACTCCGATTTTCGGTTCGAGCTGGACCTGGTCAGTGCCTCGGCTTTTCTGGATCCGCTCGCATGGATCGGCCAGCGCGCGCGCGTCGGGCTCGCCCGTGCCGACGGTGCCCGTCGCTACTGGAACGGCTTGATCACCCGCGCCGCCGCGCTGGGCGCGGACGGCGGCCTGGCGCGCTATCGGGTGACGCTGCAATCGGCGCTGGCACGGCTGGCCATGCGACGCAATACACTGATTTTTCAGGACAAGACCGCGCTGGAGGTGATCGACCAGGTCTTCGACGATCACCCCGAGCTCGCCTGGCGCAACGACACCACTGCGACCCTGCGCCGCCGGCCCGTGACCACGCAATACCGCGAGAGCGACCTCGCCTTCGTGCGCCGTTTGTTGGGCGAAGAAGGCTTGTCTTTTCGCATCGAGCACGCGCAAGATGTCGACGGTCCGGCGGACGGCCCCGGCCATGTCATCGTCATTTTCGATGCCGAAGCCGGTCTTTCATTGCCGGATGGTGAACCCGACGCATTGCGCTTTCATCGTGTGGCGGCCACCGAACATGACGACGCCGTCACCGCCTTTCGCGAGCGGCGCACCATTGTGCCCGATCAGGTCACCACCGCCAGCTGGGCCGCCGAGCAGGTGCAGGGCGTCAGTGGGACGGCGCAGGCCGGCGCCGACGACGCAGCACCCGAGTTGCCGGGTCTGGACCGCTTCGAAGCCGACCGGACGCAGCGTTTCGACGATCCGGCGCAAGCCGACCGCTTTGCGCATCACCACCTGGATGCCGCGCGTCTGATGGGGCGACACTTCGACGGTCGGGGCGCGGCGCGCACGCTCGAAACCGGCAAGGCCTACACGCTGACTCGACACCCGGTTTTGTCCGGTCAACGTTTCGTGCCGATCGTCATCGAGCATCGCGCCACCAACAATCTCGCCACCGACATGGCGCAACCCGAAGGCGGGCATCGCAGCGATGATGATCTGGGCAAGGGCAGCTATCGCCAGCACTTCGTGGCCGTGCCCGCCGACACGCGCATCGCTCCCGCCCATGTCGACAAGCCGCTCACCCCCGGCGCCGGTACCGCCATGGTTGTCGGCGTCCCCGGTGACGCCTTGACCGGCACCCGCGATCATCAGGTCCGCATCCAGTTCTGGTGGCAACGCGGCCACGCACCGCTGGCCGGCGGACTCGCCGACGCCGGCAGCAAGGCGCACCCGCAAGGCCATGCACCGGGTGACAATCACTCCGGCACTTGGGTGCGCGTGGCCGAAGCGGGTGCCGGCGCCCACCACGGCACGAGTTTCGTGCCGCGCATCGGCGACGAAGTGCTGGTGCAATTTGCCCACGGCGACATCGACCAGCCGGTCGTGGTCGGCCATCTCTACAACGGACACACCGCGTTGCCCTGGGCCGCCGGCGAAGGCAGCGGTGCCAACCATCCCGGGACGCTGTCCGGCATCCGTACGCAAACCCTTGATGGCACGCCGTCGGCACATTGGCTGATCGACGATGCCGGTGACCAGCTTCGCCACGGCCTGGGGCACGCCATTGCCGACAGCCGCCTGCATCTCGGGTATCTCGTCGACGACGACGGCAATCGACGCGGCGGATTTCGCGGCGAAGGCTTCGAGCTCGTCACCGACGGCTGGGCCGTCGTGCGCGCCGGGGAAGGGCTGCTGGTATCGGCCAGCGCCCGCCGGCACGGTCAATCCACGCAAATGGACATGGCGGGCGTGTTGCCGCAGATCCGCGCCGCAACCCGGAGCACCCGGCAACTCGATGCCACCGCCAGCCAGGCCGGGGCCCAGGGGTTCGCCGCCAAAGCCGTACCCACCACCTTGCAATCGCTGATGGACCCGCAAAAGCAAGGCAAATACACCGGCAACATCAACGGCCAGGCAGCGACCCGGCCCCAAGGCGGCCAACGCCATGGCGGCGACCCGGTGGAACGCTTCGCCGAACCACTCCTGGTCACCGAAACCCCCGAAAGCCTCGCCTTCACGACGCCGAAAACGGGCGCCGGTTTCGCCGGCGGCCACCATCATTTCGTCAGCCAGAACAGCGCCCACCTCGCCGCCGGCAAAACCATCGCCACCGCGGCCGGCCAGAATGCCGGCCTTTACGCTGCCGCCGGCGGGCTCAAAGCCATCGCCAACCACGGCCCGGTCAGCATCGAAGCCCACACCGACGCCATGGACATCCTCGCCGCTGGCGACATCACCGTCACCTCCACCGAAACACGCATCGACATCCTCGCCAAAAACAAGATCGTCCTGCAGGCCGGCCAATCCGCCATCACCCTCGATGGCCAGCACCTCACCATCGCCTGCCCCGGCACCTTCACCGTCAAAAGCAGCACCCACCACTGGCTGGGAGGAGATGGCCAAGCCGCTGGATTGTCGCCATTGCCCGCGGGCACCACCCCTTTTCAACCGACGCCCGACATGCCGGAGCCGTCGTTGATGGACCCAGCCCGGTATTTCAGCCAGCGGGTCGACTCGTCTTCACTGGACGACATGGACAGTCTTTCGGCCGCGAACCTGCAAACACAACTGACACTGGATGATGATCAAACGCTGGTCGACCAACGTGACCATAACCGATCAGCGGCCGACCGGTTCTTCATGGAAAAAGCCGATCCGCATGCAGAAAGCTGGCTCCAAACCACGAGCGACTGGCAAGTTGTCGAAGACCTCTTGAACCAGCCCTTGAAAAACAATCAAAAGGAATCTTGACCATGCCCGGGCGCACCTACATCGTTAAAGCCGGCGACACACTGTCGACCATCGCGAGCCGCTATGGAACCAGTGTCAACAAGCTGGTACGCATCAACCACCTCCCGGACCCCGACAAACTGCAGGTGGGTCAGCACCTGCGCTTGGCGGACACCACCGTACGATGTGTCAAACCGTTATTCCTGGACGCCGCCTACAACCCCTTGAAAGGATTGCAATACCGCATGGAATGCGGGACTGCCGTGGTCCACGGCACCTCCGGCTCCAACGGCGAGGGCACAGCCCACCTCATCACGACGCTTGCCGACACGGTGGTCGGAATCTGGGCCAAAATTGCCTGGCATGGCGATACATGGGAAAAAATTGCGGAGGTCATGGCCGAGCCCGGCGAAAAGCTCGTGACCCTGGTGAGCCCCATGCTGCGCGTCAAGGCGCCAGTGGTTGAACACCCCAAAGACAAGAACGGGAAGCCTCTGCAAGAACAAAAGCCTGAAGCACGAACCGCCACACCTCGTGGCACACCGGCGAAAGCGGAAGGCGACCCCGTCAGCACCATCGTGCCGGACGGTCCGGGTCTCAAGGTAGCCTTGCGCAAGGACGGCAAAGGCATCACGCGTGCCGTGTTGAGCGAGGATTTGCCGGATCTCGCCGAGTACTTCGCGGCCTATACCGGTGAGTCGATTACCGAAGATGATTGGGAGAATGCGGCTGACAACGTAATTCACTGCGACGTCAACGTGCTCAAAGCCATTCCGGAGGTGGAAACTTCCGGCGGGCCGGGTTTTTTTGCAAACAGCGGCATTCCACCATTGCCAAAGATACTCTACGAACGACATATTTTTGCCCGGGAAACAAATCATCTATTCGATACGAGCAATGCATACCTGTCTTCCTCGACACCCGGTGCTTATGCCAGCGGTACTGGCAACTATTACAAGTTTGCTAAGGCATATCTTCTGAACAGCGATGCTGCAATTGATGCCTGTTCCTGGGGGAAATTCCAAATTATGGGCTTCAACTTCAAGGAAGCCGGTTACTACGACAGATCGCATTTTCTTAAGGCTGCATTCACATCCGAAAAGACCCAGTTCAACATGTTTATAGATTTTGTCATCAATTATCGTAAAGGATCACTCAAACGCGCTGTTATTACCAAGGACTGGGTGAAGATAGCACAGCTCTATAATGGTATAAATGAGGCAAAGACGCCCAAGTGGTGGAAAAGAAAACATTCCCATTGGGATGATCCGTCTCGTTATCCAAAAGATCGATGGGTACCCTACCATGAGAAACTAGCCAATGCCTACAGGAGGCTTATAAATCATGATTAGAATTTGGCTGTCAATGGCAATATTACCCATGTCGTTGTTGTATGCCATGGTGTTCGTGGATATTCCGGCACACCCTCCCAACAATTGCAGTGGCAGCATCCATATTTGTCCCAAGACAGCCTTGCGTATTGTGCCACCTTCCTTGCATGGCGGTATACACGAGAAACCTCAATGGCAAGGAGCCGACATACTTGTCAATGATACGACTTTGCGCCTCAAGGAAATCGCTTTGGCGGGCCCAAGTTCAGCTATTGGAAGGGAAACCTATAAGGCAACTGCCATCGGTACAGATGTTTATTTTGTTGGAGGTCGTGCGGTGCGTGTCACAAAAAAGCAAATGAAGCAAGCGCGTGCTGAGCCAAACAAAATTCACTCCCAACCAGGGGCTTGCAGTTTTTCCGTATACGACAAGGATCAAAGATTTTTAATGCTCAAAGATATAGCTATTGGCGATGGGAAAAGAATGACAACATGCAATGCCATTCTTGGCACGTCTGGCGTGTCTTTCCGGGGCCGGCCGGCCCTGCTGTCCATCGTTCAATACTTTTGGACACATGGTGAGCCAGCTCATGATGTAAAAAGCATTGGATCCAACTGGATTCAAACAGCCGTGCTTTTACCGTTGAAGCGCAATCAGAAAGGCCAGTGGACGCTGACCCAGAATTTCAGCTGTTTCAATCCCGACAACCATATCGCCACGCTGGCGGAAGCCAAAAAGCACTTGGCGACATGCCATTGAAGCAAGCAGGCGGTCAGCTTCGCCGGAGAGTACGGGCACTTCGCCAGCCAATGCGGCGCCCCCTTGCCGCCGGCACCAGCCTCGCTTCCGCAGCCGGCGCCGGAGCTGACCTGTACGCCGCCGACCGCGGCCTCAAAGCCGTCACCAAGCACGGCCCGGGCGGCCTCCAGGCATGGATCATGGTCGCGCGTGTTCCGGGAGAAATGGCCGAGGATGGTGTCGCCAACCGGCTTGAAAGTGCCACACCACCACAAGACAACGTTCCCGGTGGCAAACCATGCCCGCGCACCGGCTGGTGGTTCAGCCCGCCGAGAAGAACGGCCGGCGTCGTCATTTCAAGCAGGGCGACACGTTCCCTGTCATCGAAGGCAACCGTTACGGGGACACCTTCCGGCAATGGTCGCCCGATCAGTCCGGCCTGAAGCTTCGACGCACAAACTGCGTCGACAAAGGGGCCGCGTCATTTTCGGACTTGAGAATGTCCCTGACACGAATGACGTTCGTTGTGCCACTCTCGCGCACCCAAGCGGCTGGCGGTGGTTTCCGCCAACCCCCCGAACGAAATGCATCGGCAGCTCGGCGTCCGCTTCCGTGCGTTTGCCTCACAGACCGTAATACATCTCGAATTCCAATGGATGAGTGCTGGCGCGGTAGGCGGTGACTTCGCGCATCTTGACCTTGATGTAGGCGTCGATGACATCGTCGTTGAACACGCCGCCGGCTTTGAGAAAGTCGCGGTCGGCGTGCAGCGCCTCCAGTGCCGCATCCAGGCTGGAACACACTTGCGGGATGTTGCGCTCCTCTTCGGGCGGCAGGTCGTAGAGGTCCTTGTCGGCCGGAGCACCGGGATCGATCTTGTTGGCGATGCCGTCCAGGCCGGCCATCATCAGCGCGGTAAAGGTGAGGTACCCCGACTGCATCGGATCGGGGAAACGCAGTTCCACGCGGCGGCCCTTGGGGCTTGATACGTGCGGGATGCGGCAACTGGCCGAACGGTTGCGCGCCGAATAGGCCAGCATCACCGGCG
>CAZSOU010000021.1:0-35204 GCA_964608595.1 uncultured Rhodanobacteraceae bacterium
ACATCGGCTACGAAAAGCTGATGGAGGGCAAGTCCTACATCGGCGAGCTGAGCGGCCAGCCGAAACAGAAGGAGTCGTGGCTGACGCTGCTCAAAGGCGCACGCAAAGTGCTGAAACAGCATTACGGCCATGTCACGTTGAGCTTCGGCGAACCGGTGGAGCTCAACCAGGTGCTCGACGATTGCGCCGACGATTGGCGTGCCCATGCGGACCTCGCGCCCGATGCCAAACCCGAGTGGCTGAGCCGGACGGTGGACAATCTGGCCGCGCGCATCCAGGTCAACATCAATGCCGCCGCCGACGTCAATGCCGTCAATCTGCTGGCGCTGGCGCTCCTGGCCACGCGCAAACACGCCATGGCAGAGAGCGATCTACTGGCGCAACTGGCACTGCTCAAGGCACTGATGACCGAATTGCCATATGGCGCCCGGGTCACGGTGACGGCGCAATCACCCGCCGACATCATCGCCCACGGCGAGGCGATGGGCTGGATCCGGCGCATCCGCCACAAGCAGGGCGACGTGCTGGTCACCGAGGGCGAGCAGGCGGTGTTGTTGTCGTATTTCCGCAACAACGTGCTGCATCTGCTGGCCTGCGCGGCATGGGTGGCGAGTTGTTTTCTCAACAACCGGCGCATGTCGCGCGCTTCGATCCTGCGCCTGGGCCGCATCATCTACCCGTACATCAAGGCCGAATTGTTTCTGCGCTGGGATGAGAACGAGTTCGTGACCGAACTGTCGGCCACGCTGGACTTTTTCATTGCCCGCGGCCTGCTCGACGCCCGCGGCAGCGGTCGCCTGCTGGAGCGCGCACCGGGTCAGGACGACGGTGCCTATCAGCTGAAGATTGTCGCCCGCAGTCTGATGCAGGTGTTCGAGCGTTATTACATCGTCATCGCCACGCTGGTCAGTCACGGCCAGGGCGTGCTCGGTGCGGGCGAGCTGGAAAACGCCTGCACGTTGACCGCCGAACGTGTCGGCCTGCTGCACGAATTGAGCGCGCCGGAATTTTTCGACAAGGCGCTGTTCCACGGTTTCATCCAGAAGCTGCGCGAACGCCAGGTGATCTGGAGCAACGCGGACAGCAAACTCGAATTCAACCCGACACTGGCTGAAGTGGTCGAAGACGCACGCGTTATCCTGTCGCGTGAGCTGCGCCACTCGGTGTTGAAGATGACCGGCACCGGCGGTTCCGGCGAGTAGCATTTTCTCGCGCTCCGGCGAGCGCGCAGGATGGGCGAGATTCATCCTGCCGGGTCGACGCGCAGGACAAACCGGAGATTGACATCATGCATGCATCCATTCGCCTCGTCCTGGGCCTTGCGCTCCTGTACTCGGGCGTGACCTTGGCCGGTACCACGCCGGAGGTGCCGCCCGGCAGCACCGCCAAACTGACCGTGCTGGAAACGACCGACATCCACTCGCACGTGCTCGGTTACGACTATTTCAAGCTCAAGCCCGATCCGCACGTCGGCCTGACCCGCACCGCCACGCTGATTCAGCGCGCGCGCAAGCACTACGCCAACACGTTGCTGTTCGACGCCGGCGACACGATTCAGGGCACGGTGCCGGCCGACTACCAGGCACTGGTCGAGCCGCTGCCATGCAACCGGGAGCTTGCCGTCTACAAGGCCATGGACGCCATCGGCTACGATGCCGGCACGTTCGGCAACCACGAGTTCAACTACGGATTGCCGTTTCTGTCGCAGGTCAGCGGTCAGCCCATGCACGTCAAAGGGGTCGAACCCGAACAGTGCGACGGGCCGCACTACCCGATCGTGTTGTCCAACGTGATCAGTCTGCAAACCGGCAAAGCCCTGGTCAAACCGTGGCTGATCCTCGAACGCACCCTCACCGCCACCACCCCCGACGGCAAAACCATCACGGCACCGATCCGCATCGGCGTACTCGGATTCGCACCGCCACCGATCATGCAATGGGACAAGCAACACCTCCAGGGCAAGGTGAAAGTGCTGGGCGTGGTCGAGGCCGCCAAAAAGTTTATGCCGCAACTGAAAGCACAGCATCCCGACATCATCATCGCGCTGGTGCATGGCGGCTTGAGCACGGCGCCATATACGCCGAAACTGGAAAATGCCGGCTGGTATCTGGCCAAGGTGCCGGGCATCGACGCCATGCTGCTGGGTCATTCGCACACTGATTTTCCCGGCCCGCGCTTTGCCGACATGAAGCATGTCGACGACACGACCGGTCACGTCAACGGCGTGCCGGCGGTGATGGGCGGCTTCTTCGGCAGCAATCTGGGCCTGATTCATCTCCAGCTTCACTATCACGACGGCCGATGGGTTTCCGACGCTGCCGCCGCGCGCAGTAAGGTGGAGTCCATCTGCCAAAGCAAAACCGAATGCGTACCGGCAGACAAGGCGATCGCCGCACTGGTCGAAAAAGTGCACAAGGTGACCGTCGCCTATGTGCAAAAGCCCATCGGCCATGCCGACTTTCGCATGAGCACGTACTTTGCCGACCTCGGCAACATGACCGCGCTCAGCGTGGTCAACGCCGCGCAACGCGATTACGTCAAGCACTGGATCGCCGAAAACCGCCCCGCCCTTGCCAAGCTGCCGGTACTGTCGGCCGCCGCCGCCTTTCGCACCGGCTACGGCGGCCCCGACGATTACACCAACGTGGCCCCCGGCGCGATCACGATTCGCAACGCCGCGGATCTCTACTACTACCCGAACACATTGTCGGCCGTAAAAATCGACGGCGCCACGCTCAAGGGCTGGCTGGAACGTTCCGCCGAGCGCTTCAACCGCATCGATCCGGCCAAATCCGCCGCACAACCGCTGATCAATACCCGCATGCCCGGCTACAACTTCGACCAGATCCAGGGGCCCGGACTGGCGTATGTCATCGACGTCAGTCAGCCGCGCGGCCAGCGCATCACGCAATTGACATGGCACGGCAAACCGATCGCGCCGACGCAGACCTTCATCGTCGCCACCAACAATTACCGCGCTGCCGGCGGCGGACATTTCCCCGGGATGGGCGGCAGCCACACCGTGCTCAACGCGCCCGACGGCAATCGCGCCATCCTGATCCGCTGGCTGCGGAAACACCCGCACCTCGCACGCCGCGACGTTCCCGCCCGTTCATGGCACTTCGCGCCGCTGGCGCTGCATGGCCCGGTAACACTGACCGCACCCAGCGGAAAACTGGCGCTGGCGCGCGAACTCGACTTGCCGCTTCACCTCGTGAAGCAACATGATGACGGCACGTCGACGTACGCCATCGATTTGTCGCCCCGATAGCGTCGCTTTCCAACGGAACGCCCGGGGCGCCGGGCGCCCGCTCGGCAAAACCATGCAACGAAACGGGATTCCGAAGCATCAGGGCCAACGTCCCTCGATGATCGATTCCGCACCGCCATGTTGTCGTACAGGACACCCCATGCACGAACCCGAACCCCGCGATGAAACAATACGCCCGCATGAAGCAAGCGCCTGGTCACCGGGCAGCGTCGGCAACATCGGCGTGGGTTTCGACATTCTCGGTCACAGCCTGGGTGCGGTCGGCGACCGGGTCACGGTACGACGCATCGGGCCACCACAGGTACGAATCGCTTCGCTCGGCGGTTGTGTCGACACGCTGCCCCTCGATCCCGAACGCAACACCGCGAGCGCGGCGCTGATCGCGTTGCGCAGGGCCCTGGATGTGCCATGGGGTTTCGAACTGGCGTTGCAGAAAGGCATCCCGCTCGGATCGGGCATGGGCGGCTCGGCGGCATCGGTGGTCGCCGCGCTGGTCGCCGCCAATGCCCTGCTCGACCAGCCCCTGTCGCGTCAGGCGCTGTACCCGTTCGCACTCGATGGCGAACAAGTCGCCAGCGACAGCCGCCAGGGCGACAACCTGGGCTCGATGCTGCTCGGCGGTCTGGTGCTGGCCACGCATGAACATCTCGAACGCATTCCACTGCCAGGCGCCTGGCACGCCGCCGTGGTGCATCCGCACATCACGCTGGAAACCCGACGCTCACGCGAAGTCCTGCGCGGAGACTGGGCACTGGCCGATTTCGTCAGGCAAAGCGGCAATCTGTCGCTGGTACTTACCGGCTGCTTCAAAAACGACGCCGGTTTGGTCCGCGCGGGCCTGTCCGACGTGCTGGTGGAGCCGCGGCGCGCTGCGCTGATTCCGGGTTTTGCCCGCGTCAAGCAGGCCGCGCTGGATCACCACGCACTCGGCGCCAGCATGTCCGGCGGTGGTCCCAGCGTCTTCGGCTGGTTCGAAACGCGCGCCGCCGCCGAAGCGGCCGCCCGTGCCATGCAACAAGCCTTTGCCGATGCCGGCCTGGACAGCGACCGGCACGTCGACCGCATCGACGGACCGCGCGCCGAGTTGCTGGACGCGTAAGGGACTCTCTGATCCACTCCACGCAGGTGGCACCCGTCTGTCTGTTCGCAGATCACAGGTGCGTCGGCGAAGGCAGGCTGGCTGGCTGTCGAGCCGGCGCGCCGCAGAGATGCGGACAGACAGACGGGCCCCAACCGCACCGGTGTCGATTCACTCGTCGCCCCACTGATCGTAGCCATGCTTTTTCATGATCCGCAGCACCTTGTCCACCGGCAGTGCGTGCACGGTGTGACCGTCGCGTCCGGTCATGGTCCGGGCGTGGAACAGCGAGTTGATGATCGCTTCTTCGGTAGCCTCGATCGTGGCCATGAAAAGCGGTGACATGGCGTCGTTGCGCATGTGCGTGAGATCTTGCGTGGAAACGTTCGAGCGATACGGAATGCGCACGGCCTTGTTGGTCGAAAAGGCGATCACGTAATCACCGCTGCCATTGGATTCGATGCCGCCGGTGCGGGCAAAACCCAGCATGGCACGCTTGGCCAGTCGTTTGAGATTGCGTGCGCCAAGCGGCGCATCGGTGGCGACCACGATCATGCACGAACCATCCGGTGAATAATCCAGTTGGTCGCTCATGTAATAGTTGTCGAGCGCCTTGCCGATCAACGCGCCGTCGATGCGCAACACCCCGCCGAAATTGGTCTGCGCCAACACGCCGACCGTGTAACCGCCGAACGCCTCGGGCAGCTTGCGCGACGAAGTGCCGATGCCGCCCTTGAAACCCAGCGCCACGGTGCCGGTACCGGCTCCGACATCGCCCTGGGCCACCTTGCCGCTTTTGGCCGCATGAATGGCGTCGAGCACGTCGCGCTTGGTGACGCGGCGCTCACGAATGGCATTGAGATAGCCGTCGTTGGTTTCGCCCACCACCGGATTGACCGAACGCACGTCGTCGTTGGCGGCAAACGAAAACGTGTAATCGATCAACGCGTCGGCCGCTGTCGGCACGCTGAGCGTGTTGGTCAGCACGATCGGTGTTTCCAGGCTGCCCAGCTCCGCAATCTGCGTGGTGCCGGTGAGCTTGCCGAAGCCGTTGCCGACATACACCGCCGCCGGCACTTTGTCCTGAAAGATGTTGCCGGGATGCGGCATGATGACGGTGACACCGGTGCGGACATCGTCGCCCTCGATGAGGGTTTTCTGCCCCACCGTGACGCCGGCGACGTCGGTGATCGCATTCCATTTTCCCGGCTGCAACACGCCGATGTCGATACCGTAGTCGCGCAGGTCCTTGTGCTGGGCATGCGCCGGAATGGCAGTGATCAACAAAAAAGCAGCGACGACAGCGAGACGCAAATACATGGCAGATTTCCCGTCGGACAGGTTGTCCGCCACGATACACCGCCGACGCCCCCGGAACCGGCTCGTGCCGACCCCCTGCATGAACAATGCCGCCCAGGAGCCTAGAATGACCACCATGTCCGGCGCTTCCGAAAAAACGCGCATCTTCACCATCGGCCACTCCAACCGCCCGCTGGCGGATTTTCTGGCACTGCTTGCCGAATCGGCGATCGAATGCGTGGTCGACGTGCGCCGCCTGCCCGGCTCGCGCGCCTGTCCGCAATACGACGCCGATGCGCTCACCGCATCATTGGCCGAGGTCGGCATCGACTACGTGCACATGACTGCGCTCGGCGGCCGCCGCGGCCGTACCCTGCCCGGGGATGACACCCGCAACGCCATGTGGCGCAACGCCAGCTTCCGCCGCTATGCCGACTACGCACTGGGCGAGGATTTCGCCGAGGGCCTGGCGGATCTCGAAGCCCGCGCCAAACGCCAACGCTGCACCGTGATGTGCGCCGAAGCGGTGTGGTGGCGCTGTCACCGCCGCATCATCGCCGATCACCTGCTGGCGCGCGGCTGGCAGGTGATGCACATCATGGGACCGGGCAAGGTGACCGAAGCGTCACTTACCCCGGGAGCGAAGGTTGATGGCAACGAGGTGACCTATGCTTGAACCATCCCGATCCTCGGCCGGGCGTCGGGCGTTGTGAGCGCCGAGTGCGACGGGAACCGACGCACAAGCCACACCAGACAAGCCGGCCAATCGCCAGATCAATGTGTGCCCTGTACAAAAGCCATGTTCCGTCAGCTCAAGACTTGCCGCCGCGATCATGGAATACCCGCAGGTACTGGCGCGGACTCAGTCCCGTCGCCCGACGAAATTTCCGCGACAGGGCACTCTGGTCGCAAAAGCCC
Source organism: uncultured Rhodanobacteraceae bacterium (assembly GCA_964608595.1). Taxonomy (GTDB): domain Bacteria; phylum Pseudomonadota; class Gammaproteobacteria; order Xanthomonadales; family Rhodanobacteraceae; genus Oleiagrimonas. The sequence goes on from CAZSOU010000021.1 coordinate 6,567, forward strand.
GTTTGCTGCGCGATCTGTGCGCCGGACAATCGCCCCTGACGGAGCAGTTGCGCCACCCGGTCAATGCGCACCTTGAGCAAATACTGGCCGGCGGACAGTTGAAACACGCGATGCATGCGCCGCTCGAATTGTGCCAACGACAAATCCGGACATGCTTGCCAGCGTTTCCACCCTGAGCGTGTCTTCCAGATGGGCGTGGATGTAGTCGATCGTGTCCGCAAAACCGGCGTCAATGAGGCTTGCCCGCCCCGGATCGTTGAGATCCTTGGACAGGCATGCCAGCCCCACCACCCTGCCTTGTGCATCGTGCAACGGTTGCTTGGTGGTCAGACACCAGTCCAACTGGCGATTGGGATACAGCGTGAGATCGAGATTGTCTATCACCGGATTGCCGCTGCGGAAAAGCAGCTCGTCCTGCCTCGCATAACGTTGCGCCATCGGTTCGGGGAACAGATCAGCAAGAAGCCGTTGCGCGCCACTGAGCCATTGTTTTAGCTGCTGGCCAGCGGCAAGGTCACAGCCGTTTTATTTGACGTCACGAGGTTATTGGGACGAAGAATCCAGCACGTCCAGTCGATTATGGCGGGGACGGTTCTGTTTTCCCCGGAACTTCCACGAGACTACCGGTACAGAACTTGGGTACGGAACGGGCGCAACCGGGCACTGGTCGACTATCGACCATGACACGGACCGAACTGAGGTGACCGGGCACGAAAAGCCCGCACTCGAAACAGGCTTGCCTCTTGCAGGCTACTGTTTTCATTGCCAAAATGGTGGCTACGGGTGGGCTCGAACCACCGACCTCGGCATTATGAGTGCCGCGCTCTAACCAGCTGAGCTACGTAGCCATGGATGTGCGCGGGCAGACAAAGCCATCACGCAGGGCGCGAAATTGTAGTCGCGCGGGCGTATCGGTTCAAGAGGCATGCGGTTTTTTCGTGTCTTGCCGGCTTGCGCGGGCTGTGGCAGCATCGTTGACATTGACCCTTTTGCCGCGGCGCATGGCGCGTCGTGGTTGCGGTCGCGAGCGGCCCGCGAGGAGGCCGGCATGATTGATGCCGATGGATATCGCCCCAATGTGGGCATTGTGTTGCTGAACGGCGATGGACGCCTGTTCTGGGCGCGTCGTGTGCATCGCGACGGCTGGCAGTTTCCGCAAGGCGGCATGCGCAGCGATGAAACGCCCGAGGAGGCGATGTATCGCGAACTGCAGGAAGAAACCGGCCTGGATGCCGCGCACGTCCAGGTGATGGCCGCCACACCCGGCTGGTTGCGCTACCGCCTGCCGCGACGCTATGTGCGCCACCATCAACGACCGTTGTGCATCGGACAGAAACAGGTGTGGTTCCTGTTGCGCTTTGTCGGGCGCGAACAGCACTTGTGTCTGGATGCTTCGGAAAAGCCCGAGTTCGATTCCTGGCGCTGGGTTGATTTCTGGTATCCGGCGGCGCATGTGGTGTCGTTCAAACGGCATGTGTACGAGCGCGCTCTGCGGCAGTTCGCGCCGATGGTGGAAGATACGTGCCGGGTGCGCGTGGGACGCCCGCCCCGGCATGGACGCGCAGACCGAAGCGCGCGTCGCGTCGCATCGAGGTCATATTGACAATCATTCGCATTTGCGTTTGAATAGCGACCACAGAGGTTGCTGCCATGTACGTTTGCGTTTGCCAATCCGTGACCGACAAAGATATCCGCCAAGCGGCGGAAGACGGCGTGCGCACCTTTGCCGACCTGCAGGCCTGCACCGGTTGTTCGACCTGCTGCGGTTGCTGCAAGCCCGAAGCCCGGCGCATTTTCAATGAGGCCGTGCGCGACATCTGCCTGACATTGCCGATCACGGTCGCCGCCTGACGCGCGGTATCACGGCATCGCCAACGCATCCGCGAACCATCCCCATTTGCGTTTCGTCATGCTTTTTTGCAGGGCGCTATAGTCGTGGCCAACGCATCCACACCGGGAGACAGCCATGCAAGGCGACCAGAAAGTCATCGAATTTCTCAACACCCAGCTCACCAATGAGCTGACGGCGATCAACCAGTATTTTCTGCACTCGCGCATGTATCGGCATTGGGGCTACAAGGAGCTGGCCGACCACGAATACGACGAGTCGATCGACGAGATGAAACATGCCGACATGTTGATCGAGCGGATCCTGTTCCTCGATGGCCTGCCGAACCTGCAACGCCTGGGCAAACTGCTGGTCGGCCAGACCCCGGTGGAAGCGATCGAATGCGATTTGAAGCTGGAACATGCGGCGCTGGCCGACCTCAAGCCGGCGATCGCGCATTGCGAACAAACCGGCGATTACACCAGCCGCGTGCTGTTCGAGCAGATCTTGAAGTCCGAGGAAGACCACATCGACTGGCTGGAAACACAGCAGGGTCTGATCGAAAGCCTTGGCGAAGCAATGTATCTGCAAAGCAAGATGGGCGACTGACGGAAGATGCCGGGCTGAAAAGCCCCGCATGTTTCAAAACGGCTGCACGATCACCATGATCACGATACCGATCAGCAGCAGCGCCGGTACTTCATTGAAAAGACGCAATGCACGACTGGTCCAGCGCAGGTTGTCGCGGGCCAGTTGTCGCGTCATGTGCACCAACACGAGGTGGTAGACAACCAGCAGCGCCACCAACGCCAACTTGACGGGAAACCAGCCGCGCGCGAACAGGTAAGCCGGGTCGTGCGTGCTCCACCAGCCCACCAGCAGCAGACCGAACAACACGGTCAACACCGCACCGATATGCGTGATGCGCAAAAGGCGCCGCTCCATCACCTTGAAACGTTCGCGTACGACGGACTCGGTCGCTTCCACGTGATAGATGAAAAGGCGCGGCAGGTAGAACAGGCCGGCGAACCAGGTCACCGCGAAAATCACGTGAAAGGCTTTCAGCCAGAGCATGGGCACCATTCCCGGAAAAAGGAAAAAACGTCGCTCGGCACGACATCGGCATGGCATTTCGTTTTTGCATGCCCGCGGGAGCGCATCTCATGCGCGACCACGCAGAGCCGCGTCGGAGCCATGGGTCATCGCGCATGAGATACGCTCCTGCACGACATCGACCTGTGGCGCCGCCCGCCGATCCGAGCTTGCGCCAGTATAGGTGACGCGCGCGACGTTTCCGTGCGGCGGTTCCTTGACGCTCCGTTCAGGCAATGGCTAACTACTCTTTTTGCATTCCGGCTCGAGCATTTGAGTACCCGTCCGCCACCCCGCTATGTCGTCCAGACCGAGGACGACCCGGCCGCGCGCCGTAAACGCTGGTTGTGGCTGGCGCTGATCTGGTTGCTCAGCCTGGTCGTGGTGGGCGGCGGCGCGTATTGGATCGCCGGCAGCAACGCACTGGTTTCAGACCATGGCGACGGCGGCGCCCCGCGCCAGTTGCAACGGCAGAACGACGACCTCAAGCAGCAGGTGGCGACCTTGTCGCGTTCACTGCAGGTGTCGCAGGTGGCGACGCAGTCGCTCAAGGACACGCTGGCCAAGCGCGAAGAAAAGATCAACGGCCTGCGCGCGGACCTGGCGTTCTACAGCCACCTCATCGGCGGAGGCGCGCAGCATCACGGCTTGCGTATTCAGGATGTGCACCTGACGCCGGTCGACGATTCGCGCGCCTGGAACATCACCATCACCCTCACCCACAACGTCAAACGCGGCAGTGATGTGAAGGGAACCGTCAAGGTTGCCGTGCAAGGCATCCTCAAAGGCAAATTGACGCGCCTGTCCTGGCACACACTCAGTGGCGATTCCGAGGCCGACGGTCTCGACTTCGAGTTTCGCTATTTCCAGCAAGTGCATGGCACATTGATGCTGCCCGAAGGGTTCACCCCCAATCGGATCCGTGTCGATGCCAATCCGACACAGGGCAAAACCGCCGTCCGGCAGTTGGATTGGAGCGACGCACTCAAGAAGATGGAGAACAATCATGTTCAGCAATAGCCCGCGCAAATCCGGCGAGTCCCGCCACCAGGGCCCGTCCGGCGACACCAGTCTGATCGCCCGCGGCACCATGATCCGCGGCGACGTCGAATTTGTCGGCGCGCTGCACCTCGATGGCAGCATCGAAGGGGCGGTGTTGGCCGCCGACGAGGCCGATGCGGTATTCACGCTCAGCGCCGAAGGCCGGGTCACGGGTGAAGTGCGTGTGCCCAGTGCCGTCATCAATGGCACGGTCAAAGGCAACATCATTGCCGCCGACAGGCTGGAACTGGCCGCCGAAGCACGGGTGGAGGGCGATGTGCACTACCGTGTACTGGAAATGGCCGCCGGCGCGTCGGTCAATGGCCGCATGATGCATCTGGCAGACGAAGCGCCGCGGCAGTTGACCGGCCCCAGCGAGGAACCGATCGACGAGGAGCCCGCACCCGAAGCCGCACTGACAGACGTCGACTGAGAGTCTGCAGGAATCCGCGCTCCCGTGGGGCGAAGCGTGTGTCGCGCCGTGCGCGTCGGAGGGCTTGATGCCGCCGCTGCCTGCCATCATGTAACCTGTAGCAGGCCGCCCTTTCCGGCGGCGCCGACAACTTTGCAGGTTCGAGCCATGTCCACATCCACGCAAACCACTCCGGATTACCGCAGCCATGGCGTGCCGCTGGACTTCACCGCAGCGGCGGCGCACAAGGTGCGCGAGCTGATTGATGAAGAAGGCAACGCGGCATTGAAATTGCGCGTGTACATCAATGGCGGCGGTTGTTCGGGTTTCCAGTACGGCTTCACCTTCGACGAAGATCAGGCCGACGACGATCTGGCGATCGATCGCGACGGCGTGCGTCTGCTGGTCGATCCGCTGTCGCTGCAGTACCTGACCGGCGCCGAGGTTGATTACGCCGAGTCATTGAGCGGCGCGCAGTTCGTCATTCGCAATCCCAACGCGCGCACGACCTGCGGTTGCGGATCGTCGTTTTCGATCTGAGGGCGCGCCATGCCCGGATTGCCGGTCGGGAAACAGCCGAACACGTTTGCCGACCTGACGCTGGATCGTGCCGCCGAGCATCGTGACGATGCCGAATGGCTGGCGGCACGCGAAGCCGACGCAACAGCGCGATTCATGTACCTGGATGCGGATCTGCGTCTGGCCGTCGACGCCAAAACCGACGCGCCGCTTTGGATTGATGCCGGGCAGCGCCGGCGCCTGTTCGGCAGTCAGCCGGCGAGTCTGCTCGGAACGCGTGCGGAGCACACGTATTTCTTGTTGCATGATCGCGATGGCGCGGCGCCCCTGACCGACACGGACGCGCCGTCACCGACCTGGCAAAGTCTGCGTGAAGCCGGCATGCACCTCGACCCGTTTCACGCCGGCTTGTTCGCTTATGCCTGTGGCCTGGCCCAGTGGCAGACCCTGACACGTTATTGCCGGACCTGCGGCACACCGCTGGCGTATGCATCGGCCGGTCATCGCGCCGTATGCCGCAACCCCGATTGCGCGGCGATGCAGTTTCCGCGCACCGATCCGGCCATCATCGTGATCGTCGAACATGACGGCGCCTGTCTGCTCGGCCGCCAGGCGAGCTGGCCGGCAGGGCGCTATTCCACCCTGGCCGGTTTCGTGGAGCCGGGTGAAACGCTGGAGAACGCGGTACGTCGCGAAGTGTCCGAAGAGGCCGGCGTCGACGTGCTGGAGTGCCGTTACCATTCCTCGCAACCCTGGCCGTTCCCGGCGTCGCTGATGGTCGGCTTCACGGCCACGGCCCGGGGCCGTGACATCACCTTGCGCGACGGCGAACTGGAACACGCACGCTGGTTCACGCCCACTGACATCGTGGCCGGGGTGGAAGAGGGCAGTCTTTTGCCATCCTCGCGGGTGTCGGTGGCCTGGCGGCTGCTGGCCGACTGGATGCAACTGCGCGCCGGCATCGACCTTTCGCGTATTCGTCGCCCCTGATCCCTGTTTCCGGCGATCAGCGCCCGTACAATCATGCATTACATGCGCGGAGAACCGACACGATGACCTTCCGATTTCTTGCCGTGGTGATCGCCTTGCTGCTGGTGGCATGGGTGCCGCAGTTGCGCGGATGGCGCGACTGGCGCTGGTTCGCGCACTGGACGCGAATGTGCGGCAACCTGCACGGTGCGATGCGGGTACTGCTGGTGGTGGCGCCACCGGCGATCGCGGTGGCTGTCGTCGGTGCACTGCTTGCCGACGACGGCTGGATGGCGCTGATCTGGCTGATTTTTTCCGTGCTGGTGCTGGTGTATACGCTCGGCCCACGCTACCTGGACGCCGATATCGATGCCGTCGTGCATGCCGATGGCCTCGCCGAACGCGAGGCGGCGGCGCAACACCTGCGCGCACATGGTGACGATGACACCGCCATGCCTCTCGAGTCGCCTGCACTGGTCGAGGCCAGCGTGTACTCGTCGCTGCAACGGCGCTTCGGAGTGCTGTTCTGGTTCGTGGTGCTCGGGCCCGGCGGCGCCATGTTGTATCGGCTGGCCCAGCGTCTGCGTGACACGCCGGATACCGATGCCGACAGCCGCGGTGCCGCACGCCGTTTCGCCGACACCATGGACTGGCCGGCGGCGCATTTGATGGTGTTCGCCATGGCGCTGGTGTCCAATTTCGATGCTGTCATTGGTACCTGGCGCGCATGGCATCAATCGCCCACGCGTTCGCCGTGGACGTTCGAAACGGGGTTTCTGGGTGCGGTCGCGCGTGCCGGCGTGGATGCCGACGTCGAAGCCGGCGACGAAGGCGTGCCCGATACCGCCGACCCCTTGCTGGAACTGACGGACACCAAACGTCTGTTGTGGCGGGTCCTGCTGGTGTGGCTGGCCGTGCTGGCGCTGTTGGTGCTGGCCGGTTGGACCACCTGAAAATTCAACGCGGGACGGACGTGGGTCCGCTTGTGATTCAGGCTGCCTGCTGGCGGCGTTTCAGGTGGACCAGCAACAGCGAAATCGCCGCCGGCGTCACGCCGCTGATGCGCGTAGCCTGACCGATGCTGTCCGGTTGCACGCGTTTCAGCTTGGTCAGCACTTCGGCGGACAGGCCGCGCACCGCGTCGTAATCGAAATCGGCCGGAATGACGGTGTTTTCGTGTCGTCGCAGGCGCTCGATGTCCTCGCGCTGACGCTCCAGGTAACCGGCATATTTGGCCTGCACCTCCACTTGTGCCGCCGCTTCGGCAGCCTCGAGCGGTGGACCGAAACCCGCGGTTGCGGTGAGTTTGGCATAGTCGAGTTCGGGCCGCCGCAACAAATCCAGGCCGTTGGCTTCGCGCTGCAGGGTGATGGCGTATCGATCCTTGAGCGCCGTGCCCAGGGCATTGTCCGGTGTGGCCCACAGCGCTTTCAGACGCGCCGATTCGGCGACCACGGCATCGCGCTTGCGGCGCATGGCGTCGAAACGTTCGCCGGACACCAGGCCCAGGTCGTGACCGATTTCGGTCAGGCGCAGATCGGCATTGTCCTCGCGCAACGACAGCCGATATTCCGCACGCGAAGTGAACATGCGGTACGGCTCGAGGGTGCCGTTGCTGGTCAGATCGTCCACCAGCACGCCCAGATAAGCCTCGTCGCGACGCGGATACCAGGGCTCACGCCCGCGCACGGCCAGTGCGGCGTTCAGGCCTGCCAGCAACCCTTGTGCGGCGGCTTCCTCGTAGCCGGTGGTGCCGTTGATCTGGCCGGCAAAATACAAACCCTCGATGGTTTTCGTGGCAAGCCACGGGTGCAGACCGCGCGGATCGAAATAGTCGTATTCGATGGCGTAGCCGGGGCGCGTGATGTGCGCGTTCTCGAAGCCGGCGATGGAATGCACCAGCGCCATCTGCGCATCGAACGGCAACGACGTGGAAATGCCGTTGGGATAGATTTCCGGGGTGTCCAGGCCTTCCGGCTCGATGAAGATCTGGTGCGAAGACTTGTCGGCGAAACGCACCACCTTGTCTTCGATGGACGGGCAGTAACGCGGTCCGGTGCCTTCGATCTGCCCGGAAAAAAGAGGCGAACGGTCCAGTGCGCCACGAATGATGTCGTGGGTACGCTCCGACGTGTGGGTGATCCAGCAATCGACCTGACGCGGATGTTCGTCGTGTGTGCCGAGATAGGAAAACACCGGCAGCGGATCGTCGCCGCACTGGCGCGCGAGATTTCCATAATCGATGCTGCGCCCGTCGATGCGTGGCGGCGTGCCGGTCTTGAGACGTTCGGCGGCAACCGGCAATTCACGCAGACGCCTGGCCAACGTCGAGGCGGGCGGATCACCGGCGCGTCCCCCCGCGTATTGCGATGCGCCGATATGAATGCGTCCCGCCAGAAACGTACCCACCGTCATCACCACGGCACGTGCGCGAAATGTCAGCCCCATCTGCGTGACAACACCCGTGACGCGACCGCTTTCGATGACCAGATCGTCCACGCCCTGTTGAAATATCTCCAGATTCGGCTGCGATTCCACGCACTGGCGGATGGCGGCCTTGTAGAGCACGCGATCGGCTTGGCAACGAGTCGCTCGCACGGCCGGACCCTTGGATGCATTCAGTGTGCGCCATTGGATGCCGGCGCAGTCGGCCGCATGGGCCATGGCGCCGCCCAGCGCATCGATTTCCTTGACCAGGTGTCCTTTGCCGATGCCGCCGATGGCCGGATTGCAGCTCATCTGGCCGATGGTTTCGATGTTGTGGGTCACCAGCAACGTGCGCACACCGGTTCGCGCGGCGGCCAGTGCGGCCTCGGTGCCGGCATGACCGCCGCCGATGACGATGACGTCATATGTCACAGAATGCAGCATGGGCGGCCTCTCGCAAACGTTTCCAATGGTGTGATGCAACAAGTTCGACCGACGCTGGACCATGCCGGGAAAGCGAGCCGCGCTGCGCTTCCGTGGAGGCCGGGGGTTGTGTGCACTGCGTCACAGATCGACGCGCCGGTCAGACAACCATTCTACGACAACCGCCACCACGGCTGCGCTGGCATGGAAGGTGCATTCTTGTTCATGCACTTTCTCCGGGCGGACGCACGCTGCAAGCGTTGCCGAGGCCGACATTACAGGGGTCGGCCGTGCGCCGGGGAAAGGAAGCGCCAGCGCGCGCAAGGCGCGCGAACGAACAGGGAAAGGGGGAAGAGGAATCTGGCGCCCGGCGGTCTCAGGAACAGGGGGAATCCAGGATGACCGTGTGCCGGGCGCCAGAAACTTTTTGACTGATACCTACTGCATGCAGCAAGACCGGTGCGGCCTTGTTGCGTTCGGCTCGAGATCTATCCTGCCAAAATTCGGGTGAACAAATCGTGACTCGTTGCGGCAAAATGCGACGTAATGCGTCACTTCGGCAGGAAGGACGTTGCAAGTGTGATCTCAGTCACAATCGAGGCGTCGGCAAAATTCCCTTCATCTGTCTGGCTTCAGCCTGTTTTCATGTTTGTCAACGCCGGTGATGGCGCTGGTGACCACGGGACCGGTGCCCGCGATGATGCTGGCGATGATGGACTCTGCTGCGCCGGTGATGGCGATAGCGCCGCGCGTGATGGCGAGGGTGACTGGTGTAAGTGACGCCAAAGCCGACACTGCCCCAACCCGGGCCCCAGCCCCAGGGTGTGCCGTAAGCATCGCCGTAAACCACGGTATCGGCGTTGCCGTAAGCCGACTGCCCCGCGTAATAGCCGCCGCCGTCCACGGTGGCGCTGTAGCGATACGGTTGGCTGACACATCCGCCGAGGATGAGCATCGATGACACGGCAAGCAGAAGGGTGGTCAAACGTCGTTTCATGGGGAAGCCTCGCAAATGGCGCCGGAAATCGGGGCGACCACGACTATCAACGCGTTGCGAGGGCATGCGTTGACCTTGCGCCCGCAACCGTGTTTCGGTGGAACGTTGCACCGTCCGCAACGAATCAGGCGCCCTGCAATGCGCGTTGCACGATATCGCCCAGGTTTTCCGACAACTTGCCGCCGGCCAGCAATTCGGCCAGTGCCGCATGAGCGGCTTCGCGGCGCACGGGTTCGAGCTGCTTCCAGCCATTGAAGGCAGTGGCGACACGGGCGGCCATTTGCGGATTGAGCGCATCCATGGCGACAAGCTGCTCGGCGAGCAGGCGATAACCGGCGCCGTCAGCGCGATGGAAGCCACTGGGATTGGCTTGCGCCCACACGCCCAGCACGGCGCGCGCACGATTGGGGTTGCGCAACGTGAAGGCGGGATCGTCCAGCAGCGTCTTGATGCGCGCCAGCGCGCCTTCACCGGGCACGCGTGCATGCGCCGAGAACCACTTGTTGAGTACCAGCGGGTGATCGGCGAAACGCTCGCGGAAATCGGCCGATTCGGCTTCGCCGGCACCCAGCCAGAGCAGGGTCTCCAGTGCGCCGAGTCGTTCGGTCATGGTGGCCGCATCGGCATATTGCGCCTGCGCCAGAATCGTGGCGCGCTCGGTGTCGATACGCGCCAGAAGGTTGAGCAGGCATTGTTTGAGACTGCGCCGGGCCTGATCGTCGGGCTTCAGTGAAGCGTTGCCGGGAAGGTGCAGCGCGGCGTAACGCGTGGCCAGCACGTCGGCGCCGAGATGCTCGGCGAGTGTCGTCAGAAGATGCTCGCGCGCGACATGCACGGCGGCGGGATCGTTTTCCTCGTGGCGTTCGGCCAGCACCACTTCACCCGGCGGGGTGAGCAACGTGGCCAGCAACGCACCGTCGATGGTGCTGTCGATGAACAGCGATGCCAGCGCCTGATGCCAGGCCGTCAGCGCGGCCGGCGCTTTTTCGCCGGCGCGAATGGCATCGTAGGCACGCGCAGCCAGTTGCTGGCCGGCGTCCCAGCGGTTGTAGCCGTCGGCATCGTGGCGCAGCAGCAGCGCCAACTGGTCCGGGGTGTAATCGCATTCCAGCACGGCCGGAGCCGACAGGCCGCGCAGCAGCGACGGCACCGGCACGGCGTCGATGTCCTCGAACACGAAGCTTTCCGAGGCACTGTCGAACTCGATCACGCGCTCGTCGCCTTGCGCGGCATCCTCGCCCGCCAGGCGCAGCGGCAGCTTGCGGCCTTCCGGGTCAAACAGCGCCAGCTTGACCGGCATCGGCAGCGGAATCTTGTCGCTCTGGCCCGGAGTGACCGGCGTGCGCTGGCTGAGAGTCAGGGTATAACGGCGTGCGTCGGGGTCGTAATCGCCGCGCGCGGCCAGGCGTGGCGTACCGGCCTGGCCGTACCAGGCCAGATACGGCGTCATGTCGATGTCGTTGGCATCGCCCAGCGCGGCAAGAAAATCCTCGATGGTGGCCGCCTCGCCGTCGTGGCGCTCGAAATACAGGTCCGTGCCGCGACGGAAACGCTCCGGCCCCAGACGCCCGGCTTCCATGCGCACCAGTTCGCACCCTTTTTCGTAGACGGTGGCCGTGTAGAAGTTGTTGATTTCGCGATATTCGGACGGGCGCACCGGATGTGCCAGCGGGCCGGCGTCTTCGGTGAACTGGGCACGGCGCAGCAGGGCCACGTCCTCGATGCGCTTCAGCGGTGCCGAGTTCATGTCGGCGCTGAAGCTGTGCTCGCGATAGACCGTGAAGCCTTCCTTGAGCGACAACTGGAACCAGTCGCGGCAGGTGACGCGATTGCCGGACCAGTTGTGGAAGTATTCGTGCGCGACCACGGCCTCGACGCGACGGAATTCGGCGTCGGTGCTGGTATCGACATCGGCCAGCAGGCAGCTGGTGTTGAAGATGTTGAGGCCCTTGTTCTCCATCGCGCCCATGTTGAAGTCATGCGTGGCGACGACGTTGAACACGTCCAGATCGTAATTGCGCCCATAGGTCTGCTCGTCCCAGCGCATGGCGCGCAACAGCGAATCCATGGCGTAATGGCACTGTTCGATGGCATCGGCCTCGGCCCACAGCGTGACCTTGACGTCGCGCCCGTCGGCGGTGGTGTAGTCGTGGCTGATGTTTTCCAGTTGCCCGGCGACCAGCGCGAACAGGTAGCTCGGCTTGGGGTGCGGATCGACGAAACGCACCCAGTGCCGACCATCGTCCAGATCGCCGGCGCCGTCGGGATTGCCACCGGCCAGCAGCACCGGAAAACGTGCCTTGTCGGCACGCAGGGTGACGGTGTAGCGCGATTGCACGTCCGGGCGGTCGGGCATGAAGGTGATGTGACGAAAACCCTGCGCCTCGCACTGGGTCAGCAGGAAACCGGTGTCCGGCTTGCCCGACAAATACAGACCTTCCAACGCGGTGTTGGCCGACGGGTCCAGCCGCACACGGGTTTCCAGCACGTTGCCGTCCTCGGCGCCGGGAACCGTGAGTGTCGTGTCATCGTATTCGTAGTCGCCTTCACCCAGTTCGCGGCCGTCGAGTTTCAGCGCCACCAGCTCCAGGTTTTCGCCATCCAGCGTCAGTGGGCCGTTGCCTTCGCGCTTGAGGTGCAGCTTGGCGTGCACATCGGTATGCGTGATGCCCAGATCAAAGTCGAGTTCCACCTTGTCCACGCGCCAATCGGGCGGCTGATAATCGGCCAGGCGGACGGACGGATGCTGATCATTGTGGCGTAGACTCATGGCGATGCGGCCTTGCGTGCAAGAGGATGGATTCAGGCTAACATGGGGCTTTCGCGCACGATTTCCAGTACGCCGGGGGCAAGATGAGTCGTTACACCATCCGTCACGAACACCTGGGGCCATGGCCGGTGGTGGCCATGATCGACACGGTCAGCGGCACCACCGTGCGCCTGGCAAGACGCGGCGCCACCTTGCTGGAATACCTCGTGCCGCTGGCCGACCGCCTGTACGACATCGCCGACGGTTTCACCAATGCCGGCGATCTGGAATCGCTGTCCGGTGCGCATTTCGCCATCATGTGCCCGTTTGCCAATCGCGTGGCCGATGCGCGTTACACCTTTGCCGGCCGAGTGCACGACCTGAAACCGGGCGCGAGCGACGACGACCGGCGCATCCTGCACGGTTTCGTGCGCGCGACCGATTTCGAGCTGGTGTCGGTCGATGCCGACGATGCCGGCGCCTGCGTGCGCCTGGGTACGGCCGTCATCCGCCCTGATGCGCAGCCGGGCTATCCGTTTGCGCTGGACCTGGAAGTCGCGTTCACGTTGCATCCCGGCGGACTGGATCTTGCCGCCACCATGCAGAACGTCGGCGATGCCGACGCACCGTGCTTTTTCGGCTGGCATCCGTACCTGCGCCTGCGCGAGGACGGCATCGACAACCTTGAAATCAAATTGCCGGCGCGCCAGGCCATCATGGTCGACGATGCGCTCATTCCGTTACCGGGCGACGATGCGTTCGAATCGCTGGACAGCTGCCCGGAGCTGGACTTCCGCGACTGGCAACGCCTTGGCGACCGCATCCTCGACAACGGCTTTGCCGACCCGCAAGCCGACGACGACGGGCGCATCCGCTCCCACCTGCGTGATCCGGCCAGCGGCCTCGGCGTCAGCATGTGGCAGGAATCGGGCGTGACCCAGGTCTTTACCGGCGACACCCTGACCGGCGGTGCACGCCGCCGCGCCGTGGCGATCGAACCGATGCAGGCGATGACCAATGCGTTCAATCGCGAGGAATGCCAAAAGGACATCACCTTGGCGGCCGGCGAGGAACGCATCTTTCATTGCGGGCTGGAAGTGCATCTGCCGTGAATGCCGTTCCGACGCCGGCGCAGATAGACGATGCCGCCGCACGCATCGCCGCGCATGCCCGCGTGACGCCGGTAATGCAAAACGCGGCGCTGGATGCAATGCTCGACGCGGCGCTGCATTTCAAATGCGAACACCTGCAAATCAGTGGCGCATTCAAGTTTCGCGGCGCCTGCAACGCGGTGTGGTCGCTGGATGACGAACAAGCCGCGCATGGCGTGGTCACGCATTCGTCCGGCAACCATGGCAATGCGCTGGCCATGGCGGCTGCCACACGCGGTATCCGCGCGCATGTAGTGATACCCGAGGGCGCGGTGCGTGCCAAGGTCGACGCCATCGAAGCTGCCGGCGCCACGGTGTACCGCTGCGCGCCGACCCAGGCCGCACGCGAAACCATGTGCGCCGAGGTGCAGGCCGCCACCGGCGCCACGCTGGTCCACCCCTACGTCGATCCGTGCGTGATGGCCGGGCAGGGCACCGCGGCGCTGGAATTGATGCATCAGGCAGGTCCGCTGGACGCACTCGTCACGCCCGTCGGCGGCGGCGGTCTGGCCAGCGGTTGCGCCGTCATCGCGCACGCGCTGACGCCCGAGATCGAACTGTTCGGTGCCGAACCCGAAGGCGCCGACGATACCGCCCGATCACTGGCACGCGGCGAGCGCGTCGGCATCCCCCGACCCGACACCGTTTGCGACGGCCTGCGCGCCACGGTGGGCGAGGTCAACCTGACCGCGCTGCGCGAGCATCACGTCGACATGCTGACCGTCAGCGACGCGGAAACCCTCGCCGCCATGAAGCTGATCTGGCAGCACCTCAAGCAGACCGTCGAACCATCCAGCGCCACCGTGCTGGCGGCATTGCTGAAACATCGCGAACGCTTCGCGGGCAAGCGTATCGGCATCATTCTCACCGGCGGCAATGTCGACCTCGACAGCCTGTCGTGGAGCCGGTGAACGGGCAACAACCGCAACGCGGAAACGACACGTTCGTGGACGCGGGAAACGGACGTCCAGACGTCTCCTTCCGCCCATGGAAAATCCGTTTCCATTCACGCTTGACAAGCGTGCGAGTTTGCCACTACTTTCGCCGCATGCCGCAGCATGACCGCCAGCGTCACCTCTCGTCCACCTGCGATCACGCAGTGACGGGCATCCGTGCGCCGTACCCCTGCCGTCTGCCCGAGGCCATCGTTGCCCGGAACATCATTACCGTCATTATTCCCTGCCAACGTGCGGGTCGAAGGCGCATGTCCGGGTAAACAGAGAAACACCTCCGAACATTCCTCAAAACCCCGCACCGGCAACGGCGCGGGGTTTTTTGTTGCCTTCGATACCGCATCGACCAACGGAACCCCCGCATGAGCATGACACCACGATCAGCGCTTTTCCCGAATGCGACGGCCCGGGCACCGGCTGCGCGCGCATGCGGGCCGGCCCGTTCATCGCCGCGCGGGGCGAGACCCCCGAATCCATGAATGCGCCGTCCTTGCCGATGTTTTGAATTCGATCCCGGAGTACCGTCATGAAACACACCATTTCCATCGTCTTGCACAACGAATCGGACACACTTGTGCGCGGGGTGGGTCTGTTTGCCGCGCGACGCGGCAACCACGTCATGCTTGCCGACGACGCTCCGGCGTCGATACTCGCCCCATGAACACGCTGACCGCAATATCGCCCGCCGACACCGCAGCGGACGCGAGCATGGTCGCTCACGAGTGGTTGCTGCGCGCGCACCGCGCGCGGGTCTACGACGTGGCACACGAGAGTACGCTGGCCGATGCGCCGTTGCTGGCTGCGCGTCTGGATCGACGCGTACTGCTCAAGCGCGAAGATGAGCAACCGGTGTTCTCGTTCAAGTTGCGCGGAGCCTACAACCGCATGGTCAAACTGGATCCGGCCGAACGTGCCCGCGGCGTGGTGACGGCATCGGCCGGCAACCATGCGCAGGGCGTGGCCCTGGCCGCCGCCAGGCTGGAAATTGCCGCGGTCATCGTGATGCCGGTCACCGCGCCGCAGGTAAAAATCGACGCTGTGCGCCGCTTTGGAGGGCGTCATGTGGAGGTGGTACTGGCCGGTGACAGCTACAGCGAAACCCAGGCGGCGGCGGAACGCTTGCAACGCGAACGCGACAGCGTGTTCGTGCATCCGTTCGACGACCCGGATGTCATTGCCGGACAGGCCACAGTGGGCCTGGAACTGCTGCGCCAGTGCCCGCGCGACACACATGCCGTGTTCGTGCCCGTCGGCGGCGGCGGCCTGCTCGCCGGCATTGCCACCTGCATCAAGGCGGTGCGGCCGGATGTGAAGGTGATCGGCGTGCAAAGCATGGATTCGGACGCCATGGCACGCTCGTTGGAAGCCGGTGTTCGAGTGACGCTTGCCGACGTGGGCCTGTTCGCCGACGGCACCGCCGTCAAGCGCGTGGGCAAGCGCACGTTCGAACTGTGCCGGCACCACGTGGATGCCATGGTGCGCGTGGACAACGATGCGGTCTGCGCCGCCATTGGCGACATCTACCACGACACCCGCCGCATCCCCGAACCTTCCGGCGCACTGGCGCTGGCCGGTCTCAAGCAATACGCCGCCGACCATGGCGACACCGGCACTGGCGCCCTGGTGGCCGTCGTGTCCGGAGCCAACATGAACTTCGACCGCCTGCGTTTCGTGGCTGAACGCGCGCGGGTGGGTGATGCGCGCGAAGCCGTTCTTGCCGTCACCATTCCCGAACAGCGTGGCAGTTTCCGCCGCTTTTGCGCCGCCCTCGGTTGCCACGACATCACCGAATTCAATTACCGCATCAGCCACAGCGAAAAGGCGCACCTGTTCGTCGGTATCAAGACCGGTCACGGCAGCGGGCGCGAAGCGTTGATTGCCGCCCTGCGGGCACAACACTTCGATGTGCTCGACCTCACCGCGGACGAGCTGGCCAAGTCGCACTTGCGCCACATGGTCGGCGGCCGCTCCGCACTGGCTCACGATGAACGCTTGTACAGTTTCAGCTTTCCCGAGCGTCCCGGAGCGCTGCCGCGCTTCCTCGAGCGCATGCATCCGAACGGGAACATCAGCCTGTTCCATTACCACAACGACGGCGCCGACCATGGCCGGATACTGGTCGGTATCCAGGTGTCGAGCGATCAGCAGGCCGCACTTGAAGCATTCGTGAAAACACTGGGATATCCACATCGAGACGAGAGCCGCAACCCGGCTTGCCGATGGCTGCTGCAGAACGGATGACCTCGACGCGCCAAACCCCGCCGGCGTCAATCGCGCAACGGCGACATCGCGCGTCGCCTGCCGATCCCGCTGACGGCGACCAGGCCCACCATGATCAACACGATACCGACGATTTCCATGGCATCGGGGCGTTCATGCAGAATCACCCACGACAGCAACACCGCGGTCACCGGCACCGCCAGACTGGACAGACCGGCGACCGCGGTCGGCAGCCGGTCGACCACGAACAACCACAACAGCCATGCCAGGCTGGACGCCAGCACGATGCTGTACAAAAGCCCGCCGATGAACGCCGACGTCCAGGCGATCGGGCGCGAAGGCACGATCAGCGCAATGACGCCCAATGCCAGTGCGCCGAACAGCATCTGCCACGTGGTGAACGACAACGGCGACGGCGCATGCAGCTGGAACATGCGCTTGCTCAATACCGTACCCAGCGCCCAACCCACACCGCCGGCCACGGCCAGCAATGCGCTGTGCAAGCTGCCCAGGCCATGCCAGGGCTCCATCACGCAAACCAGGCCCGCCGCCGCCAGTGCCAGACCCAGCCAATGGCGTGGTGTGGGCCTTTCCCTGAGCAGCCACCATGCCAGCAGCACCACCCAGAACGGCATCGTGTAGGCCAGCAGCGACACGTGACCGGCGCCGCCGGACACCAGCGCCCACTGCGACAGCGCCTGGAACGCCGTGGTCTGGCACAAACCCACGGCAACGGTAAGCTTGAGCGGTGTGGGTTTGAGCGATTCGCGGCGAATCAGCAACAGCGCAAACAACACCACCGCGCCGCCCAGATACCGCAACGCGGCGAAATCGAACGGACCGGCGAAGCGCATCACCTGTTTCATCACCACCCAGCTGTACGCCCACACCAGCACCAGCACGATCAAGGCGAGCAAAGCGGAATGGCGGGCGGCAGGGCGGGGCATTGGCGAAACTCGGGTTGAAGCGAAATATTGCAGGAGCGCATCTTGGGCGCGATAGCCCTGTAAGTCCAGCAAAGCCTCGCGGCCATCGCGCCCAAGATGCGTTTCTGCAACAAAAACACCGCCCGACGAGGGCACTGGATGATTGCGTTTCGGGCGAATATCCGGTGAGTGCTAGCCTGTGAAGGCTTTGTTGGAAAGAGACTGCCACATGTCCCGATGCGCCTGGGCCGAAACCGATCATGCGCTGATGCGCGAGTATCACGACCGCGAATGGGGCGTGCCGCTGCACGACGACCGGAAGTGGTTCGAGTTTCTGTGTCTGGAGGGTGCACAGGCCGGCTTGAGCTGGCGCACCGTGCTGGACAAACGTGCGCATTATCGCGAGGTGTTCCACGACTTCGATATCGAGCGCGTGGCAGCGATGACCGACGACGAGCTGGAAGCGTTGCTGGCCGACCCGGGCATCATCCGCAACCGGCGCAAGCTCGCGGCCATGTGCAACAACGCCCGCGTCGCGCTGGAGGTAATTGCCGACTGCGGCAGTCTGGATGCCTATTTCTGGTCGTTCATGGATGGCAAACCGCTGGTCAACCACTGGCCCACGCCCGCACAGGTACCCGCCACCACGCCGCTTTCCGACCGCCTCAGCCGCGACATGAAAAAACGCGGTTTCAAGTTCGTCGGTTCCACCATCTGCTACGCGCACATGCAGGCCACCGGCATGGTCAACGACCACCTGACGACCTGCTTCCGACACGCGGAATGCGCTGCTCGGGATTGACGTTCGGGAAACACCCGCGGCGGACCCGCACGGTTTTGCGCAAGATTCCCCGCACTGCGGCAACAGACTGTTCACCGCAGCGCACTGGTCAGGTGCACGCTTGCCCCCATATCGTGAACATATCCGTTCCTTGCGAGGCAACACCATGACCACTCGTCGCATCGTCAACCGCGTTCGCGGCATGCCCACTTCCGACGGCGCCGGCGTCAAGCTGACCCGCGTGATCGGTCAACCGGCGCTGGACATGCTCGATCCGTTCCTGATGCTGGATGAATTCGGCACTGATCGTGCCGAGGATTACATCGCCGGCTTCCCCGAGCATCCGCACCGCGGTTTCGAAACCGTCACCTACATGCTCGACGGGCGCATGCGCCACGGCGACAACCAGGGCAACAGCGGCCTGCTGACGGCCGGCTCCGTGCAGTGGATGACGGCCGGACGCGGCATTCTGCATTCGGAAATGCCGGAGCAGGAAGAAGGCCTGATGCGCGGCTTCCAGTTGTGGGTCAATCTGCCGGCCGCGGACAAGATGACCGCGCCGCGCTATCAGGACATCCCGCCGGAGCAGATTCCCGAAGTGCAACCGGACACCGGCGTCAACGTGCGCGTCATCGCCGGCGAATTCGGCGGCGCGACCGGGCCGGTCAGCGGCGTGACCACCGAGCCGGTGTATCTTGACATCGCACTGGATGCCGACGCCACGGTCACGGTGCCGTTGCCCGCAGGGCATCATGCCTTCGCCTACGTGTTCGATGGCGAAGGCGTAAGCGTGGGGGACGACACGCTGGGTCACCGCGAACTGGCCGTTCTGTCCGACG
Source organism: uncultured Rhodanobacteraceae bacterium (assembly GCA_964608595.1). Taxonomy (GTDB): domain Bacteria; phylum Pseudomonadota; class Gammaproteobacteria; order Xanthomonadales; family Rhodanobacteraceae; genus Oleiagrimonas. The sequence goes on from CAZSOU010000021.1 coordinate 25,894, forward strand.
GTGACAGCGTCACGCTCCAGGCCGGTGCCGCCGCCGCGCGATTGCTGCTGGTCGCCGGCAGGCCGCTTCACGAGCCGGTGGCACGATACGGTCCGTTCGTGATGAACACCAAGCAGCAGATCCACGAAGCCATTGCCGACTTGCAGGCAGGGCGGTTCTGAACAAGCGCGGGTTGCGGTGAAACATCCGCAACCCGTGTCATTTCCGGTTCACCGCCGAACGCGGCACAATGGTTGCCCGTGTGACGGAGAGACAATCATGCCTCGAACTTCCACCGCGTTCCTGTTCGACCTCGACGGCACCCTGGTCGACAGTGTGTATCAGCACGTGCTGGCCTGGAAGTCGGCGCTGGACCAGGAAGGCATCGAACTCTCGGTATGGCGCATCCACCGCAAGATCGGCATGAGCGGCGGCTTGTTCACCAACGTCCTGTTGCGCGAAACCGGCATGGAGATCACCGAGGATCGCGTCAAACGCCTGCGGGATCATCACGCCGAAGCCTACAACCGGCAGACGTCCGCGATTCGTCCGCTGCCCGGCGCGCACGAACTGCTGAAGTATCTGACCGCAAACGAGCTGCCCTGGGCCGTGGCCACCAGCGGGCGCATGGAAACGGCGGCAACCAACTTGCGTGTACTGGGCGTGGATCCGGAACGCGTGCCGGTGGTGACGCGTGATCAGGTGCGCTACGCCAAACCCGACCCGGATTTGTTTCTGGCCGCCGCCGAACGCCTGGGCGTGCATATCGAGCAAAGTCTGGTGATCGGCGACAGCATCTGGGACATGCTGGCCGCGCAACGCGCCCGTACGCTGGGCGTGGGGCTGTTGTCCGGCGGCTACGGCGCCGACGAGCTGCAAAAAGCCGGCGCGTTTCGGGTGTACGAAGATCCGGCCGATCTGCTGCGGCACGTGGACGAGGTAGCCGGCCGGCGGTGACGCGGGCTCTCGATTCACGTCGGCAATGGGTGTACATTTGTCCACCCATGACCATTACGCCCACCCAGCAAAAGACCCTGCGCCTGATCCGCGAGCATCTGGCCCGTCACGGTTACCCGCCCAGCCTTCGCGAGCTGGCGCGGGCCGCCGGCGTAACGCCGACGGCGGTGACCAAGCATTTGCGGGCACTGGCCCGTACCGGTCTGATCGAACTGCCGGGGCACACGGCCCGCGGCATTCGCTTGCGTGAAGGCAAGGCAACCGGCCGCAACACGCTGGCTTTGCCATTGATCGGTCGCGTGGCGGCGGGTGCACCGATCATGGTGGAGGCACACATCGAAAAAACACTCGATGTGGATGCCGGATTGTTCAAACCGGCGCCCGATTACCTGCTGCGGGTGGAGGGCGAGTCGATGCTGGATGCCGGCATCGAGGACGGCGACCTGATCGCGGTGCATCAAAGTGCGACCGCAAGCGACGGACAGATCGTGGTGGCACGACTCGATGACGCCTTCACGGTGAAAGTGCTGCGCCATGACCGGCACGGCATCCGCCTGCTACCACGCAATGCCGCCTACGCGCCAATCGAGGTGGATCCGACCCGCGACTTTGCCATCGAAGGCCTGTATTGCGGACTGATTCGGAGCGCACCGTGAGCGCCGTCGTCAGTCTCGACCACCTTATCCAGACACATCATGTATGGCGCGGTCGTCGCACCGCGTTGCCGCCCGGCGCGCAGCCGACCGGCTGGCCGGATCTGGACCAGGCGTTGCCCATGCACGGCTGGCCCGAAGCCGCGCTTTCGGAAATCCTGTTGGCGGCCGACGGCGTGGGCGAGTTGCGGCTGGTACTGCCGACCCTGGCACGGCTGACCCGGACCGCGCAGCGGGTGGTGCTGGTCGCGCCGCCTTATCTGCCGTTTGCGCCGGCCTGGCAGGCGGCGGGCGTGGACTGGCGGCATGTGTCGGTGATCGAAACCACGCCGGACGAACGCGCGTGGGCGCTCGAACAGTGTCTGCGCTCGGGCAGTTGTGCCGCGGTGCTGGGTTGGTTGCCGCGTGTCGGCAACAAGGTTTTGCGTCGCCTCGAAGTCGCCGCCGGTACCGGCAGGGCGCTGGCCTTCGTGTTCCGCGATCGTGCAATGCTGGCCCATCCGTCACCGGCCGCCCTGCGCGTCGAGGTCCGGCCCGGCGTGTTGCATGTGCGCAAATGCCGCGGCGGCCACCCCCCTGCCCCGATCGCGTTCGCGGCCGCGTGAGGGGGCGTCATGTTGTGGGCCGCGCTGCGATTGCCGTCACTGGCGCTGGATGCCGCCCTGCGTGCGCGACCGGTGCCGGAACAACCGTTCGTGCTGGTGCATGGCCCGACGCAGCAACGCACCTTGCTGGCCGTGAACGCCCACGCCCGTGCCGCGGGGCTGCATCCGGGCCAGCGCCTGAGTGAAGCCGAAGCCATCTGCCGACATCTGCTGAGTGTCGAACATGACGTCGCAAGCACGCAGGCGGCGCTTGCGCTGATCGCGGCCTGGGCCTACCGCTACTCCGCCGAGGTACTGCTCGACCCTCCACGCACCGTCACCCTGGAAGTCGGCAAAAGCCTGCACTTGTTCGGTCCTTGGCCGACACTGGAGGCGCGATTGCGACGCGAGCTCGAGGCGCTCGGTTTTCGCCATGACATGGCGCTGGCGCCGAATCCGCATGCGGCGCGCGTGCTGGCCGCCCATCGCGACGGCATCGTGGTGACGACAGCCGGCACATTGCCGCGCGCGTTGGCACGTGTGCCGGCAACACACGCGGGGCTGCCTCCCAAGACCGCCGAATTGCTGGCCGGCATGGGTCTGCACTCACTGGGACAGATACTGGCCTTGCCGCGAGCCGCCCTGCAACGGCGCGGCGGCAAGGCGCTGGTCGAAACCCTGGATGTCCTGCTGGGTCGACGGCCCGCGCCGCTCACGCCGTATCAGCCACCGGACCGTTTCACGACCCGCGTCGAGTTCGGCGGCGAAATCGAACATGTCCACGGTTTGCTGTTTGCACTGAAACGCATGTTGGGCGACCTGGCCGCCTTCGTGGCCGCGCGCGACGGCGGTGTCGCGCGTTTCATCCTGCGCTGCCACCACGCCGATGCCGCGCCGACCGACATCATGATCGGCCTGCTCGCGCCCGAACGCGACGCGCAGGCACTGTTCGACGTGGCCAGATTGCGGCTTGAACGAACCACCTTGCCGGCACCGGTGCTGGAGCTGGAACTCGAGGCCGACGACTTGCCGCCCTTCATGCCCGACGGCACGGATCTTTTCGATCCGCGTCCGAGCGGCGCGCTGCCGTGGTCGCAACTGGTCGAGTGTTTGCGCGCGCGGTTGGGCAATCAGGCCGTGCACGGTTTGCACATCGACCCCGATCCGCGACCCGAGCGCGCCTGCGTGCGTCATGACGAACCAGCCGTCGGCGCCCCCGGACCCCGGCTGGCGTCGGGCGACAGCGGTCGGCTTTCACGTCCGACCTGGCTGCTGCAACGTCCGATTCCGCTGCGCGGCCCGACGCCGCGCGTGGTGGCCGGTCCCGAACGACTGGAAACCGGCTGGTGGGACGGCGGCGATGTGCGCCGTGATTATTACGTGCTGGAATTGGCCGGCGGACAGCGCGCGTGGGCATTCTGCGCGCCGGGCGAGCGCGGCCCGTTCATGCTGCACGGGTGGTTCGCATGACACCCGATTATGCCGAACTGCATTGCCTGTCCGACTTTTCCTTCGGCCGTGGCGCGTCCAGTGCACGCGAACTGTTCGAGCGTGCCAAACGCTGCGGCTACCACGCCGTGGCGCTGACCGACGAGTGCTCGCTGGCCGGCATCGTGCGCGCCTTCGAAGCGGCCCGTGATACCGGGGTGAAGCTCATCACCGGCACCGAGATCCAACTTGCCGACGGCCCCAAACTGGTGCTTCTGGCCGAAAACCGGACCGGCTATACCCAGTTGTGCCAACTCGTCACCCGCGGTCGGCGCGCCGCAAACAAAGGGCATTATCACCTTGCCCGCGCCGACCTTGCCGCCGGTCTGCCGGGCACGCTGGCGCTGTGGATTCCCAGCGATGCCAGGATGCAGGACGAACACGGTACCTGGCTCAAGTCCGTGTTCGGCCAACGCTTGTGGCTGGCGGTGGAACTGCTGCACGACGATGACGACGCCGTGCGGCTCGACCGCTGCATGGCATTGGCGCGTCGGCTCGACATCCCCCCCGTGGCAGCGGGTGATGTGCACATGCACGTGCGTTCGCGTCGCGCCCTGCAGGACACGCTCACCGCCATCCGGCATCGACAGACGCTGGACGAGGCGCGCGGCACGCTGTTCCGCAACGGCGAGCGACACCTGCGCCAGCGCCGCGCGCTGGGCGCCATCTACCCGCCTGCGCTGCTGGCCGAAACCCGACGCATCGCCGCCTGCTGCAGGTTCTCGCTGGACCAGCTCGCCTACCAATATCCGGCCGAGTTGCTGCCCGAGGGCCATACGCCGATCGGCTGGCTGCGCCATCTCGTCACGCAAGGCTGTGCCACGCGCTGGCCGCAAGGCGTTCCAGCCAGGGTCGCCGCGCAGATCGAGCGCGAGCTGGTGTTGATCGGCCAGCTCGACTACGCGCCATACTTTCTTACCGTGCACGACATCGTGCGTTTCGCGCGCAGCCGGGGCATCTTGTGCCAGGGCCGCGGTTCGGCCGCCAATTCGGCCGTGTGTTTTGCGCTCGGCATCACCGCGGTGGATCCGACGCGCTCCAACATGCTGCTCGAGCGCTTCATTTCCAAAGAGCGCAACGAACCGCCCGATATCGACGTCGATTTCGAACACGAGCGCCGCGAAGAAGTCATCCAGTACATCTATGCCAAATACGGGCGCGAACGCGCGGCACTGACCGCCACGGTGATCAGCTACCGTGGCAAAAGCGCGACACGCGACGTGGCCAAAGCGCTGGGCCTGCCGCCGGATGCGGTCAACAAACTCGCCTTCGCCCTGGGTCGCTGGGACGGCAAGGCGCCCGTGGACAACCGCTTGCGCGAAGCCGGTTTCGATCCCGCCAGTGCGCTCTTGCAACGCGTGCTGACGCTGACGGCACAGCTTTTGGGCCATCCGCGCCATTTGTCCCAGCACGTCGGCGGTTTCGTGATTTCCGATGCACCGCTGGCGACGCTGGTGCCGGTGGAAAACGCGGCAATGCCCGGGCGCACCATCATTCAATGGGACAAGGACGATCTCGATGCGCTCGGCTTGCTGAAGGTCGATTGTCTGGCGCTGGGCATGCTGACGTGCATCCGCAAATGCCTGGATCTGCTGCGCCATCACCGCGGGCGCGATTTGACGCTGGCCACGATTCCGGCCGAAGACCCGGCCACCTACGCGATGTTGCGGCGCGCCGACACCGTGGGCGTGTTCCAGATCGAGTCGCGCGCGCAGATGAGCATGCTGCCGCGTCTCAAACCACGCCATTTCCATGATCTGGTGATCCAGGTGGCCATCGTCCGTCCCGGTCCGATCCAGGGCGACATGGTGCATCCGTATCTGGCACGGCGAAACGGCGACGAGGCGGTCACCTACCCGTCCGACGATATTCGCCGGGTGCTGGAGCGTACATTGGGTATTCCCCTGTTTCAGGAACAGGTGATGACACTGGCCATCGTGGCTGCCGGCTACAGCGGCGGCGAAGCCGATCAATTGCGTCGCGCGATGGCGGCATGGAAGCGTCACGGCAATCTGGAGGTACATCGCGAACGCATCACCCGCGGCATGCTGGCACGCGGCTATACATCGCATTTCGCCAACGAATTGTTCGAACGCCTGAAAGGCTTCGGCAGCTACGGCTTTCCCGAATCCCACGCCGCCAGCTTTGCGCTGCTGGCTTATGCCAGCGCGTGGCTCAAGCGCCACGAGCCGGCCGCGTTCGCATGCGCGTTGCTGAACTCGCTGCCGATGGGGTTTTACAGTGCCAGCCAGATCGTGCAGGATGCGCGTCGCCACAACGTGCGCGTGCTGCCGGTCGACGTGAGTGCCAGTCAATGGGATTGCACCCTGGAACCCCGCGCCGGCCACATGCACCCTGCCGCCGACATTCGGGTACGTCTGGGCCTGCGCCAGATTCGCGGTTTGCGCGAAGATGTCGCCCGGCGCATCGCGGCCGTGCGTGCGCAAAAGCCGTTTGCCGATCTTGCCGACCTGGTCGAACGCACCGATCTGGATGCCCGTGCGCGCAAGTTGCTGGCCGATGCCGGCGCCTTGCACACGCTGGCCGGACATCGCCACCGCGCGCGCTGGCAAAGCGCCGGCATTGAGCCGCAACGGCCGTTGTTCGGTCACGCCAGTCCCGCCGAGACACGCATTACCATCGCGCCGCCCGGTGTCGGTGAAGACACCCTGGCCGACCATGCCAGCATGGGCCTGACCCTGGGCCGCCACCCGCTGCAACTGGTGCGCCGACAACTGCATGCGCGCCGCTGCCGGCGCTCGCGCGATCTGCATGCCCTCGCCCATGGCACGTACACGCGTGCGGCTGGACTGGTCACCTTGCGGCAGCGCCCGTCGACGGCCAGCGGCACCGTCTTCGTCACGCTGGAGGACGAAGACGGCCCCGTCAACGTCATCGTGTGGCCTGACGTGGCCGAGCAGCAGCGTCGCGTGTTGCTCGGCGCCACCGTGCTCGGCGTCGACGGACGCTGGGAAACGGCCGAGGGCGTCGGCAACCTGGTGGCTTTTCGCCTGTTCGATTACAGCGTCTTGCTGCATACGTTGAAATCGCATTCGCGCGACTTCCGATAGCACGTTCCTGTCCGCCGCGAGCCTCCGGCCCAACGCATTGATGCACGGTTAAGCGCGGTTCGTTAGGCTGGACGCATTCCCGCCATGCCGAAGGTGCACCATGCCACGTGCCAGTATGCTTTTCGCCGCCCTTTCGATCGCCCTGCTGGCCGGATGCAGCAGCAGCAACAATGCCGCACCGAACACGTCGACGACCTCGGCCATCGCGTCATCGGTCGCCCCGTCTGCAACCGCTTCATCCATGGCGAACCATTCGTCGATGACGCATGATCCGGCGAGTGAAACGCGCGCCCACGCGACATTGAAGGCCACCAGCGGCAGCGACGTTTCAGGCCAACTGACGTTGGCGACCACGGGCAACGGCGTCCACATCAGCGGACAAATCAGCGGGCTGAAACCCGACAGCGTCCATGGCTTCCACATCCATGCAAAGGGCGATTGCAGCGCCCCCGATGCCAAGAGTGCCGGCGGCCACTTCAATCCCGAAAACCAGCCGCACGGGCATCCGGACTCGGGCCCGCGTCACGCCGGCGACCTGCCCAATCAGCGTGCCAACGCCGACGGCGTGGCCAACGTGGATGTCACCGCGCACGACATCGAGCTCGGCACCGGCAGCGCCACCGACGTGCTCGATGGCGCGATCATCGTGCACGCCGAACCCGACGACTACCGCAGTCAACCGTCCGGCGCCGCTGGCGCCCGCATTGCCTGCGGCGTGATCACCCGCGACTGACGCTGTCGCCGGGTGGGCCCCGACCCACCCGGCGTTCGCCCGTCTGCGGCATCGTTCGACCGCCCCCGCCAACGCCGCGCCTGACAAGCGCGTGGATCATCGCCACCTGCGCGCCATGGGTGGTCCCGGGGTCTCCTGCCGAATGACATGGGTGGAAAACGCGTTTCCGCCCATTCCGTCGAAATGGATCCTGCCGCTGGCGGAATCCTGTCGGCGCAAGATGCCATGGTGCCGGCCCGCGTAATCGCGGCGGTTGCGGTGCGGGAAGACCGTATTCGAGAGCAGACCGCAAAAGGCATGCGCCGGGCCCGCATTGAAGCCGGCCCCGGCCGTCCCCACGTCAAGGTTCTCACCCAATCGATGGATGCCACTTCATGGAATCATTCCACGCCACCACCATCATCTCGGTGCGCCGCGGCGACAAGGTCGTGATCGGCGGCGACGGCCAGGTCACGCTGGGCAACACCGTCATGAAAGCCAATGCGCGCAAGATCCGACGTCTTGGCAAGGGCGACGTGTTGGCCGGATTTGCCGGCGCCACGGCCGATGCATTCACCTTGTTCGAACTGTTCGAACAGAAGCTGGAAAAGCACGGCCACAACCTCACCCGCGCCGCCGTGGAGATGGCCAAGGAATGGCGCACCGACCGCCGCCTGGGTCGTCTGGAAGCCATGTTGGCGGTCGCCGACAAAACGGCATCGTTGCTGATTTCCGGCAATGGCGACGTGCTCGAACCCGAACACGGCCTGATCACCATCGGCTCCGGCGGCCCGTATGCGCGCTCGGCGGCGCTGGCCATGCTCGATGACGACAGCAGCAAGCTCGATGCCCGCACGATCGTGGAAAAAGCCCTCAAGATCGCCGGCGATATCTGCATTTATACCAATCACAACGTGTCCATCGAGGAACTGACGCTGGAGAACGGGGGATAAGGACGCAACGAATCGGAAGAGCCACACGCCGACTACCCGCGAACCATCCACCCGCCACCCCGTTCTCGACACATCATTCCCTGTTCATCATTCCCAATCCACGGCGCAGCCATGTCTGAACTTACTCCCCGCGAAATCGTCAACGAACTTGATCGCTACATCATCGGCCAGAACGACGCCAAGCGCGCCGTCGCCGTGGCCCTGCGCAGTCGCTGGCGGCGCATGCAGCTCGATGAGGCGATGCGCAACGAAATCACGCCCAAGAACATCCTCATGATCGGCCCCACCGGCGTGGGCAAGACCGAAATCGCGCGGCGCCTGGCGACGCTTGCCAATGCGCCGTTCGTGAAAGTCGAGGCAACCAAATTCACCGAGGTCGGGTATGTGGGCAAGGATGTCGAGTCGATCATCCGCGATCTTGCCGATTTGTCCTACAAATTGGCGCGTGAAGCGGCCAAGGCGCGGGTCCGCTCGCAGGCCGAAGACCATGCCGAAGATCGCATTCTCGACGCTCTGCTGCCACGTCGCCAAAGCAACCAGCCCACCGACTGGAGCCAGGACAAGGTTGCCGACGACGCGACACCCGCCATCGAAAACGACACCCGTCAGAAGCTGCGCAAGAAACTGCGTGAAGGTGATCTGGACGATCGCGAGATCGAGCTCGACTTTGCCGCCAACATGGGCGTGGAAATCATGTCGCCGCCGGGCATGGAAGAAATGGGCCAGCAACTGCAGCAGATGTTCCAGAACATGGGCAGCTCCAAGAGCCAGCGCCGCAAGCTGACCATCAAGGCCGCGCGTCCGCTGCTGATCGAGGAAGAAGCCTCCAAGCTGCTCAACGACGAGGAAATGCGCGCTCAGGCGGTGGAAGCGGCCGAGCAGAATGGCATCGTCTTCATCGACGAGATCGACAA
>CAZSOU010000022.1:0-35185 GCA_964608595.1 uncultured Rhodanobacteraceae bacterium
CGGAAACCGCGCATCAGCGGCGTTTCCTGTGGGAGGGGCCGGTGGCCCCGACAGGATGTACCGCAAGATCCGTCGGGGCCACCGGCCCCTCCCACACGGGTCGTTTCAGAGTGCAACGGTTTTTCGCGGCTCCCGGCAGGCATGTTTTTGATCCCGGGTGCGATGACGTACCGGTTCATCCACCGTTCTGGACGGGGAAGGTTTGCACGCCTTTGTCGTTTTGTGACGGGGTGGTTGTCGGCGTGACGGTGGCGCCTTTGCATTGGTAAACACCCCATGCCTGGCTGCCGTCCACGGGCTCGGCGAGCGGGTGCACGGTATCGCCGCCCATGCTGGCCGCTTCGTTTCGCGCCATGATTTCCAGCTCGTCGCGTACCTTGATGCTGTTGCGATCGACGGGGCCCAGGTGGTCGGCCACGGACACCGTCACCTTGCCCAGCTGATGGCAGGCGCTCATGTCGCCGTTCCAGTCGGTTTGGACTTGACGTCCCGCGTCGTTGAGCTTGATGCCCCAGGTGCAGCCACCCAGCAACACGGCCAGAACGGCGGGAATCAGCAGGGATTTGCGCATGTGAGTCTCCGGTGACGGAAAAAACAAGGCCGGATGGCAACCCATCCGGCCTTGTATGGTAGCTGCGACGCCTGAATGACGCAGCAAGTGCCTACTTGTCGGCGTCCGAGCCGGTGTGAGCGTCCTTGACGGGCTTGCCGTCGGCATCCAGCACTTCGACCGGCCCCAGATCCAGCGCCCGGACCGAGTCGCCGATCTTGTCCAGATCGCCCACGATCACCCAGGTGAAGTGACCGGGCTGGATGACGTCACTGGCCGCCTTCTGCACCGCGGCATCGGGGAGTTTTTCGATGCGCGGTTTCAGGGTGGTCACGTAGTCATCCGGACGGTCGTACAGCGCCATGTCTTCCAGTGCTCCCAGTACCGCGCCATTGGTCTGGTATTCACCCGGCAAGGCGTGGATGCGCTGCGCCTTGATCTTGGCGATTTCCTCGCTGGTGGGCGGTTTGGGTCCGACGACCGCCTTGACCTGCTTGACCATCTGCTGGATGGCCGGCGCGGTCTTGTCGGTCTGCACGGGCGCGTACATCAGGAAGGCGCCCGGCCCCACCGTGCTCATCACCATGGAGTGCGCGCCGTAGGCCCAATGCTTGTCCTCACGCAAGTCCATGTTGAGACGGGAGGTGAAGGTGCCGCCGAACGTGCCGTTCATGATGCTCACGGCCAGATGGTCGGGCGCTTTGGCCGACGGTCCGACGATGCCGGCAAAGATCACCGACTGCTTCGACCCCGGGCGATCCATCAGGAACACGCGGTCGTTCGCCGGCGGCGCGACCTTGCCCAGCGTCTGCTCGGGAATGGCCGACGACGGCGCCTTCCAGTGGCCGAACACCTTGTTGAGCTGCGGCAACAGCTTGTCCATGCCGATATCGCCGGTGACCAGGATGCGCATGTTGTCCGGACGGATGTAATCGCGCATGAAGGTCTGCATGTCATCGTGCGTCAGCGCCTTGATCGAGTCGGTGGTGCCCGAACCGGTCAGCGGCATGGCGTAGGGATAGCCGTCACCGTAGATCAGCGGCGGCAAGACCCGGATGGCCATGGTCGTGGGACGGTTTTTTTCCTGCGCGATGCCGGCGATCCACTTGCCGCGGATGCGCGACACGTCGGTGTCGCGGAAGGCCGGATGCTGGACGATGTCGGCAAGCAAATCCAGCGACGGATCCAGCTTGTCGGCCAGCGAGTTCAACGTGGCCGTGCAGGCGTCCAGACCGCAACCGGCGCTGATGTCGGCGCCCAGGCTCTGCTGACGTTTGGCGATCGCGACCGAGTCGAGGTCGGTGGTGCCTTCATCGAGCATGCTCATGGTGAAGTTGGCGCGTCCCAGCTTGTGGCCCTGATCGGACTTGTAACCCGAATCGAATTGCAGGGTCATCTCCACCAGCGGCACGGTCTTGCGCTGGGCCAGCGTGACCTTGACGCCATTGTCGAGCGTGGCGTGCTGCAACGCGGGGAACGTCAGCGACGGGAAGTTCGTCACATCGGGCACGCCCTTGCTGCGATCGACGTCGCTGTCGACGGCATGCAGCTCCTCGCTCGGCGCCTTGGCCAGACCCGGATCACCCTTGGCCGGCCCGAGACCGCCGGAGGTGGCTTCGTCGGCCGAGGTCGGCTCCTGACCTTTCTTGACCGGCAACACGGTCAAGGTGTAATCGCCTTTGGAAAGCCACTTGTCCGCAGCCTTGCGCACCGCTTCGGGCGTGGCGTCCATCATGGTCTGCAGACCCTTGCGCCAGGCGCCCGGATCATCCTGGTAGACCTGGCCGGAAGCCAGCAGCGTGGCCTTGCCGGAAAAACCGCCCACGCGCTCCAGACGGCGCACGAAATCGGCCCGCATGGTGGTCTTGGCACGCTGGAGTTCATCGGCGGTGGGGCCGTTTTCCAGGAACTTCTTCCATTCGTCGGCCACGGCCGCCTTGACCTTGGCCAGGTCGGCGTCCTTCTTGACGCTGACGCTGAGCCAGAATCCGGAACCCAGTTCGTTGGAACGCTGGTTGACCGACACGTTGTCGGCCAGTTTGTCCTGATACACCAGACGCTGGTACAGACGCGAGGTCTTGCTGCCGCCCAGCACCCAGGCCGCGAGGTTCAGCATCTCGTCGTCATGCGTGCCCAGTTGCGGCGTGTTCCACTCGCGGAACAGATGCACTTGCGGCACGTGACGAACGATTTCGCCATGCGTGGAGGTATCGCGCGGAAACACCCACGGCTTCTGTTCGGCGACCGGCGGGCCCGGCGGGATGTTGCCGAAATACTTCAGCGCCAGTTTTTTGGCCTTGGCCGGTGTGATATCGCCGACCATGATCAGCGTGGCGTTGTTGGGGCCGTAATAGGTCTTGAACCAGTGTTTGAAATCATCCAGCGACGCGGCGTTCAGATCCTTCATGGAACCGATGACGCTGTGATGGTACGGATGGTTCTGCGGGTAGGCATGCGCCTCGATATTGGTCGACACCACACCCAACGGCTGGTTTTCACCTTGGCGCTTTTCGTTCTGCACCACGCCGCGCTGCTGGTTGACGCCGGCCTTGGTCAGCCCCTGCAGCAGCCAGCCCATGCGATCGGATTCCATCCACAACGCCATGTCGAGCGCGCTGGTGGGCACGGTTTCGAAATAGTTGGTGCGATCCTGGGCGGTCGTGCCGTTCATGCCGGTCGCGCCGGCCTTTTCGAACGGTTCGAAATAATTGCCCTGGTGATGTTCCGAGCCCTCGAACATCAGGTGCTCGAACAGATGCGCGTAACCGGACTTGCCGGTCGGCTCGCGCGCCGAACCGACGTGGTACCACACCGACACGGCCACCACGGGCGCCTTGTGGTCTTCGCTGACCACCACGGTCAAGCCGTTGGGCAGTTTGAACCGCGTATACGGAATATCCGGCAGCGCGGCGGATGTATCGGCGTTCGCGCCTTCTTGTTGCATCGGCGCCGGACCGGCCGTCGCCGGCGCCCTGACGGACGCCGCCGTGAATGCCAGGCACCCTGCCGCGAGCAGGGCAAGTGAATGTCGCATGTTGTCCCCTCCAGATACGCGCGACCGTGCGCGTTGTCCGGTTGAGGCTAGCGACATGCGAGGCCTTGTGCAATGTCCGTACGCGGACACTTCGGGCTATCCGCGGACACCGCGCAGCGCGTTCATGGCGCGCGCCTGTCATTGCAAGTGCATGACAAACGTCCATTTTTTTCAAATGGTCGACTTGGCAAGATGCTTGCAGGATCCCCAGTACACCCTCCCGCAAAAGGAAAGCCCCATGAAAACCGAACGCGCTTTGATGTGCCTGTTGTTCACCCTCTGCGTTCTGCTGGTGCTGGGCGCACTGACGACCTTGATGACGACGCATGCCCCGGCGGTGGATACGGTGCAGCTGGCACATGCCGCCAGCACGTCGTTGCGATCCGGATGATGTAGCCGCCGGCGCCATCTCCCGATACCCGCCGGCCCGGCCTGCCGCCGCGAACGACACGCCCGGCCAAAACACGGGATAATGTCGCGCATGCTTCATGTCATCCTGCATCATCCCGAAATTCCGCCCAATACGGGCAACGTGATTCGTCTGTGCGCCAATAGCGGCGCTGCACTGCACCTGGTGCGACCGTTGGGTTTCGAGCTGGACGACAAACGCCTGCGGCGTGCCGGGCTGGATTACCACGAATACGCCCGCGTACGCGTGCATGACGACCTGGCGGCATGCCTTGCCGCGCTCGACAAACCGCGCGTGTTCGCGTTCACCAAGTTTGCCGACACGCGCTATGCCGATGCGCGTTTTGCCGATGGCGACGCCCTGTTGTTCGGCTCGGAAAGCAAGGGCCTGGGCCCGGCAATCCTGGAAACGATCGATCCGGCGCAACGCTTGTTGCTGCCGATGCAGCCGAACAACCGCAGCTTGAATTTGTCCAATGCGGTGGCGGTGGCCGTGTACGAAGCCTGGCGACAACTCGATTTCGCCGGCGCCGCTTGAAGCCCTGGATCCGATGGCGACCCCTGAACAGCAGGAGCGCGTCTCGGCAAGGGCCACAACCGCACCGGCACCGACGGGTAATCACAACGGCTACAATCAGGACATGACTGACGCGACCACTTCCCGTTTTCCGCCTCGACCATTGCGCGCCTTGGGCGGGCGTGCGCTGGAAGCGGCGCTCAATCAGGCCCTGGCGCTGGATCCGGACACGCGTGCCGACGTGCAGGCACTGGAAGGCCGACGTCTGGAAGTGCACCTGGACGGTCTCTCGTTGGCGCTGGCCATTCGTGTCGTCGACGGCAAGCTCGAAGTCGGCCCGGTGACGGATGACGAAGGCAGCCGGTTGCGTGTGCGCGCCACGCCCGGCGGTCTGCTCGCGATGGCCATGCATGCGGGCAACGACGCCATCGCGCCCGGCAAGGTGGACATCGCCGGCGATGCCGACCTGGCGCGTCGTCTGGAAAAACTGGCACGCGGTTATGCACCGGATTTCGAAGCCGCGTTCGCGCGCGTTTTCGGCGACGTGGCGGGCGTTCCCATGGCACGTGCGTTCGCCAAGGCGTTGTCGCACGTGCGCGACAGCGGTCGCCACTTCGCCGAGGACAGCGCCGACTGGCTGCGCGAAGAATCACGGCTGAGCGTGCCGCCGGGCGAGATGGACGATTTTCTGGATGACGTCGATCATCTGCGCGAACGCACCGAACGCCTGCAGGCGCGCATCCGGCAACTGGACATCTCGAGGGATTCCGGCGCATGAGAACACCGCTGCGTCTGGTCCCGCGATTGCTGCATGTAGCCAGCGTGTTGCTGCGCTATCGCCTCGATGACGTTATCGATGCCACGCACCTGTACCGTCCCCTGAAGTGGATGCGCCTGCTGCTGCCGCGCGCGCGCGCCGACGTGCGGCAGCTGTCGCGCGGCGCGCGTCTGCGCCTGGCCCTGAATGACCTGGGGCCGATTTTCGTCAAGGCCGGGCAGATGTTGTCCACGCGCCGCGATCTGGTGCCTGCCGACATCGCCGACGAACTGGCGCAGCTGCAGGATCAGGTACCGCCCTTCCCCGGCGTCGAAGCGCGCGCCATCATCGAGCGCGAACTGCGCGCCCCGGTGACCACGTTGTTTGCCGATTTCGACGAGCAGCCGCTGGCATCGGCGTCCATTGCGCAAGTCCATGCGGCCACCATGCACGACGGCAGCAAGGTCGTGGTCAAGGTGCTTCGCCCCGGCATCATGCAGCGCATCCGTCGCGACGTGGATCTGTTGCGCGCCGTCGGCGAGCTGGCGCAGCGTTGGCATCCCCACGCCGACAGGATCCGTCCGCTGGACGTGGTTTCGGAAATCGAGAAAACGCTGCAGAACGAACTCGACCTCCAGCATGAAGGCGCCAACGCCAGCTTGCTGAAACGCAATTTCGAACACTCGCCGGACCTGTACGTGCCGACGGTGTACTGGTCGCACAGCAACAACCACGTACTGACGCTGGAACGCGTATACGGCGTCACTGCCGATGATGTCGAAGCCATCGAAGCAGCCGGCATCGACCGGCGCCGGCTGGCCGAAATGGGCGTGCGGCTTTTTTACGAGCAGGTTTTCCGCGACAACTTTTTCCACGCCGACGCGCACCCGGGCAACATATGGGTGGACGTCACGCGCGTCGAACATCCGCGCTTCATCGCGCTGGATTTCGGCATCATGGGTTCGCTGCCCGAAGACGACCAGTACTGGCTGGCGGAAAACTTCATCGCCATCTTCGAGCGCAATTACCGGCGCATCGCCGAACTGCATCTGGCCGCCGGCTGGATGCCGCGTCACGTGCGCGTCGACGAGCTGGAAACGGCCATTCGTACCGTGTGCGAGCCGTATTTCACGCGGCCGTTGTCGGAAATTTCGCTGGCCGAAGTGATTGCCAAACTGTTTGCCACGGCGCGCAAGTTCGAGCTCACCCTGCAGCCGCAGTTGATTCTGCTGCAGAAAACGCTGCTCAACATCGAAGGCGTGGGCCGCATGCTGGACCCGGACATCGACATCTGGGCGGTGGCGCACCCGGTACTGAAACGCATTTTGCGCGAACGCTACAGTCCGTACCGCGCGCTGCGCACGATGCGCCAACACCTGCCCGAATGGTTGCGCGCCGCGCCGAACATGCCCGGGCTGGTGCACCAGTTGCTGGAGGAAACGGTCAACGGCCAGACGCGCGTGCATTTTTCGTCGCAGGATCTCAGCCGTCTGCACACCGAGGCACGCCACATTCGCCACCTGCTGGCCGGCGGCCTGCTGGGCGTGACCTTCGGCATCAGTGCCGTGTTGATGTGGGCCTTGGCACCCGACTACGGTATCGGCTGGCCGATCGGCCTCGCATGTGCCGCCGTGATCACCTTCGTCGCCTCCTGGCCGCGCGGGCACTGAGGCGTTTCGCGGCGACCCGCAATCGTCGCGTCGGGTCCGGTCCCGACCCGTCCGCAATATCTCCGTCGCGCATGAGCATCGCTTGCGCTCACCCTCGGTACGGGCATGCGAGAATGTCGCCATGCTTGCCATCAGCCGCCGCATCCACATTCCCGACAGCGAGCTCGTCGAGCGCTTCGTGCGCGCGGCGGGACCGGGCGGGCAGCACGTGAACCGCACCGAAAGTGCGGTCGAATTGCGCTTTGACGCCGCCGCGTCGCCGAGTCTTCCGGAACCGGTGCGCGAGCGTCTGCTGGCGCGTCGCGACCGGCGCTTGACGGCCGACGGCGTGGTGGTAATCCAGGCGCGACGCTTTCGCGATCAGGCGCGCAATCGAGAAGATGCGCGCGAGCGTCTGGCAACGCTGATTCGACAGGCACTCGCCGCACCGAAAAAACGCGTTGCAACCCGCCCCACCCGCGCCTCGCGCGAGCGCCGGTTGACCGACAAGAAACAACGCGGCCGGCGCAAGCAATCGCGCCGGCGCGACTGGAGAGACGAGTGAGCGCAGGCATCCCGAGCATTCACCAACTGCCGCCCCGCATGCCGCATTACCGCGACAATCTTTGTCGCAAAGCGTGCCGTGCCCTGCTCCGCCTCAGCGGTTGGCGCCTCGAGGGCGACCTGCCCGACTGTGCGCGCGTGGTGCTGATCGGCGCGCCGCATTCGTCGTGGTGGGATGGTATCTGGGGCCTGCTGATGAAGGTCGGCATCGGCGCCGAAGTGCACTTCATGATCAAGGACGAGTTGTTCCACGGCCCGATGGGGTCACTGCTGCGCCGCCTCGGCGGCATCCCCATCAACCGGCGCGCGGCCGGCGGCGTGGTCGAGCAGATGGCGGACCTTTTCCGCGCCGGCGATGCCTTGTGGCTGGCGATCACACCCGAGGGCACACGCAAGCCGGTCGAGCGCTGGAAGACCGGATTCTGGCATATCGCCCGTCATGCCGAGGTACCGATTTTTCCGGTCGCGTTCCACTATCCCGACAAGCACATCGTGCTGGGACCGCTGTTTGAAACCAGCGAGGACATGCACACGGATATCGCGAAATTGCGCGCATTCTACGCGCCCTATCAGGGCAAGCATCACGGAATCTGAGGACAGCGCGCCGGATCAATCGGCGCTTTCCTCGACACGCCGCGGCGGCGACGACGGCGCGTCCGGCGGCACCAGCACGACCACGGTCCAACCCGATTTGGGCTCGGTATCGCGCTTGTCGGACGTGACGCGCAGATTGCCGTTGCCTTCGATGCCGAACAGCAATACCGACTCCTCGCCGTTGTGCTGGAGATACTGCGGCCACTCGTAGGCATCGCTGAGTTGGGTCGCCTTGACGCGCCAGCCCGAGGACAGCATTTCGCTGAAACGCGTGTGGGTCATGCGGTCGCCGAACAACACCTTGGACTGGATGGAACCGGCGAAAGCGGCACGTTCGTGGCTTTGTTCCGGCGCCAGAATGCGCAGTCGGTACACCCGTTCGCGGCCGAACACCTGGCGATATTGCATGCAGGTGAGCGAATTGAGTTCACGCCGGGTGGACATGGCGAACAAACGCCCGATGCCGGTCAGATCCATGTGCAATGCCGCGTACTGCGACGTCGGGTTGCCGTAGAACGTGCCGAGACCGGCCATGCGCGCCGCGCTGATGCCCTCCCAGTCGTCATCGGCGATCAGCACGCGGAAGTTCTGCTCGGTCAATGCCTGTGCCACGGTACGCGCGACATGGTCGGAGCCGAAAATCATCACGCCGTTGGGATCGGGGTCGGCCACCTTCAACCATTTGGCGATCGGCCGCGCGGTGGCGCTTTGCAACACCACCGTGCCGATGATCAGGATGAATACCAGCGGCACCAGCTTGTTGGCCTCATCCATGCCCATGCTGGCCAGTTGCAACGCAAACAACGACGATACCGACGCCGCGACCACGCCACGCGGCGACACGTAGCAGAGCAACGTGCGTTCACGCCAGTTGAGCTGGCTGCCGGCGGTGGCGGCAATTACCGAGATCGGTCGAATCGCGAATTGCGCCACCAGAAAAACGATGATGCCGCTCCACAATACGCCCGGCGGCAACGGCCATTGCAGGCGCGCGGCCAGCACCACGAACAACATCGAGATCAGCAGCGTGGACAAGTGTTCCTTGAAGTCCATGATGTGGTCGATATGGATGTTGCGCATGTTGCCCAGCATGATGCCCATCACCGTGACCGCCAGCAGCCCGGATTCGTGTGCCAGCGTGTTGGACAGGCTGAATGCGCCCAGCACCGCGATCAAGGTGCCGTAGGTCTGCAGGTATTCGGGAATGAGCTGGCGGCGCAGCAGAAAGCCCAGTGCGTAGCCCACGACGAGACCGATGACCGCGCCGATCAGGATGGTCATGCCGAACACGCCCAGCGAATGGCCTTGCGCATGCGTCACGATGGCTTCGTACACCAACACCGCGAACAACGCGCCCAGCGGATCGATGAGGATGCCTTCCCATCGCAGGGTGCGGGCGATGCGCGCGTTGGGGCGCAACGTGCGCAGCATCGGCGTGATGACCGTCGGCCCGGTGACGCAGGTCAACGCGCCGAACAGAAACGACAACTCCCAACTGACACCGGCGATCCAGTGCGCGGCCGCCGCCAGCAGAATCAGCGCGATCACGGCGCCGTAGCTGACCAGACCGCGCACCGCCTTGCCGACATCGCGCAAGTCGGAGAAACGCAAGGTCATGCTGCCTTCGAAAAGGATCAGCGCCACCGCCAGCGAAATGACGGGAAACAACAGCTTGCCCATCATCTTGTCGGGGTCGAACCACCCCGTCACCGGTCCCAGCACAATACCCGCGAAAAGCAGCAACAGAATGCCCGGCACGCGAATGCGCCAAGCCAACCACTGAGACAGAAAGCCGACGACCAGAAGCAGGGTGAGCATTACGCCCAAGTCGATTGCCATGCGCACTCGCATCCGTGGGGGTACGCCGAATGGTAACGGCAAAACCACCGCAAAAGGACAGAAAAACGACGAAAACGAGGAGGTGCCGGACCCCCGGTACCGGAGCGGGGGAGGGGAGGGAGATCCGGTACCGGGGCGGCAGGTCGGTATTTGCGTACCCGACAGTTCAATTATCCAACCGACCGTCTCGACGGTCAACCCTGACGAAGGTCACGAACGGTGTCGACGGACGAACAGACTGTCGCCGAGGGTGAACATCCAGACCTCGCGACGTGGTCGATGCAACGGCAACGCCGGCCCTTCCCTGCACCCGGCAGCGCCGTGTGCCAGCCGCGCAAACGCCGATACTGAAATGGCGACCGGTACCGATGCGCTGCCGGGTCAGGCTTGATCAAAGCGCCGCAGCTGCAAGGCCTCGGCCAGATGTTCGCGACGCACGCAGGCCGTGGCGCCTTCCAGGTCGGCAATGGTTCGCGACACGCGCAGAATGCGATGGTAAGCGCGTGCCGACAGGTGCAGGCGCTCCAGCGCGCGTTCGAACCAGCCACGCTCGGGCGCGCCCAGCGCGCAATCGCGCTCCAGATCGCGGGTGGACAAATCGGCATTGGGCACCCCGCTGCGCGCCATGGCCTGTTGACGGGCACCCATCACGCGCGCCCGCACACTGGCGCTGCTTTCACCCGGCCCCTTGCTGGCGGCCAGTTCGGACAGGGGCACGCGCGGCACTTCCACGCACAGGTCGATCCGGTCGAGCAACGGCCCCGAAATGCGCGCGCGGTAACGGGCGATCTGATCGGGCGTGCAACGGCAGCGACCGTCCGGGTCACCGGCGTAGCCGCAAGGGCACGGATTCATCGCCGCCACGAGTTGGAAGCGCGCCGGAAAGCGTGCTTTGCGCATGGCCCGCGAGATGACGATTTCACCCGACTCCAGCGGTTCACGCAGCACCTCCAGAACATGGCGGCTGTATTCGGGCAACTCGTCCAGGAACAACACGCCATGATGCGCCAGCGAAATTTCGCCCGGTTGCGGTTGCGACCCGCCACCGACCAGCGCCACCGCCGATGTGGTGTGGTGCGGTGCACGAAACGGCCGCTCGCGCCAGCGCGTCAGATCCACCGGCATGCCGGCGACCGAGCGCACCGCGCAGGATTCCAGCGCTTCGCTTTCGATCAATGGCGGCAGGATGCCGGGCAGGCGCTCGGCCAGCATGGTCTTGCCGGTTCCCGGCGGCCCCGCCAGAAGCAGGTGGTGGCCACCGGCGGCCGCGATTTCCAGCGCGCGACGCGCCTGCAGCTGCCCGCGCACGTCGGCCAGATCAAGGCCGACCCAGGCGGTGCTCTGGTCATGTACCGGTTCCGGCGCCGGCAATTCGCCGCCGCGCAACCACGCGCAGACGTCGGCCAGACTGTCGGCCACGAGAATGTCGGCGCCTTCCACCAATGACGCTTCCACGGCATTGTCGCGCGGCACGATGACCCGGCGCTTGCGCTGACGCGCGCGCAACAAGGCCGGCAACACGCCGCTGACCGGCCGCAAGGCGCCGGACAAGGCCAGTTCGCCGAGAAATTCGCAATCGTCCATGCGCTCGCGCGGTACCTGCCCGCCGGCGGCGAGAATACCCAGGGCGATGGCCAGATCGAAACGCCCGCCGTTCTTGGGCAATTCGGCCGGCGCCAGATTCACGGTCACGCGCGAACGCGGGTATTGAAACGCGGTGTTCTGAATCGCCACGCGTACGCGATCGCGCGCCTCGCGTACGGCCGCTTCGGGCAAGCCGACGATGGCGGTGCCGGGCAGCCCACCGGACAGATGCACTTCCACCATGACCTGCGGCGCCGAAACGCCCTGCTGAGCCCGGCTCAGCGTGACCGCCAGACTCATGCACACCCCCACGCCGGCCGTGCATCCGAACCGGGCGACACGGAGGCCCTTTCGAGCGCCTCCGAGTCCCGGATCGTCCATGCCGGCGACATGCGCACACCGACGTCGACCGTTGCCCGACCTGCCTCAGGTAACGTGATCATCGGTATGCAAAGTGGCGCTGGAGCAGTCGAAGTGGCGGTCATGAACAGAAAGGTCGAGCGAATGACTGCGCATCCGTCATTCCGGCACGGGGCTATCGGACGTGATGCGCGCGGCAGGAGTCGTGTGACGCTTTCATCGCGCACGACAAAAAGCCGCTTCCGGCCCGATCGGGGTGAGGTGACAGGGCCGGAAGCGGCGCTCCCGGGAGACGACGGTCGCACGCGTGGTGCGATGCAATGTGAAGAACAGTGTCAGCGGGCGGACGTACCGGCCCCGGATTCCAGCTCGACAACGCGTTTTTCGAGTTGTTCGAGACGTTCACGAGTCCGGGCCAGCACCATGCGCTGAACATCGAATTCTTCACGGGTGACAAGGTCGAGGCGACGCAATCCATGCGTCAGGACATCGCGAAAGTTGGCTTCGAGATCCTCCCGAACCTGCACCACGCCTGGCGGAACCAACCCGGCAAGTCGCTGCGCCAGTTGGTCAATGGATTCGACACCGATCATGGCAGCACCTCATTAACGTTGATGACAAGTCTAGGAAGTACGTCGCAAGCCCGCTATCGGTATATGGCGCGACGTACTGTAGGCATTTTCCTACAAGATGCCCCCTTGATGGCCGCGCTCACGATCCGTGGTTCAGGTTGTGATGGGACAACCCCGACCCGTTATAGTGCCTTCTTTGCATTCCGGAGCTGCCGTCATGAAGCTGGTCACCGCCATCATCAAGCCGTTCAAGCTCGACGACGTGCGCGAAGCACTGGCCGACATCGGCGTGCAGGGCATCACCGTGACCGAGGTCAAGGGCTTCGGGCGCCAGAAAGGCCATACCGAACTGTACCGCGGCGCCGAATACGTGGTCGATTTTCTGCCCAAGATCAAGCTGGACATCGCCCTGCCCGACGATTTGCTGGAGCGCGCGCTGGAAGCCATCCAGCAATCGGCGCGCACCGGCAAGATCGGCGACGGCAAGATCTTCGTCAGTGCGCTGGAACAGGTGATTCGCATCCGTACCGGCGAACTGGATGCGGATGCGCTGTGACGAGCGGGAACGCGAAGCGAGTGTGACAATGACGTGATTTTCCGCGGCGAGTCGCTTGGCGGCCCTGCGGGCTCATTTTCCGGTCTTGCCTTGATTGGCGACGGCCGCGGCTTTGGCGGCGATGGCTTCGGCATCGCCCAGGTAATAGTGCTTCAACGGCTTCATGTCGGCGTTGAACTCGTACACCAGCGGCACGCCGTTGGGAATGTTGAGGCCGGTGATGTCGTCATCGGAAATGTCGTCGAGGTATTTCACCAGTGCGCGCATGGAATTGCCGTGCGCGGCCACCAGCACGTTGCGTCCGGCGCGAATGGCCGGCGCCAGTTCCTCGTGCCAGTAAGGCAACACGCGGGCCACGGTGTCCTTGAGGCATTCGGTCAGCGGAATCTGCTCGGCGGACAACGCCGCATAACGCGGGTCTTCGCCGAAGTGGCTGTCTTCGGGCGCCATCGGCGGCGGCGGTGTATCGTAGCTGCGTCGCCAGATGTGCACCTGCTCGTCGCCGAATCTGGCCGCTGTTTCGGCCTTGTCCAGCCCCGTCAGCGCACCGTAATGACGCTCGTTGAGACGCCAGTCGGTCACTACCGGCAACCACATCAGATCCATCGCGTCCTGCACGTGCCACAAGGTGCGCACGGCACGTTTGAGCACCGACGTGTGCGCCACGTCGAACATGAAGCCCTCTTCGCGCAGCAACTCGCCGGCCGCACGCGCTTCGTCGATCCCCTGCGGCGTCAGGTCCACGTCGGCCCAGCCGGTGAAGCGGTTTTCCAGGTTCCACTGCGATTGGCCGTGGCGAATCAGGACCAGCTTGTACATGAGGCGTGTGCTCTTTGGCATGGAAACCGGAATATGGTGAAAGCAGCCGGCGGGAACGTCAATCATGCAAGCCGCAGGCACGCGCAGGTCCCTTGGTCGCGCATCCGGGTGCGAATGCCGTCCGGCACGATGATGCGCCGGTATCGCGGCTTGTCAGAGCCAGTCGCGCGGCTTGAGGTAATCGGCCAGGCGCGCCTCCGGGGTGCCGGGCTCGGGCACGTAGTTGTAGGCGTAGCGGACCAGCGGCGGCAGGCTCATCAGGATCGACTCCGTGCGCCCGCCGGACTGCAGCCCGAACAAGGTGCCGCGGTCGTAAACCAGATTGAATTCCACGTAGCGGCCGCGTCGGTACAGCTGAAACTGCCTCTCCCGCTCGCCGTGGGGTGTGTCCTTGCGACGCTCGGCAATCGGCAGGTAGGCATCCAGAAACCCCTGCCCCACATCACGCGTGAATGCGAAACAGCGCTCGAATCCACCGGCATCCAGATCGTCGTAGAACAAGCCCCCGACGCCGCGGGTTTCATCGCGATGCTTGAGGTAGAAATAATCGTCACACCATTTTTTGCAGCGCGGATACACATCCTCGCCATACGGTGCACAAAGATCACGAGCGACCCGATGCCAGTGCCTCACGTCCTCATCGAACGGGTAGAACGGCGTCAGATCGAAGCCGCCGCCGAACCACCACAACGGCTCGACGCCCGGCTTGCGCGCCTCGAAATAGCGCACGTTGGCGTGGGTGGTGGGCACGTACGGATTGCGCGGATGCAACACCAGCGACAGCCCCGTGGCAGTAAAGCTGCCGCCAGCCAACTGCGGACGATGGGCCGTGGCGCTGGGCGGCAGGCGATCGCCGAACACGCGGGAAAAATTGACCCCCGCCTGTTCGAACACCGCGCCATCGGTCAGCACCCGCGTGCGCCCGCCTCCGCCGGCCGGCCGATCCCAGGCGTCCTCGACAAAACGCGCCGTGCCGTCGAGTGTTTCGACAGCACGACAAATGCGATCCTGCAACGTGCGCAGGAACTGCTCGACCTGGTCAGCCTGATCTTTCATGGTGCAAGAGTAGCAAGGCATCGCCGGCATGAAATCATGCCATGTTGCCGCGGGCCGTCGGCACCCGCGGCAACATGGGGTGGTCAGCGCTGCTTGAACCGTCTTGTTCGGGGACGTCAACAGTCGATGCCGGCCACCGAACTCGCTATGCTTTCGCCTCATGCCTGCTTTGATGCCTCCCGTTGCCGTTTCCGCCTGCACTGCCACCTCGGCCATCGGCCGGGGGGTGGATGCGCATGCCGCTGCCCTGGCCGCGATGCGCGGCGGATTGCGTACCAACGACATCAGTCATGCGCCGCTCGAGTGCTGGATCGGGCGCGTGGACGGCGTCGAATCCACCACGTTGCCGGCGGCGCTCGAGCACTGGGCTTGCCGCAACAATCGGCTGGCCTGGCTGGGTCTGCAGCAGGATGATTTCCTGGCCGCCGCACGGGCGGCTGTCGCGCGTCACGGTGCGCGGCGGGTGGCTGTGCTCATGGGCACTTCCACCGGCAGCATCGGTGCCACCGAAACCGGCTATCGCCATCTGCAGGACGGGCATTTGCCGGACGGTTTCCGTGATCCGCGCCTGCACTCGTTGCATTCGCTGGGCGCGTTCGTGGCCGATGCAACAGGTGCACGCGGGCCGTGTCTGACGATTTCCACAGCGTGCTCGTCCAGCGCCAAGGTCTTCGCCATGGCTTCACGGCTGATGCAGTTGGGGCTGATCGATGCGGCGGTGGTCGGCGGAGTGGATACGTTGTGCGACAGCGTGTTGTTCGGCTTCAACTCTCTTGAACTGGTTTCGCCCGAACCGTGCCGTCCGTTCGACGCCGACCGGCGCGGCATTTCCATCGGCGAGGCAGCGGCATTCGCCCTGCTCGAATCTCCCGATATCGCACCCGATGCCACGCGCCTGGTCGGTCATGGAGAGTCCAGCGACGCCTGGCACATGTCCACGCCGCACCCCGAAGGTCTGGGGGCAGAAAAAGCCGTGCGCGAGGCCCTGCAGCGCGCCGGTCTGGAAGCCGACGCCGTGGATTACGTGAACCTGCACGGTACGGCCAGTCGCAAGAATGACGAGGTTGAAGCGGCGCTCGTCGCACGGTTGTTTCCCGACACGACGGCGGTCAGTTCGACCAAGGCGTTCACCGGCCACACCCTGGGGGCGGCCGGCGGCCTGGGGGCGGTAACGGCGCTGCTGGCCATCGAGCGCGAACTGATCCCCGGCAACCTCAACTGCACCACACCCGATGCCATCTGCGGTCCGCAATTCGCGCTCGAGAGCCGGCGCCACGATGTGCGGGTGGCATTGTGCAATGCGCTTGGTTTCGGCGGCAACAATGCCTGCCTGGCCTTCGCCCGACCGGAGGTCGACGCATGAACCGGACGCTGACGTTGTGGGTGCAGGGCATCGGCGCCTGGGCGCCCGAACTGCCGGACTGGTCCGCGTGGCGCGCGCTGTTGCGCGGCGAGGGCGGGCCGGATGCCTCGGCCCCGCAACGGCCGAAACCGGAGCGCCTGTCCGCCGGCGAACGCCGGCGCGTTTCGACCCATGTTCTGGCGGGCATCGAGGTTGCCGACCAGGCGGTGACCATGAGCGGGCACGATGCCGCGAAGCTTCCTTGCGTGTTCGCCAGCTCCCATGGTGACGCCGGCATCATGGATTACATGTGCCGGGTGCTGGCCGATACGCCGCAGCACCTTTCACCCACACGCTTTCACAATTCCGTACACAACGCCGCGGTCGGTTACTGGACCATCGCCACCGGTTGCCGTGCCGCGTCCAGTGCCGTGGCGGCATTCACAGGCACGTTCGGCGCGGGGTTGCTGGAAGCGGCAACACAGGCGCTGATCGACGAGGCGCCCGTGTTGCTGGTTGCCAACGACGACCCGTGCTCCGGCCCGCTGGGTGAAGTGCTGGCCACGCGCGAGGCGTTCGCCTGCGCGCTGGTCTTGTCACCCCGAGCCGGGGCGCGCGCAGTGGCTCGGCTCGACATGACGCTTGATGACGCCCGTACGCCTGCCGATCTGCCCGAACAGCCGCATGCCAGGGCACTGGCGCAAGCCAACCTCAGTGCGCCCGGCTTGACGTTGCTCGAAGCGCTGAGCCACGACGCCGCCACTGTGGTTCACCTGGCCGTCACGCCAACGCTTCACCTGGCGACCCGGATCGGGCAACCATAGCGCGCCTCGCGCTTTCCGCTCATGCCCGAATTGCCCGAAGTCGAAACCACGCGCCGCGGCATCGCCGCGTACCTCGAAGGTCACCGGATCACGCGCGCGATCCTGCGCCGGCGAGACCTGCGCTGGCCGATCCCGGCCGCCATCGAGCGCGAGCTGCCCGGCCGGCGCATCGAGACGGTCGATCGGCGCGCCAAATATCTGCTGCTCGACACGGTGACCGGCAGTGCCTTGCTGCACCTTGGCATGTCCGGCAGCCTGCGCGTGGTCGATGCGGCGACCCCTGCGGGAAAACATGATCATTACGACCTGGAAATCGATGACGGGCGGGCCCTGCGTTTCAACGATCCACGCCGCTTCGGGTGCCTGTTGTGGCAACCGGCCGGTGCTATCCACCCCCTGCTGGCCGGTCTCGGTCCCGAACCGTTGTCGGCGGATTTCGACGGCGATCATCTGTGGCATCTGTCACGCGGACGCCGCGCGGCGGTCAAGGTTTTCGTCATGGATCAGGCGGTGGTCGTGGGCGTGGGCAACATCTACGCCAGCGAAGCCCTGTTTGCCGCCGGCATTCACCCGGCGCGTGCGGCCGGACGGGTGTCGCGCAAACGTTATGCGCATCTTGCGGCAGCGGCCAAGGTCATCCTTGCGCGCGCCATCGAGCGTGGCGGCACCACGCTGAGGGACTTCCTGCGTCCGGACGGCGCGCCCGGCTACTTCGAGCAGGAACTGATGGTCTACGGTCGCGCCGGCCAACCGTGCCGCCATTGCGGCTCCCCCATCCGCGCGCGCATGCTGGGTCAGCGCAATACGTTCTTCTGCCCCCACTGCCAACACTGACGACACTTATGGCCGATCGCAGACATCACCTGACCAGCGGCCCGATCGCGCGCACGCTGGTGCTGTTTTCGCTGCCGATTCTGGGCAGCAACGTGTTGCAATCGCTGAACGTGTCGGTCAACTCGATATGGATCGGCCACTATCTGGGCGAAGCCGCGCTGACGGCCAGTTCCAACGCCAATCTGGTGCTTTTTTTCCTGCTCGGCACCGTGTTCGGCATTTCGATGGCCGGCACGATTCTGGTCGGCCAGGCCATGGGCCGGCACGATATCGATCAGGCCAAGCGCGTCATCGGCACGGGGGCGGCGTTTTTTGTCGGCTTGTCGGCATTCATGGCCATCCTCGGCTTCGTGTTCACGCCGGAAATACTGGCTCTCATGCAGACACCGGCCGATGCGGTGCCCTACGCGATCGCCTATCTGCGGGTGATCTTCGTGGCCTTGCCGGCCATGTTCTTCTACAGCTTCTTGATGATGACGCTGCGCGGTGCGGGCGATTCGCATACGCCGTTCTATTTCATGCTGCTGTCGGTCGGTCTGGACATCACGCTGAACCCGCTGTTGATTTTCGGCATCGGCCCGCTGCCGGCGCTGGGCATCGCCGGCTCGGCCGCGGCCACGCTGGTGGCTCAGATCATCGCGCTGTGCGCGTTGCTGACGTATCTGTACGGGCGCAAGCATTTTTTGTGTCTGCACCGTGCTGAATGGCATTACCTGAAACCGGATCTCGCGCTGCTGCGCGTCCTGGTACTCAAGGGTCTGCCGATGGGCATCCAGATGATCGTGCTGTCGTCATCCGGTTTGATCATGATCGGCCTGATCAATGCCTATGGATCGCAAGTGACGGCTGCCTACGGCGCCGCATTGCAGTTGTGGCGCTACATCCAGATGCCGGCGCTGGCCGTGGGCTCGGCGGTGGCCTCGATGGCGGCACAGAATGTCGGCGCCGGCAAGTGGCACCGGGTATCGCGCGTGGCGGGTACCGGCGTGATCTACAACCTGCTGTTGACCGGCACGCTGGTACTGGTGGTGTATTTCTTCAGCCGCCACGCTCTGGGATTGTTCCTGCCGAACGACAGCGAGGCGCTGAACATCGCCGAGCACCTCAATCACATTGCCGTGTGGGCGTTCCTGTTGATCAGCGTGAGTTTCGTGTTGTTCGGCGTGATCCGCTCCACCGGTGCGATGGTGCCACCGCTGGTGATCCTCGTCATCGCCCTGTTCGGCGTTCGCATTCCTTTCGCCTGGGTTTTGCGCGCGCATTTCGGCGCCGATGCAGTGTGGTGGAGCTACCCGATCGGCTCGGCGGCGACGCTGGTGCTGTCGGTTGCCTACTACCGCTTCGGCCGCTGGCGTCATGCACACATGCTCAAGCCGGTGCGCGGACAAGGCAACACCACCGGCATGAGCACACCGGTGGTGGCGGTCGGCGACCATACCGACAAATGAACGCGTTGCTCCAGGCACGGGCCCGCTCGCGCGGGAGGCGTACGGGCCGCTGTGATCGCAAGGCGAGCGACCGTCATGAGCCCGCGCGGAACGCCCGCGTCAGTGGTCAGTGGATGGGACCGGTTCCCCGAGTGACGTGGTTGGCGTGTCCCACAGGCCCGGTCGGACGCTTGATCTGAGCATAAAACCGACCCTGCGAGTCGGCCGAGGCCAGCGCCAGACGGTGCCCGAAACCCTGATCGTACCAATGCCACTGACCATAGGGCACCGGTTGCGAGGCCAGGTACGAAAGATCCACCCGATACCTGTCGTCGGCCTGGCGCGTGCCCTTGATCAGCAACTGGACAACGATCTGACCGGACGCGGGTTTGCCATGCTCGAAAATGGGTCCGGTGACCATCTTGTCCAAGGTCGTCTTGACGACGCGACGAACCGCTGAATTCAATCGCACCGCCGGCAGCATGTTGGTCACGCGGCCTTGTTTGTTCACGGTGATGAGAACCGGCAACACGTGATAGCTCGCGTCGCCTGTCTGTGGCGTCGCCGCATGGGCCAGCGGTGCTGCCGCCAGCAATGCTGCGCCGATGAGTGTGATCGTATAACGCGCTTTCATGATGAGGCCCTCCGAAAAGCAGCCCTTGCATATTTCTCCTTTAAAGTCAACCTATACGTATCGAAGCCGATTTGCAAGGTCTGCGCGGCCAACGCACGCTTGCTGACGTCACGGCTTCCCGCACAGCCATGCGCACGCCGGGTGGTTGTGACAACGACGCAGCATGTGGCGAAGCGGGGGGCGGATGTGCCGCCACGGAGCACCGACAGTGACGGGCCGTCTCTCTGCTGCCGGAGGCACGGAACCCGTCAGTGCAACAGGGGCGCCTCGGCAGACGGCTCATGAACGAACACCCCCGCCCTGCCGGCAGTCGATGCCGACAAAACGGGGGTGATTGTGCCCTGCGCGGGCAACAGGTCCGAACCGGCCGTCACGCCGGCGGAGCAGCCTTATTTTTTGCCGTTGCCCGATCGCGTGGCGGCAACGGATTGGCTGTAAGCCTGTGCCGCAGCCTGCCTTTCCGCAAACCGGTCGAATCCGCTGTTCTGATGCATGATGCTGCGATCAAAGACGTGACGGCGCTGGAGTGCCAGACGATGCCCGTCAATGTGGTTCCAAAACCACGGTCCGTGCGGAACCGGCATGGCTTTGACGTACGCAAGTTGCACCTTGTATTGCCCGTCCGCCTGCTCAACCGGGTTGACGGCAAACTGGATCACGGACTGACTTGAAACGGCCTTGCCATCACGTTTTGCCGGCCCCGTGATCACCTGGTCCAGCGTGGTCTCGAGCAACTTCCGCATGCGCGGCTGCAACGTGTACGCCGGCGTCATGTCGGTCACCACACCGTGGCTGTCAACGCTGACAAGTACCGGCAACGTATGGTGTTTGAACTGATTGAGCGACGCGGAGGATCCGGCAATGGCCAGTGGTGCGCCGACGAGAAGCGCACAGGCAATTCCTCCGAGTACCAAACGCTTTTTCATGGTTTGCCTCCCCATCTCCGTGAATGATGCGTGCAACTCGACTTTCACTATAGAACCGTCGAGTACAGATATCAAAACGCGCGACGCAGGGTCAGGTTGACGCGATGTCGTCCCAGCAATGGATGCTCGCCGTCGGCCAGGGGCGCCACGCCGTGAAACGCCATGCGCGATGCCCCTCCCCAGACCAGCACGTCGCCGTGCAGGAGCGCAATGCGTTGCGGTTTTGCGTGGCGTGTCGCGCCGCCGAAAAGAAACGTGGCCGGAAGGCCCAGCGAAATCGACACGATCGGCGCATCGAAGTCGCGCTCGTCGCGATCCTGATGCAGCGACAAGCGCGTGCCCGGCTCATACACGTTGATCAGACAGGCATCGGGATCGAACCGGCCGAAACCGGTGATTGCGGCGGCCTCGCGCGCCAATTCCCGCATGATGGGCGGCATCGATGGCCATGGCTGCCCGGTTTCGGGGTCGTGCGACACATAGCGATAGCCCTTCTGATCGGACACCCAGCCAGCCGCGCCACAGTTGGTGTTGCCGACCGACATGCGGCGTCCGCCCGGTGTGCGCATGTGGCGCAAAGGCGCCTGCCGCCGAATCGACTCCAGCCCGGACACGAGCAGCCTGGCGTTGCCGGCGTCGACAAAACCACGCAACAACACCGCATCGGCGGCAACGGTTTCGCGTTTCGACGCCTGCGGCGGGTCGGTGAACAGCGGCGCGGTCGGACGATCGATCATGCTTTCAACGTGGGCGCGCCCGGGGCGTTATCAAGGCGAAGCCGGTGTTCGGCGCTACGCGTTCCGGGTATTCCCCTGCAACCGTTTGCGCTTGCGCTCGGCGCGGCGGGCACGGCGGACGGCTTTGCGTTCGAGACGATCATGGCGGCCCAGATAAATGGCCGGCGTGGACAGAAGCGTCAACAGCTGCGACACGAACAGGCCGCCGATCATGGCGATGCCGAGCGGCTGGCGCATTTCCGAGCCGACGCCGAACCCGATCGCCAGCGGCAATGCCGCACCCATCGCCACCAGCGTGGTCATCAGAATCGGACGAAAGCGCACCAGCGCCGCCTCGCGGATGGCATCGACCGGGTCCCGGCCGCCTTCGCGCTCGCGAACCAGCGCAAAGTCGACCAGCAGGATCGCGTTCTTCTTGATGATGCCGATCAACAGCAGCAAGGCGATGATGGCCACCGCCGAAATCGGCGTGCCGGTCACCAGCAGTGCCAGGAAGGCACCCGCGCCGGCGGCGGGCAATGTCGACAGAATCGTCAGCGGATGGCGCAGGCTTTCGTACAACATGCCGAGCACCACATACATCACGATGATCGCGACAAAGATGAGCTCCAGAAAGTTCGACTTCATGTTGGAAAAATTGAGCCCGGGACTGGAAAAGTCCGCGTGAATACCGCCGGGCAGCCGCAGGTTGGCCGTGGTCTGCTTGATCAGGTCGACTGCCTTGCTCGATGACACGCCCGGCGCGATGTTGTAGCCGATGTTGACCACTTGCGCCTGGTTGAAATGGCTGACGGCGGGCGCCACCGCGGCCAACTCGATGTGCGCGATCTGGGCCAGGGGCACCATCGCGCCGCGCCGGTTCTGCACGTACACGCGCTTGAGCGATGCCGCGCTGGCGGTCTGCTCCGGCGCCGTGCTGAGGACCACGTGCGATTCGGTCACGTCGGAATAAATCGTCGATACCGGCTGGCGGCCGAATGCGCTGTACAAGGCCGTATCCACGGCGGCCATGGACACCCCGGCGCGCGCGGCGAGCTTTCGATCCACAACCACGTGCTGCTCCAGCCCGTGCGCGTCATAGTCACTCTGAACGTCGCGCAATTGCGGCAATTCGCGCAACGCGCGAACCAGTTTCACGCTGGCCTCGCCGAGGTCGCCGCCCGAGTCGGCACGCAACTGGAAACCGTTCTGGGTGCCGCCGCTGCCGCCGTTGCCACCACCGCCGCCGATGAATTGCATCATGCGGATACTGGTTTCGGCACCCGGCACGTCGGCCACGCGCTTGCGCAGGCGCTCGATGACCGCGTTGCCATGCAAGTCCCGGCGCGGCTTGAGGTCGATGAAGATGCTGCCGGAATTGCCGACCGCGCCGCCGAATTGACCGCCCAGGATCGCGGTCACGTCGAGCACCGCCGGATCCTCGCCCAGCAACGCCGCCACGTGACGCAGTTTGTCGCGCATCCGCCCCGGCGTGATGTTGGTGGCGGCACTGACATCGGCACGTACCAGACCGGTATCTTCGGCCGGCATGCCGACCGTACCGGCGGTCTTGGCAACGGCGACGGCCAGCACCGCGGTCAGAAACAGCAGCATGGCCGGCTGCCAGCGCATCAGGCGGCGATGGCGCATGGCCCAATCCAGCATGCGGGCGTAGATGGCCAGCAAACGTTTGTCGAAATGCTCCAGGTGCACCTGCCAGCGCGCCGGCTGGTATCGGCCACCGCTGCGCCCTTCACGCAGGTAATGCGCGCACAATGCCGGCGTCAGCGTCAGCGACACCACGGCGGAAATGATCACTGCCGCCGCCAGCGTCACCGAAAACTCGCGCAGGATCATGCCGATCATGCTGCTTTCGAACAGCAGCGGCGTGAACACCGCCAGCAGCGACACGGTGATGGAAACCACGGTGAACGCGATCTCGCCCAACCCCGTCACCGCCGCCTCGAACGGACGCATGCCGGCCTCGATATGACGCACGATGTTTTCGCTGACCACGATGGCGTCATCGACCACGAACCCGATGCAGATCACCAGCGCCATCAGCGACAGATTGTTGAGCGTGTAGCCCAACACCCACATCACCACGAACGCGCCGGCCAGCGACAGCGGCACGCTGACGGCGGCGATGATGGTCACGTCGCCGCGACGCAGGAACATCAGCATCACCAGCACCACCATGACGACGGATACCAGCAGGCTCAGTTCGACCTCGTGCACCGAGGCCTTCGTGGTGCCGGTGAGGTCGAAAATGGGATGCACGTGCACCGACGGCGACAGCGAGGCCTGCAGCGCCGGCAACTGCGCCTTGATGCGCGCCACGGCCGCGACGGCATTGGCGTCGGGATGCTTCTGCACCTGCAGAACCACCGCGCGCTCGCCGTTGTACCAGGCGCCGGCATAGGGGTTTTCCGGGCCGGAATAAACCTTGGCCACGTCCCGCAGATACACCGGCTTGCCGTGGCGCACGGCGATGACCAGCGAAGCAAAATCCTGCGCCGTATGTAGTTGATCGTTGGCGGTCACGATGATGTTGCGCCGACCGTTGCTCAGCGTGCCCTGCGGCGATGTCACATTGGCGGCGACCAGCGCGTTGCGCACACTGTTGGCCGAAAGATGCAATGCGGCCAATGCATGCAGATCCAGTTCCACCTGCACCGACGGCGTACTGGCGCCGGAGACCTGCACACGACTGACACCTTCGACCTGCGCCAGGCGGGGCGCCAACACCAGGTCCGCCTGCTGATAGAGTTCCGCCGGCGTTTCGGTTTTCGACGTCAGTGTCAGCAGCAGCAACGGAATGGTGTTGGTATTGAACTTGAAGTACGTCGGCGTGGTCGGCAGGTTGTTCGGCAGGTCCTTCATCGACGCATTGATCGCCGCCTGCACGTCGCGCGCGGCATCGTCCACGTCGCGACTGAAATCGAACAGGATGAAGATGACGGCCGAGCCTTCGCTGCTGGTCGAACGCATGCTCGAAATGCCGGCGATGGCGCCCAGATGGCGCTCCAGAGGCGCGGCAACGGTCGACGCCATGGTCTGCGCGCTGGCGCCCGGCTGG
This sequence comes from uncultured Rhodanobacteraceae bacterium, assembly GCA_964608595.1. Classification (GTDB taxonomy): domain Bacteria; phylum Pseudomonadota; class Gammaproteobacteria; order Xanthomonadales; family Rhodanobacteraceae; genus Oleiagrimonas. Next base: position 24,642 of record CAZSOU010000022.1, read on the forward strand.
TTGGCGATCACCACCACCCCGGGAAATTCCAGTTCCGGCAACGGCGCCACACCCAGTCGCGCGTAGCCGACCGCGCCGGCCAGGCACAACCCGATGGCCAGCAGGATCAGACCGGCCGGTCGACGCAGCAATGGCGCGAAAGGGTTCATGCGGAGTAGTTTGCCCGCAGCGGAAGCGTCAGCACGTGTGCAGAAAGTCCACAGGTGTCGAAAGACAGGGTGCCAAGCGTAATGGATTGTTCGACCCGATGACCCGGCCCGCGCTGCCGGAGCGGATCAATGTGTGCGGCATTGACCGTCAATCCAGGTTTCACGCACCTGCAGCGCATCATCCAGCACCGTGAAGTCCGCACGGCAGCCGACGGCGATGCGACCGTGCGTGTGCGACAGGCCCAGAAAATCGGCGGGATAGGTCGATGCCATGCGTGCCGCTTCAGCCAATGACAAACCCAGCATCTGTACCGCGTTGCGTACCGCCGTGGCCATGTCGAGCGCCGAACCGGCCAGAGTGCCGTCGGCGGTCTGGCATTTGCCGTCGCGCACGGTGATGGTTTCGCCCTTGAGCACGAACGAGGGGTCATCCGCGCCCACCGGCGGCATCGCATCGGTGACCAGGAACATCTTGCCACGCGGTTTGGCGGCAATCGCGACCCGCAGGCTGGCCGGGTGCACGTGATGTCCGTCGACGATCAACCCGCACCAGCTGTCATGATCTTCCAGCGCCGCGCCGACCGTCCCCGGCGCGCGGCTGGTGAAAGGACTCATGGCGTTGAACAGGTGTGTGAAACCGCGTACGCCGGCATCCAGGGCCATGCGCACAGTGGCGTAATCGGCGGCGGTATGACCGGCCGAAACGATGACGCCGCGCGCCAGGAACGCCTGAACGGTTTCGATGGGCACCTGCTCGGGCGCCAGCGTGAGCAGCGTCACGCCATGCGTCATCGAGCCGATCAGGGCGACGTCGTCGGCATCCGGAACGCGAAACGTGCCGGCATCGTGAACGCCCTTGCGCGCGGGTGCCAGAAACGGCCCTTCGACATGGATGCCGAGCACGCCCGGCACGCCTTCGGTCACTGCCGCATCGACGGCCTCGATGGCTTGACGCATCACCTCCCGATCGTCGCTGATCAAGGTCGGCAAAAGCCCGGTGGTACCGAAACCGCGATGCGCTTCGGCAATGGCGCGAATCCCCTCGACCGTGGGCGCGTCGTTGAGCAGCACCCCGCCGCCGCCATTGACCTGCGCGTCGATGAACCCCGGCAGCAGACAGCAGCCGGCCAGATCATGGCGCTCGGCCTGTCGTACGCGCGCATCCGACGGCAATGCAAGGCCACTGATGCGACCGTCGTCGACCAGCACGGCAAAGCCGCTTTGCAAACCGTGACTGGTGAGTACGCGACCGTTGACGAGAGCGGTGGTCATGATGGTTGTCCTCGGGTTTTGCCGGCGCCCGCGGGTGACGGCATGTCGTGCGGGCGGGCGCGGTGTTTCATCGAGGGCTGCGGCGGTCGCGCATGAGATGCGCTTCTGCGGGAAACCTCGAAAAACCGCGGATCATCGGAGTTTCCTGTGGGAGGTGCCGATGGCCCCGACAGGATGTACCGCATGATCCGTCGGGGCCATCGGCCCCTCCCACAAGGGTCGCTCCAGGGTGCAACGGTTTTTCGAGGCGCCCTGCGGAAGGGAGAATAAAACGACATGACTCAAACGGTTTCGGTGACTTTGGCGAGGTGCGGCGGCACGTCCGGATTGTGTCCACGCGCCAGTGCCAGGGTGTTGACCGCGCGATAGAACGTCTGCACGACCAGAAGCGGCGCAAGCAGCGGGTGCGGCGCACGGGCGGTCGGCAATGCATCGACGCCGTCGCCATCAGGCATGGCCGTCCAGACACGCGCATCGCGATGCCGAAACTCGCGGACCGTGGCCAGCGTGCTGCCGAGCGTGCCGTCATCCTGACCGATGGCCAGAACCGGAAAACCCTCGCCCACCAGCGCCATGGGCCCGTGCTTGACTTCGGCGCTGGAAAACGCCTCGGCGTGCAGACCGCAGGTTTCCTTGAACTTGAGCGCCATTTCCTGCGCGGCGCCGAAACCGAAGCCGCGCCCGAGAACAAACAGGTTCCGGGCATCACGCAAGCCGTCGACCAGGGCCGACCAGTCCATGTCGAAAGCGCGACGCATGGCGGCGGGAGCCGCCTGCAAAGCGTCGACCAGAGGCTGATGCCCGCTCCAGCGTGCCACCAGATGCACGATGGCGGCCAACGTGGCCAGGTAACTCTTGGTGGCGGCCACGCTGTGCTCGGGCCCGGCTCGCAACGGGATCACCGTGTCGGCCATGGCCGCCAACGGCGAATCCTCCACATTGACCAGCGCCACCACGTGCGCGCCGGCCGCCCGCGCGGCGTCGGCATTGCGTATCAGATCCGGGCTTTTGCCGGATTGCGAAATGACCACATGCAACGCGCCTTCGAGATGTTGCTTCACCGCATACACCGACTCCACCGAGGGCGACGCGGACGCAGTGACGACGCCGAGCTGGGTCTCGATGGCGTACTTGGCAAACGTGGCGGCATGATCGGAACTGCCTCGCGCGCAGGTGACCACGAATCGCGGCGGCCGTGCACGCAGGGTGTCGGCCAGTGCGCAAACGATGGCGTCGTTGGCGACCAACTGGCGCTCCAGGACCGCCGATGCTTCGGCAGCTTCCTTGTACATGAGTGTCTGTTCGGCTTGCGGCAACTCGGCGTCGTTCATGATGGAAAATGTCGCTCGAATGAATAAGTGAGGTCAGGTCGGCTGCTCGCCCTGCAGCTCGGCCACGAAGTCGTACACGTCGCCGCGGTACCACGAGCGGGTGAACTCGACCACGCGGCCGTCATCGAGAAAACTGCGCCGCTCGAGCGCCAGGCCGGCGCTCGCCACCGGCACCTTGAGCAAGCGCGCCTGCTCGGCGCTGAAATTGACCGCGCGCAACCGCTGCAAGGCGCGTACCGGACGACAACCGCGTCGATCCAGCGCTTCGTAAAGCGAATCGGCAACACTTGTCGGATCGCCCAGCACGGTATTCGGAATGGAACTGCGCTCGACCGCCAGCGGTTCATCGGCACCGTAGCGCAGCCGGTACAATCGCGACACCATGGCACCGGGCGACAGGTTGAGCGCCATCGCTTCCTCGGGCGTCACCTCGCCCACTTCACGCTCCAGAAACACCGAACGCGGATTGAGGCCGCGCGCACGCAGATCCTCGGTGAAGCTGGTCAGCTTGGACAGCGGTTTGACGATGCGCTCGGCGACGAACGTACCGGCACCGTGACGCTGGATCAGCACGCCATCCTCGACCAATCCGGTAATGGCCTTGCGCACGGTGACGCGGGAAATGGCCAGCTGACGCGCCAGTTCGCGCTCGCTCGGCAGCACCTGGCCCGGCTCCACCACCCCCCGCTCGACACTGCTGCGGATGGCGCGGCGCAGGCGCAGATACGCCGGCGCGCGGCTGTTTTGCGCCGAGCGTTGATATTCGGTCAGGAAAATGGCTTCCATGCATGGAAAATACCAGTCAAATACCAATATGACAACAAGTCCATGCCTTTTCGTGATAATCAGCGACGGCTTCACCCGGTTGCCATCGGGTGGTGTTGTAGTGGTATCTTGATACCCACCCCTTCACCACGGGAAAATCCGCGTGAATACCCACAAGCTCAAGCCGGTCGACGCTTTCGACATGGTGATTTTCGGCGGAACCGGGGATCTGGCCATGCGCAAGTTGTTGCCTGCGCTGCTGCGCCGTTTCGCCGACCACCAGATTCCCGAGGCGACCCGCATCATCGGCGTCGCGCGCAAGGCGCAATCGACGCAAAGCTATCGCGAACACGTGGGCGAAGCGGTTGGTGCCGCCATCGGCGATGACGACGAGCTGACCGCACGCATTCCCGACTTCTTGCGCATGCTCGATTACCGCTCGCTGGATGCCACCCGCGACGCCGGCTGGGACGATTTCGCCGACCTGATGCACGAAACCGGCGACGAGCGCATCCGCGTGTTTTATCTGTCCACCAGCCCGCGCATCTTTGTCGATCTGTGCCAACGGTTGCGCCAATACGGATTGAACGACGCACACGCGCGCGTGGTCATCGAAAAGCCCATCGGCCACGACCTGGACAGCGCCTGCACCATCAACGATGCCGTCGGCGAAGTATTCGAAGAAAGCCAGATTTTTCGCATCGACCATTATCTCGGCAAGGAGACCGTGCAGAACCTTATCGCGCTGCGGTTCGCCAACGCCCTGTTCGAGCCGCTGTGGAATGCCGCGCACATCGATCACGTGCAGATCACCGTGGCCGAAACGGTGGGCGTGGAACAACGTGCCGGGTATTACGACCATGCCGGCGCACTGCGCGACATGGTGCAGAATCATCTGCTGCAACTGTTGTGCATGGTGGCCATGGAACCGCCCTCGTCGCTGGATTCGAACGCGGTGCGCGACGAAAAACTCAAAGTGCTGCGCGCGTTGCGACCCATCGACGACAGCAACGCCGAGCGCCTGACCGTGCGCGGCCAATATCGCGCCGGCGCCAGCCGCGGCGGCGCCGCGCCGAGTTATCTGGATGATCTGGGCCAGGCGCATTCCGACACCGAGACGTTTGTCGCGCTGAAGGCCGAAGTCGGCAACTGGCGCTGGGCCGGGGTGCCGTTCTACCTGCGCACGGGCAAGCGCTTGCCCACGCGCGTGTCGGAAATCGTGGTCAACTTCCGCGCCATTCCGTATTCCATGTTTGCCGAAGGCAGCGGAACGCCCGCGCCCAACAAACTTGTGCTGCGGCTGCAACCGGGCGAAGGCGTCAAGTTGTGGCTGATGGCCAAGTACCCCGGGCCCGGCGGCCTGCGTCTGACTTGCGTGCCGCTGGACATGAGCTTTGCCGACGCTTTCGGCGTGGTTCAGCCCGATGCCTACGAACGCCTGATACTGGATGTGGTGCGCGGCAACCTGACCTTGTTCATGCGCCGCGACGAGGTGGAGGCGGCGTGGCGCTGGATCGACCCCATTCTCGCCGCCTGGGAATCGCGCGGCGATGCGCCCCGGGGATACACCGCCGGCACCTGGGGCCCGAGCGCATCGGTCGCCCTGATCGAGCGCGACGGTCATACCTGGCATGACGACGACAGCGTCTGAGGAGACACTGATGCACTGGCATATTCACGACAACGACGACAGCGTCGCGCAGGCCCTGGCCGACAGTGTCGCGGGCGATCTCGAACACGTGCTGGCCGAGCGCGACCATGTCCTGCTCGCCCTTTCCGGCGGCACCACGCCCAAGCGCTTCATGCAGGCATTGTCCCGGCGTGATCTCGACTGGTCGAACGTCACCGTGACTCTGGTCGACGAGCGCTGGGTGCCACCCAGCCACCCGCGTTCCAACGCGCGCCTGGTGGACGAAAACCTGCTGCACGGCAAGGCGGCGGCCGCGCGTTTCGTGCCGCTCTACATGGATGCACCGACACCGGAAAACGCACTGCCGCGCATCACCGCGCGCATCGATGCGTTGCCGTTGCCGCCGGATGTGGTGGTGCTCGGCATGGGCACCAACGGACACACGGCATCGTTTTTCCCCGGCGGCGATCACCTGGCCGAAGCGCTCGATCCGAATGGCAAGGCGAGCGTGCTGCCGATGCGTGCGCCCGATGCCGGCGAGCCGCGCATTACCCTGACACTGCCGGTACTGGTGGCCGCACCGTCGCTGTACCTGCACATCGAAGGCGCCAGGAAACGCCAGGTCCTGGACGATGCCATCGACGGCACAGACTACCCCATTCGCGCCGTCATCGAGGCGGCGCCACACTTGCAGACGTTCTGGTGTCCTTGAGGGACTCCGTGATCAACGCACCGAGCTGGAGGGACCACTTGCGCCGCACCAGGCTTTCGAGGTCGATGTCTTGTTCGCGACAACAGGCTTCCTCGACGGGTGTCGACGAAGGCGTCCGAGCCGCAGCCCGGTCATGATCGCGACGCGATGAATCCGCCACCCTGCGCGCGCGGTCGCGGCGGCGCAGTGGAGCCGCGCACGACCAGTCTGGGGCTGAACCCTTCGCTGCGGACTTCATCCGCGCTGTCTTCGCGCAGCTGTGCAATCAGCAGGCGCGTCGCGTGGTTGGCAATGTCCTCCGTGGCTTGACTGGCGGTGGTCAACGCGGGCCATGATTGGCGCGAAAACGGGCTGTCTTCGAACCCGGCGATGGACAGGTCGTAGGGCACGTCCATGCCGGCCGAACGCGCCGCGGCGAGCACGCCGGCGGCGATTTCATCGTTGGAACCGAAGATCGCCGTGGGTCCGTGCTCGAGCGCCAGCAAACGGCGCGCGCCACGAAAACCGTCGTCGAACGAGTAATCGCCTTCAACCACCAGATCGTCGTCGTGCGCGACGCCGTAATCGCGCAAGGCATCGACGTAGCCCTTGTAGCGCTCGGGACTGGAGCGATGCTGTTTGCCGCCCCACAGGAAGCCGATGCGCGTGTGCCCGAGCTGGATCAGATGTTCGGTGATGTCATAAGCCGCATCACGATCATCCACATAGACACAGGGCCAGCCGTCACCCGGCTCGGCGGCGGCGGACAGGATCCGCACGAACTTGACGCCGGCCTCGGCCAGATGTGCAATCAGCCGCGAATTTTCCGACATCGGCGGCGCCAGCACCACGCCGGCCAGACGCGCACGTTGCACCAGATCCACCAACTCCTGCGCCAGACGCGGCGCGCGCGCGTTGCAGGGATGAATCTGCAGGCCGAAGCCCATCTCGCGACATACCGCCAGGACACCGCTCTGTACGGCGATGACGTAGTACGGGTTGGGGTTGTCGTAGGCCAGACCAATGGCAAAAGCACGCGCGCCGCGCAGACTGCGCGCCGACAGGTCGGGCCGGTAGCCCAGCGCTTCGACCGCCTTGAACACCCGCTCGCGCGTGGCCGGCTGCACCGAAGCTTCCCGGTTCACGACGCGCGATACGGTTTTCAGCGAAACGCCGGCCATCCTGGCAACGTCTTTCATGGTGGCGGGCACCGAACCTCCTCGTCATCAGCACGGCAAAGAGACATCAACGGGTCGCGGCAGCACGTTCCGCCGGCGTCGCGCGAGGCGCTTTCTCCAGCCCCACGCGATGGCCGTGCAACCCGTAGTAAAGGATATATGCATAACCGGGCACCATCACCAGAAGAAACGCCAACTGAAAGTTGATGAACTGCTCCAGATGCACGAAAACCTGCGGAATCAACGCGCCGCCGGCAATGCCCATGACGAGCAATGCCGAGCCGAACTCCGTGAGTCCGCCCAGGCGCTTGATGGCCAACGGGAAGATGGCCGGCCACATCATCGCATTGGCAAATCCCAGCGCCGCCACGAACGCCACCGAGACGGTGCCGTGCGTCACCCAGGCGGCCACGGCAAATACGATGCCGAGCACCGCCGAAATGGCCAGATAACGCTGTTGCGAAACGAATCGGGGAGTCAGGGCCACGCCCACCAGATAGCCCACCAGCATGCCCACCATCGTGAACGTGGTCAGGTGCTTGGCCACGTCCAGCGCCAGACCGACCGATTGTCCGTAAATGACGATGCCGTCACCGGCCATCACTTCCATGCCGACGTAGACGAACAGGCACAGCACTCCCAGCCACAAGTGCGGAAAACCGAAAATGCCGCGTTTCGATGCACCGTCGGTACCTGCGGGCTGGCGGTTTTCCGGTTTGATTTCCGGCAACGAAGACAACATCACCCACACCGCCAGCAGCAACAGCACCACGGCCATGACCACATACGGCATCACCGCGCGCGACACGAACGCATGCTGCAACACGGCCCGTGCCGCGGGTGTGGCGGCATCATGGATGCGCGCCGCGTAGGCGGTCGCGCCACTGAGCAACAAGGCGCCGAACACGTATGGCGCAATGCCGCCGGCGGCCTTGTTGCAGATGCCCATGATGGCCACGCGCCGGGCGCCGCTCTCGATCGGCCCGAGAATGCTGACGTAGGGGTTGGACGCCGTCTGCAGCAACGCCAGCCCCGCACCGATGACGAACACTGCCACCAACGCCCCCACATAGCTGTAGCCGCCCATGAACCAGGCGAACAGCGCCGAGCCCAGCGCCATCACGAAAAGCCCGAGCGCCATGCCCTTTTTCATGCCGGTCCACTTGAGCACCAGTGCCGAAGGCAACGCCAGCACCAAGTAGGACAGGTAAAACGCCGCCGGGACCAGAAAAGCGCCGACGTTGTCCAGGTCGAAGCCCACCTTGACGAACAGGATCAGCGAGCCGTTGAGCCAGGTCACGAACCCGAAAATGAAAAACAACACGCCAATGATGAACATGGACATGGCGTAGTGGGCACGGCGACCCCCATCGATGTTCGCAACCATGAAAACTCTCCCCGAGTGGCAGGTTGTGCCACGCAACGACATCAGGTTTAACGTTGTCACGCGGTCACGTCAAGTACCGCCATCGTGCAAGCTCGAATTTGCCGGCCGGCAGTGGCGTTTTCCGCAAAAACCGCGAGCTGCCTGGGCAAGCCCACATGACAAAAAGTGTTGACAACGTTGTCATCACATGGCCACACTGGCCGCGCTGGCCACGTGGTTCGCTGCACATTCAGCGTCACGGAGACGAGCGCCAACCAGTGTGCGGAGGGGTTCAAGTGAGGGAAGTGGCAAGACAACCGGTGCCACCGGCGTACGGCAGCGCCGACAAACCGCTGCTGGCCGCCGACATCGGCGGCACGCATGCACGTCTCGGCCTGGTGTGCGGCTCACGCCGCGGCCAGCAGGTTTCCGTGCTGGCGTATCACAAGTACACCTGCGCCGAACATGCCGGTCTCGAAGGGATCGTGCGCGACTTTCTTGCCCGTCATGCGCATGAACGCGTCACGCGCGGCGCCCTGGCCTGCGCCGGCTACGCCATCGACGGCGTGGTCATCAACGACAACCTGCCCTGGCGGGTTGAGGTGGACGCGTTGCGCCAGTCGCTGCACTTGACCGACCTGGCCCTGCTCAATGATTTCGAAGCCGTGGCTTATGCCACGCAATACCTCGAACCGACCCGTGGCGTGGCGCTGTCGAGCGCTGCCGCGCCGGCGCGCAAGGGGCCACAGGTTGTTGTGGGTCCCGGCACCGGGTTGGGGTCGGCGGTGCTGCTGCCGGGCGATGACCGGCCGACGGTGCTGGCCACCGAAGCGGGCCAGATCGCACTGGCGCCGGGCAACGAGCTGGAAGCGGATGTTTTGCGAGTGCTCGCGCGCACGGGCGAACATGTGTCCTACGAACATGCCTTGTCCGGCCCCGGCCTGATCAACGTGTACCAGGCTTTGTGCCGGCTTGACGGCGTGACGGCCACGCTCGACTCGCCCGAAGCCGTGACCGAAGCAGCCCGCGCCGCCGACGATCCGCAGGCACGCCGGGCGCTGGACGTGTTTTGCGCCTTGCTGGGCAGTTTCACCGGCGACCTGGCCATGCTGTATGGCGCCGCCGGTGGCGTCTGGCTGGCGGGCGGCATTTTGCCCAAGATTCGCGATTTTCTGCAGCGCAGCAGCTTCATCGAACGTTTTCTCGACAAAGGCCGCATGCGCGCTTTTCTGGAAAGGGTTCCCGTCCGTCTGATGGAACACGGACAACTCGGCGTCATCGGTGCCGCCGGCTGGTATCTGGACCATGTCGGTCCGATCGGCAAAGCATCGACATCCAGCGGCGACACCAAGGTGGGGCCTTGACGATCGCCAGTGACAGTAACGGCGGAGCGCGTCGCCCATGCAGGCGCGCCCGTTCAGCCATCCCGGAGGGGAGACAACCATGACTTACCGCAAAACCATGCTTTCGGCGAGTATCGTCGCGGCGCTGATGTTTACTGGCGCTGCCTTCGCCCAGGACGCCCAGACGGGCCAGACCACCCCCGAGCAACAGCAGACCACGCAGGACAATCCGTCCGGCGACAAGGACCAACAGACCGCCACGAAGCTCAAGGGCGTGGTGGTTGTCGGCATCCGTGCCAGCATGCAGAAATCGCTGCAAACCAAGCGCAATGCCAATGCCATCGTCGATGCCGTGACCGCCGAGGATCTCGGCAAATTTCCCAACGCCAACGCGGCCGAATCACTGTCACTGACACCAGGCGTGCAGGTGGATCGCCAGTTCGGCCAAGGCCAGCGCATCACCATCAACGGCATCGACTCCACCCTCAACCTGACCCTGCTCGACAACCATCCGGTGGCCCAGACCAGCTGGCGTTATTTTTCGGCTCCGCAACGCGGCTTCAACTATCTGATGATCGCGCCGGAAATGCTCGGCCGCCTGGAAGTGTTCAAGAGCCAGCAGGCCAAGCTGCCTTCGGGCAGCATCGGCGGCACGGTCATCATGCACACGCGCAAGCCGCTGGACATGAAGGCCAATGCCTTCGCCGGCTCGGTTCGCTACAACTACAACGACCAGGCCTCTGACGGCAAGCCGGCCGCATCCGTGCTGTACAACTGGAAGAATCAGGACAGCACCTTCGGTTTCAACGTCGCCCTGCA
>CAZSOU010000023.1:0-31436 GCA_964608595.1 uncultured Rhodanobacteraceae bacterium
TGCGTTTCGATGCCGGCCCCTTCGTGCGTGTGGACGTGCTCATCAACGGCGACCGCGTGGACGCCCTGAGCCTGATCGTGCACCGTTCCCATGCCGACCGTCGCGGTCGCGATCTGGTCGGGCGCATGAAGGAACTGATTCCGCGCCAGCAGTTCGACGTGGCCATCCAGGCTGCCATCGGCGCGCAGATCATTGCCCGTTCCACGGTCAAGGCGTTGCGCAAGAATGTGCTGGCAAAATGCTACGGTGGCGACGTCAGCCGCAAGAAGAAATTGCTGGAAAAACAAAAGGAAGGCAAGAAACGCATGAAGCAGGTTGGCCGGGTGGAGATCCCGCAGGAAGCATTCCTGGCCGTGTTGAAGGTGGACAAGTAACACCGGGTCTCCGGTCCCGGCTCCAAAGGAGTCCCAGATGGAATTCGATTTTGCCGTTTTGCTGCTCGGACTGACCGTATTGTTCGGTCTGGTCTGGCTGTTCGACCGCCTGTTTTTCTGCCGCAGGCGCAAACGTCGCGCCGAGGAGCAGGGCAAGAAGCCGCACGACCCATGGCCGGTGGACTGGGCGCGCTCGCTGTTTCCGGTGGTGCTCGTGGTGTTGCTGCTGCGCTCGTTCGTGGCCGAGCCTTTCCGCATTCCGTCCGGGTCGATGATGCCGACGCTCAACGTGGGCGATTTCATCCTGGTCAACAAGTTCGCTTACGGCCTGCGTTTGCCGGTGTTCCACAACAAGATCGTGGATCTGGGCGAACCCGAGCGCGGCGACATCGTCGTGTTTCGCCCGCCATGGCAGCCCGATCAGGATTGGATCAAGCGCGTGGTCGGCGTCCCCGGCGATCGCGTCGTGGTCCAGGGCGAGAAGGTGTGGGTGAACGGCAAACGCGTGGCCACCGACGTCATCGGTCCTTACCAGGGCGACGCCGACGAGAAGGAGCAGGGCTACGTCATGCGCCATGGGGGAGTGGTGATGCATGAGCATCTGGGCGGGATCGATCACAAGATCATCGAAATGCCCTCGATCAATGTGGCGCCCGGGGTGCCCAGCAGCATCAACCCGGAAATCGTGCCGCCGAACTGCTATTTCGTCATGGGCGACAACCGCGACAACAGTGAAGATAGCCGTTATGAGGGCTGTGTCCCGGAAAAGAACATGGTAGGCAAGGCATTCTTCATCTGGTTCAGCCTGTCGTCGTTTTCACGCATAGGCACCATCTTGCATTAACCTGCTTTATTCATCGGTATTCGTCGCGAGCGGGTTCCAGGCCGTGTCGGGCGTGGTGATCGCGACCAAGGAGCGGCACAGGCGTAGTTTCACTACGTCGGCACTCCGCCGGAGCGAGCGCCGCGCATGGTGCGGTCTGGGGCACGCGCAGCAGAATGCTGGTGAATAAAGCAGGTTAACCCGTTGCACATTTTTCGAGGGGGACAGGGCTCATGCCATCCAGACAGTCAGGCATCACGCTGATCGGTTTCATCGTGATATTGCTCATTGCCGGCTTTTTGGCCTACATGGCCATGAAACTGGTGCCGCCGTACGTGGATTACATGGGTGTATCCAAAGCCATGGAGCAGGTTTCCACCGAGGGTGTCCAGGGCAAGACGCAGAACGACGTGCGTCGTGATTTCATGTTCAAGTTGAACTTCCAGTATGCCGATGACATCATCAAACCGCGCGACATCAAGTTCACGCGTGTCGATGGCGGCACCAATATGGAAGTGGCCTACGACCAGCGCGTGCACTTCATCTACAACATCGATTTTCTGCTGCATTTCGAAAAGAGCACCAAGCTGAAGGGCAATCTGTACTGATCCGTCGTGTCGACGGCACGGGGTGTCCGGACCAACGCATTCTGTTCGGATGAGCCAAGACCCGTGCTGCAGCGGGTATCATGTCGCCATACACACCTTGGCTGACGTGAATCCGTGAAACTCGATTACACCTTCCGCGACCCGCAATTGACCGAATTGGCGTTGACCCATCGCAGCGTGGGCCGGCCCAACAACGAGCGCATGGAATTCCTGGGCGATTCGCTGGTCAACATGCTGGTCGCCGAAATGCTGTATGAAGCCCATCCGCATGCCAGCGAGGGCGAGCTGTCGCGCCTGCGCGCCGAACTGGTCAATGGCCAGGCATTGGCCGGCGTGGCCCGCGAGCTCGAGCTCGGCAACGCCTTGCATCTGGGTGCGGGCGAACTGAAGAGTGGCGGTTTCCGGCGGGATTCGATTTTGGCCGATGCGTTCGAGGCGATGCTGGCCGCCATCTATCTCGATGGCGGTTTCGATGCGTGTCGCCAGGTGGTGCGAGGTCTTTTCAGCTCCCGCGTGGCCGCGATACCCCGCTCACACAAAGATGCCAAGACGCGTCTGCAGGAGTGGTTGCAGGGGCGCGGTCTGGGTTTGCCGCATTACGAATTGATCGGCAGTCATGGCGAGGATCACGCGAAAACCTTCGATGCGGTTTGTTGCGTTGATGAACCCCGTGAACTCCGTATCGAAGGCCGCGGCAGCAGTCGCCGTGCGGCCGAACAGGATGCCGCCGAAACCGTGCTGGAGATGCTGCGCGAGGAGTCGGTCGCATGAGTGTGCAGGATACGGCGGATTTCCACTGCGGGCTGGTGGCCCTGGTGGGGCGTCCCAATGTAGGCAAATCGACGTTGCTCAATGCCATGATCGGTTTCCGGCTGAGTATCGTCAGCCCGCGACCGCAAACCACGCGCCACCGCATTCTCGGGATATCGACGCACGACCGCGGGCAGATTCTGTATGTGGATACACCGGGATTGCATCGTGGTGCCAGGCGCGCCATGAATCGCAGCCTCAATCGCGCGGCACGCTCGGCCATCGCCGAAGTGGATGTCGCCGTGCAGTTGGTGGAGGCCGGTCGCTGGACCGACGAAGACGACGCCGTGCATGCCGCACTGATGGAGCGCCGGATGCCACGGCTGCTGGCGGTCAACAAGACCGACAGACAGAAGGACAAGCGTGAAATGCTGCCGTTCGTTGCCAATGTCACGGCCGACCACGCCTTCGACGAGGTCTTCTACGTCAGCGCCTTGAAGCGCGAGGGCCTTGCGACGTTGGAACAGGGCATCCTCGATCGCCTGCCGCGTCAGGGGGCGATTTACGATGCCGACGAAATCACCGATCGAAGCGAACGCTTCATGGCGGCCGAAATGGTGCGTGAACAGCTCATGCTCCGTCTGGATCAGGAGCTGCCTTACGCGACCACGGTGGTCATCGATCAATTCGGCGATCGCCCGGACGGCGTGACCGAAATTCATGCCGTCATATGGGTCGAACGCGACGGCCAGAAAGCCATCGTCATCGGCCGTGGCGGCGAACGCCTCAAGGCCATCGGTACCCATGCCCGGCGCATGATGGAGCGAGTATTCGAACGTCGGGTATTTCTGCGTCTGTGGGTCAAGGTTCGCGAGGGATGGGTGGATGATGAATCGGCATTGAAGCGGTTCGGCTATACCGACTAGCCTGCTTTATCCATCAGCGTTCGTAGCGAGCCGGATCAAGGGTATGTCCTGCGCGGGTTTCGCGACCGAGGGGCGCGCAGGCGTAGTTGCGCTACGTCGAGCACCCCGACCGAGCGAAAACTGTGCAGGGTGTGTCATTGGGCCGGCGCAGTAGAAGGTTGGTGAATAAAGCAGGCTGGGAGCCTGGGTCGCAGGAACCATGCGAGCGAGGCGAAGCGGTTTTGAGGCAGGTTTTTCGACCATTTGAGGCGAATAGTGGTTCTATTTAACAGGCTGTTGAAAAGCTACTGCGCTGGGCATCTTGAACGCATGCGGTGCTCGAAATTCTCATGTACCAACACGTACACTGCGGTTTCTGCGCTCCTGTGCGTCCAACCTGCCTTCGCTCGCTACGCTTTTCAACAGCCTGTTGACGAAAATGGGCGGGAAAGCTGCCCAAAACCGGGAAGCCGCAGCCGCTTGTGTTTCTACGGCCCAGGCTCCCGGGCCGCGTGATCGCCATGCTTGTTCGTCAACAACCCGCCTGCATTCTGCACGCGCGACCATGGCGCGAAACATCCCTGCTGCTTGAGTGTCTGACCCGTGACCACGGTCGCGTGGGCATGGTCGCGCGTGGGGCGCGTCGGCCGCGTGCCAAGAGTTCGCAGTCGGAGTTGCAGCCGTTTCAGGACCTGACGCTCGATTTCGTTCTGCGCGGTGATCTGGGCACGTTGCGTGCCGTGGATACGGTCTCGCGGCCAAGGCGGCTGGAGGGTACGGCGTTGATGGCGGGCCTTTACGTCAACGAACTGATCGTGCGTCTGAGTGCGCGCCAGGACCCGCATCCCGGCCTTCACGGCTTGTACCGTCGGACCGTGCAGCGACTGATTGATGGACCACCCATCGCATGGACGTTGCGTCGCTTCGAACGTGATTTTTTCGCATCCATCGGCTATGCCATGGAACTGGAACATGCGGCCGACAGCGGTGAATTTCTGGATGCCGACACCGATTATCTCTATATCCCCGAACAAGGCCCGGTTCCGACGACGTCGACAACCGGTCTCAGAGTGCGTGGCGGCGATTTGCTGGCGCTGGGCGCCGACCGCATGCCCGATGCCGATGGAATGCGTCGCTTGCGCCGACTGTCGCGCGGTCTGTTGTTGCACCATTTGGGCGGCGTGCCGCTGCGCTCGTGGCAGGTTCTGTCCGGTGTCGCGCGAAGCCGCAACAGCCTGGATTGACCACGTGGGTTGGCGGCGCGTCAGCTTGTGCCGGTGTGATGCCGGTCTTTCAAGCCGTTTGATGCGCCAAAGCGTCCACCGTGGCCGCCAACGTCTGGCGAAACTGCTGCATCTCGGATGCCGTCACGGGCGTGTCGGCGTCCAATTGCCGTTTCAGTCTGCGTGCGGCATCGGCGAGCGCATTCGCGCCGCAGAAGCCGCATGACGCAAGCAGGCGGTGCAGCCGCTCGCTCAACTCGTGCCCACGGCACGCCTGCGCATCCAATTCGGAGCCGAGGACACTCAGCTCACGCATGAACAATTGGCGCAGGGCTTCAACCGATTCGACGCTGCCACTTTTGCTGATGGCGGCAGCGTCGTCCAGCACCGGACCGGGCAATGCCGGCAGCCAGGTATCGACGGTTCGGGTCAGCGTCTGCAAGCTGATCGGCTTGGCCAGTGCGTCGACAAAACCGATTTGTCGCAAATGGCGACGCTGTGCCGAATCCAGCTCGGCGCTGGTGGCAAGGGCCGTGGAACCGGTGGAGGCTGCGTCCGGTTCGGCCGACAACACCGAGAGAATGCGGATGGCACCGAAATCGGGCATGCGACAGTCGAGCAACAACAAGTCGTAATGGTTCGCGCGCGCCGTTGCCAGCGCATCGGCACCAGTGACGACCAGGTCGACTCGACAATGCATGGTTTCCAATGCATCGGTGAAGAATCGGCCGCTGGTGGCGTCATCTTCGGCAACCAGAACGTGTGCGCGGGAGGGTGTAACGTTGTCGATCATGGCCGTTTCCCTGGCGTTGAGACAGTTTTTGGCACAATGCGTGCCGGCGAGACTTCGATCAAACCACTTCATGCGCTTGCAATCAAGTCAATCGATGATTTACATCCGGGCGCTGACCTGCCTGTTGTTGCTGGCATGGTGCGGCTGGGCGCAGGCGGCGATCGACGTGTCGATCAAGAAGATGGCCATGTCGGACGTGAAGTTGCAGGACGTCCGCGTGCAGCTGCGGCAGTCGGGCAATGAGCCGTTGAAGTTGACCCTCACGGCCGCCAGTGTGGATGTCTCCGCATTGGGGTGGCATGACGTCGGCCTCAGATTTGCCGGCAGGGCGGAACGGGGTGGTGACGGTATCTGGACGTTCAAGGGCGATATCACCCTCGATGGTGCGCCGGGAAAATTGCTGGCCAAAAAAAGCGACATCCAGTTGGTGATGAATGTTCATGCCAACAATCTGGATGTGAATCTGGTGCAGGGCGCGACACACGTCGATGCGGCGCTGCCGCTGGATCAGCCCTCGCATGCGCGCATCAAACTCGACAAATTGCCGCTTGCCTGGTTGCAGGGATTGCTGGCGCGTGCCTGGTCAGGCCGCCTGACGGGCGGCGACATGAGCGGCACGGTGGCCGTGGACGTGGGCGAGGCCGGCGTGCGCAGTTCCGGTGACGTGTCGATCCGCAATGCCGGTTTCGAAAGCAAGGATGGCACCTTGGCCGGGCGCGGTCTCAATGCGCGCGGTCGGATGACCATCAATACCACCGGCGCCAACGACACCATCAGCACCGATCTGGACATGAGCGACGGCCAATTGCTGTTGGGGCCGATGTACGCCGACTTGCCGGCGCATGACGTGCACGTGACGCTCGATGCCGTGCTGCAAGCCTACGGCACCTCGCTGCGCACGCTGCGCTTCACGGACCCGGACGCGCTGCGCATCAACGGAACCATGGTGCTGGCGGCCGACGGCAGCGTGCGCAACGTTCACCTCAGCCGTTTCAGCGCCGATTTGCCGGCCGCGTATGAACGCTATGGCAAAACATGGCTGGCGACGATGGGATTTTCCGACCTGCACACCCGCGGCAAACTCGACGGCAGCGTATGGAAGGACTCGCACGGCTGGCGGGCATTTCGATTCGACGCGGACGACGTGAGCGTACGCGGCAAAGGGCGCTTGACTGTGCGAGACCTCAACGGCGGGTTCGACTGGGTTCGCGGCGGCAACCGGCCGCCTACCACGATGAGCTGGAAGGAAATCGGCTTTTACAACGTCGCATTGGGCGCGGGCAAGGGGCGATGGCAGAGCCGCAGCGGAAGCCTGAATCTGTTGGCGCCGATGTCCGTGCCGGTGCTGGGTGGCCAGCTGCATATTCATGAGCTGGGATGGAACCCGCAGGCGGGCAAGGGTGAACACCTGCAGACCTCGCTTGCCATTACCGATGTCGATGTCCGGCGTCTTTGCAATGCCTTCGGGTGGCCGAAATTTTCCGGCACCCTGGCAGGCGCCATACCGGGTTTGCATTACGTCGGCGACCGCATCGAACTCGAGGGCGGATTGTCGATGAGCGTGTTTGGTGGTTTCGTCAACGTGACGCGTCTGGCCCTGCAACATCCGTTTGGCGACGCACCGATGCTGGCGGGTGACATCCGTTTGCAAAAACTGGATTTGGCGGCCATGACCAGCGTGTTCGATTTCGGTCGCATTACGGGTCATCTCAATGGCCATGTCAACGATCTTCGCATGGTCGATTGGAAGCCGGTCGCCTTCAAGGCCTCGTTGCTGACCGAGGGCAAGGGCCGCATCAGCCAGCGGGCAGTCAAGAACCTCACCTCGGTCGGTGGCAGCAGCATCGCCACCGGTCTGCAGGGCGCGATGCTGAAATTGTTCAAGAGCTTCGGTTACAAACGCATCGGTCTCAACTGTGCGCTGCAGGGCAAGGTATGTCGGATGGGTGGCCTGAAGCCGACCGACGACGGCAATGGCTACGTCATCGTCGAGGGCCGTGGATTGCCGCATTTGACCGTCATCGGGCATCAGCATCGCGTCAGTTGGCCGACGCTGGTGTCACGCCTGAAGGCGGCCATCGAAAGCGGCGGCCCGGTGGTCGAGTAGGCAGGATGTCCCGTGTCTGGCGTCAACGCGCTTTGGCCGTCAACGTTGTTTTATGTGATCATTTCCCTTTGCATGGCCGGGTTCGCCCACGGAGAAAAACAATGATGCGCAAGAGCTTGTTGTGCCTGTCGATGATGCTGCTGGTGGTGTTGGCTGGTTGCGTCACCATCAACGTCTATTTTCCCAAGGCGGCGGCTGAAAAAGCGGCTGATCAGTTCATCGGTTCGGTGATCGACGGCAATGCCCAACCGGCCGGTGCGTCTTCGTCGTCGCAACCGACGCCGTCGAGTGACGATGAAAGCAAGCCGTCCACCGATGCAGGCCATGAAAAGCCGATGGCCAGCCGTGTGCTCGATTTCCTGATCCCTGCGGCTTACGCTGGCGATACGCCCGATTTGCGCATTCACACGTCCGAGGTGAATGCCATTCACGAGCGGATGCGTCAACGCTATCGCGAGTCCATGCATCAGTTGCTGGATGACGGTGTGGTGGGGTTCACGAGTGACGGTCTGGTTGCCGTGCGCCAGCCATCGTCCATTCCGCTGTCGCGCCGCGCCGTGATCAACAGTACGGTGGCTGCCGAAAACGCGGATCGCAAAGCCTTGTACCAGGATATTGCCGAGGCCAACGATCATCCGGATTGGGCAGACAAAATCCGCAGGATTTTTGCCGAAAAATGGATCGACCGAGCCCATGCCGGGTGGTACTACCAAACCGCCGACGGTACCTGGAAGCAGAAATAATTCCGTTGCAGGACAATCATGCCCGGGCGCTCGCACGCCCGGGCATTGCATTTCAAAATCATGAAAAAAACCATTCAGGTCGAAACCGAAGTCACCGATCTCAGCCATGACGGTCGCGGCGTGGCGCATGTCGACGGCAAGGCGTTGTTCGTCGATGCGGCGCTGCCGGGCGAAAAAGTGCGGGTGAACGTGACGCGTCGGCGTCGACATTTCGACGAAGGCACGGTGGCCGAACTGCTGAGTCGGTCACCCGATCGCGTGGAGCCGCGATGCCGCCACTACGCCATATGCGGCGGTTGTTCGCTGCAGCACATGGCGCTGGACACACAGATCCGGGCCAAGCAGCGTGTACTGGCGGAAAACTTCGAGCGCATCGGCAAGGTCACGCCGGAAACATGGTTGCCGCCGTTGACGGGCAGCGCCTGGGGCTATCGCCGTCGCGGGCGTTTGTCGGTGCGGCGCGTGATCAAGAAGGATCGCGTGCTGGTCGGGTTTCGCGAAAAAGCCAACCCGCGTTATGTTGCCGACATCGTGCATTGCGATGTGGTGCATCCGCGTCTGGGCGAGCGCATCGGTGCCTTGGGCGAGATGATCGACACGCTGGATGCCGCGGCCGACATCCCGCAAATCGAGTTTGCCGCCAGTGACGATACGGTGGCGCTGGTGTTTCGCCACCTCAAACCGTTGTCCGAACGCGATCATGACACGCTTGTCGAGTTCGCCCGGCAGCACGGCTTTTCGATCTACCTGCAACCGGGCGGCCATACCAGCGTGCATCCGCTGTGGCCGGAACATCCCCGTTTGACGTTCCGATTTGATGACGATGCGCTGGAGTTGGCATTCCAGCCGCTGGACTTCATCCAGGTCAATGGCGACATGAACCAGCGCATGTTGTCGCGCGCGCTGGAGCTGCTGGATCCGCAACCCGACGATCGGGTGCTGGATCTTTTCTGCGGTCTGGGCAATTTCACGTTGCCGTTGGCGCGCCGTGCGGCCGAAGTGGCGGGTGTGGAGGGCGAGCATGCCCTGGTCGAACGCGCCGAGAACAATGCCACGCGCAATGGCGTCGAAAACGCGCAATTCCATGTTGCGAACCTGTTCGACGACCAACGCCAGAGCGCATGGGCGCGCCGCGACTGGGACAAGATTCTGCTTGACCCGCCGCGCGCCGGTGCCGACAAGGTACTTGAATACCTGCCTCGCAAAACCGCCAGACGCGTGGTGTACGTGTCGTGCCACCCCGCCTCGCTGGCGCGTGATGCGGGAATTCTCGTGCGCGAGCACGGATTTCGCCTCGCAGCGGCGGGGGTCATGGACATGTTCCCGCATACGGCGCACGTGGAATCCGTTGCCATGTTCGAGCGTGCGGGGCGCTGACAGCCATGGGCGTGGAAATCGAGCGCAAGTTTCTGGTAGTCGGCGATGAGTGGCGTCGACAAATCGCCGACAGCCGACGCATGGTGCAGGGTTATCTGGTCGACGTCGAAGCGTTGGAGAAGAAGTACGCGCTGAGTTCCGTACGGGTGCGCGTGGCCGGCGATCAGGCTCGGCTCACCATCAAGTCGGCCGAGCTCGGCATCCGGCGCAGCGAGTTCGAATATCCGCTGCCACTGACCGATGCCGAAACGATGTTGCGCGACTTGTGCAACGGTTGCGTGGAAAAAACGCGGCATCGCGTGCCGGTCGACGGTCATGTTTTCGAAATCGACGAGTTTCTGGGTCACAATAAAGGCCTGATCGTGGCCGAGCTGGAATTGCCCGCCACGGATGCACCGTTTCCCCGCCCGCCGTGGCTGGGGCGCGAGGTCAGCCACATGTCGCGTTACTACAACATCAACCTCATCGCGCACGCCTGGTGCGACTGGAGCGACGCCGAACGTGCCGGGGAGGCGATCGCATGCTCCTGATCGGGATCGCCGGCACCGAGCTCGACGCGCGCGAACGCGAGCAACTGCTGGCGCCGCAAGTCAGCGGCGTGGTTCTGTTCACGCGCAATTTCCGTTCGCGTGCACAGTTGCAGGATCTGATCGACGATTTGCGCAACGTGCGCGGCGATGATGCCTTTGTCATCGGCGTGGATCAGGAAGGTGGCCCCGTGCAGCGTTTCCGCGACGGCTTCACGCGCTTGCCGGCATTGGCAAACCTCGGACGTCTGTGGGATCGCGATCCGGCGCGGGCGGCGGCATTGGCCGAAGAGCACGCCTGGCTGATGGCGAGCGAGATGCGCGCGGTGGATATCGACCTGAGTTTTGCGCCGGTACTGGATCTGGCGTGCGGCAACGAAGCCATTGGCAAGCGGGCTTTCCATGCCGATCCGAACGCCGTATCGGCGCTGGGCGAAGCCTACGTGCGGGGCATGCATCTGGCCGGCATGGCGGTCACGTTGAAACATTTTCCCGGCCACGGCTCGGTGCGGGCAGACACGCACAAAGCCGTGGCGGTCGATTCGCGCGAACGCGCTGTCATCGACCAGGCGGACATGCTGCCTTTCGCCGACATGATCGATGGCGGCGCCGACGCCGTGATGATGGCCCATGTGATCTATCCCTCCGTGGATGAGGCCCCGGCCGGACAATCGCGCGTGTGGATACGGGATATTCTGCGCGAGGAGCTTGATTTTCCCGGCGTGGTTTTCAGCGACGACGTCAGCATGGCCGCTGCCGGTGCGGCTGGTGACGTGGCCGCTCGCATCAAAGCCCATCACGACGCCGGTTGCGACCTGATTCTGGCCTGTCAGCCTGATGCCGTCACTCCCGCGCTGATGGCGGTGCGCGACATGCCCGCTTGCGAGAGTCGGCGTGTGGCTAGCCTGCGCGGGGCGGTCGGCAGCACATGGGAGTCGCTGGAAGACAATCCCCAGCGCGACGAATTCATCGCGCACATCAACGTTTTGAACGACGAGGAACCTTCATGACAGCGCCATCCCTGCAACAGGCGTTGCGCGACGCCGACATGCTTTTCGACGATGCCGCCGTGCGTGCCGCCATCAAGCGCATGGGCGTCGAGGTCGACGCGGCGCTCGATGGCGATTCCGCCATATTGATGACCGTGATGAATGGTGCATTGGTGTTCGCCGCACAGTTGGCCATGAGCGTTCGCGCCGATCTCCAGTTCGATTACGTGCATGCGACGCGCTACCACGACAATCGTGCCGGTCAGTTGCGTTGGTTGCGCAAACCGCAGATGGATCTGAGCGGCCGCAACGTATTGCTGGCCGATGACATTCTGGACGAGGGCCACACGCTCAAGGCCGTGCGCGATGCCTGCCTGGACATGGGCGCTGCGCGCGTGCTGATTGCCACCATGTGTACCAAGGTGCATGGGCGTCGCGTGGGCGGCATCGCGGCCGATTTCAACGGCGTCGACGTGCCTGATCGCTACGTGTTCGGCTACGGCATGGATTATCACGAACAGGGACGCAACCTGCCGGCGATATACGCGCTGGCGGCGGAGAGCGGGGAGTAGGGAATGGAAAAGCCTGATACCGACATGGATTTCGGCATTGTCGGCGGCAGCGGCTTTTACCGCCTGGCAGCCCTGGAAGGTGCCGAGCGGCATGCCGTGGAGACGCCGTTTGGCGCGCCGTCGGCGAAAATCGTGACGGGGCGGGTCGGACCGCATCGCGTGGCGTTCCTGGCGCGCCACGGTGAAGATCATCAATGGTTGCCGCATCGTGTCAATTACCGCGCCAATATCTGGGCCCTGCATCACCTGCGCGTGCGCAAGATCATCGGCATCAATGCCGTGGGCGGCATTCGCGACGACATGGCGCCGCGGGCAATTGCCGTGCCGGATCAGATCATCGACTATACCCATGGTCGTGCCAGCAGCTTCTGCGATGTGGATGGTGCCGAAGTGCGGCATGTCGATTTCAGTGAACCTTACAGCCCCGCGCTGCGTCAGGACTTGCTGGACGCGGCAGCGAAAGCCGATGTGTCGGTTGTCGATGGCGGCTGCTACGGCGCCACCCAGGGCCCGCGTCTGGAAACGCGTGCCGAAATCGCGCGCATGCGCCGTGACGGTTGCGATCTGGTGGGCATGACCGGCATGCCCGAAGCCGTTCTTGCTCGCGAGTTGGCGATCGATTACGCATGTGTGGCGTTGGTGGCGAACTGGGCCGCCGGTTGCGATCCGAAGCAGGCTCCGGAAATCAGTGTGGATGAAATTTTTGCGCATCTCGAAGCGGCCACGGCACACGTCCCGACCATTCTCGAAAACATGGCTTCGACCTGACTCCGGTACTCATGGCACTTGTGCCTTCATGACAATCTTTTCGATTTGTGCGTCAGGCGTCTTGCAATCGACACGAAAACGCGGCAATACTTGACATTGCACGGTATTGCGCAGGAACAGGGCTGTTCGATCTCGTGCAATCGATTCACGTGAGGGGTTTCAGAAATGAGTTTTGGTACAGTCAAGTGGTTCAATGACGCCAAGGGTTTCGGGTTCATCGCACCCGAAGATGGCAGTGATGACGTGTTCGTGCATTACTCGGCCATCAATGCCACCGGTTTTCGCAGTCTCAAGGAAGGTCAGCGCGTCAGCTTCGAGGTGACAGAAGGCCCGAAGGGAGCACAGGCTTCCGCCGTTGCCGCGGCCGAATAAGCTGCATCGAACCATGCAACCTGAAGGCCCGCGCCCCCCGGCGCGGGCTTTTTCTTGCGTGTCGATTGAATCCGGCGCGATGTAGTCGCATATTGAACCGGCACATCGAAAAGTACTCATCGTATTTCGGAGGTTTCATGAACACGACTCGACAACTGCATGATCTCGGACAGAGCCTGTGGCTGGACAACATCACCCGCGACATTCTCGATGACGGCACGCTGGAGCGTCACATCAAGGAGTATTCGCTGACCGGGTTGACCTCCAACCCCACCATTTTCGACAAAGCCATCGACGGCACCGATGCCTATGACGAGGGCATTCGCGAAAAAGTCGGCCAGGGCAAGTCCGGTGAAAAGTTGTTCATGGAGCTGGCTCTGGAGGATTTGCGCCGCGCCGCCAAGTTGTTCGAACCCGCCCACCAGGAAACCGACGGTGTCGACGGATGGGTCTCCATGGAGGTGTCGCCGCTGCTGGCAAATGACACGGCCGGCTCCATCGATGCAGCCTCGTCCATTCATCATCAAGCGGACTGCAAGAACCTGTTCGTGAAAATTCCCGGAACCGCCGAAGGCGTGCCGGCGATCGAAGAGTCCATTTTTGCCGGTGTGCCGATCAATGTGACATTGCTGTTTTCGCGCGAACAATATCAGGCTGTCGCGGAGGCTTACATGCGCGGCATCGAACGACGCATCGAGGCCGGACTCGACCCCAAGGTGGGTTCGGTGGCTTCGGTGTTCATCAGTCGCTGGGACGTCGCCGTGCAGGATGAAGTGCCGGAAGACATGCACAACAAACTCGGCATTGCCATGGGAGGCCGCGTCTACCGCGCCTACCTGGACATGCTGGATTCCGAGCGCTGGCAAAAGCTGGCCAAGGCCGGAGCGTTGCCGCAACGACTGCTCTGGGCCAGTACCGGCACCAAGGATCCGAAGGCGTCGGATACCCTGTACGTCACCCATCTGGCCGCTCCCGATACCATCAATACCATGCCCGGCAAGACCATCAAGGCATTGGCCGACCACGGCAAACTCGACGGCACGATGTCCACCGACAGCAGTGAAGCCGAAGCCACGCTCAAACAATTCGTCGATGCCGGCATCGACATCGACGCGCTGGCGCACAAGTTGCAGGTCGACGGCGCGGCGGCTTTCGTCAAATCGTGGAAGGAGCTCTTGAAACGCATCGAGGAGCAGAGCAGCGCGTTGACCGAAGGTTGATTCCTGTTCAAACGAGCGTGGTACGGACAAGCGGGCATGTGCCGTGCCCGCGCTGCCGCAGCAGGGTGCCATTCGAACGTTTTGCGTGATGCGGCCACGCGCGCCGGGCCAGAGCCGCCCTGCGGGCGCTGATCATGCAACTATGCAATTCAGGCGGCGAACTGGAGTCTGGCCAATTCGGCGTACAGGCCATCCTCGGCGATCAGGCTGTCGTGTGTGCCTTGCGACACGATACGGCCCTGATCCATCACGATAATGCGGTCGGCGCGTTGCACCGTGGCCAGGCGATGGGCGATGACCAGCGTGGTGCGACCGTGTTCCAGGCGCGCCAGGGCCTGCTGGATGGCCGCTTCGGATTGTGCGTCCAGTGCCGAGGTGGCTTCGTCCAGCAGCAGAATCGGTGCGTCATGCAGGATGGCGCGCGCGATGGCGATGCGCTGCCGTTGTCCGCCGGACAGGCGCACGCCGCGCTCTCCCAGGTTGGCGTCGTAGGCGCCGTCGAGCGCTCGAATGAAGCCATCGGCTTCGGCTGCCATGGCCGCAGTCTGCACCTCCTCGAGGCTGGCGTCGGCGCGGCCGAAGCGGATGTTGTCGGCCGCGGTGCCGGCAAATATCACCGTTTCCTGCGGCACCAGCGCCATGGCGCCACGCAGGTCGGGCAGGGTCATGGCGCGCAAATCCACGCCGTCAAGCGTGATCGTACCGTTTTGCGGATCGTAGAACCGCAGCAGAAGGTTGAATACGGTGCTCTTCCCGGCGCCGGACGGACCGACCAGGGCCACCGTTTCACCTGGCTGGACGGCAAGTGAAAAATTTTCCAGTGCCGACGTATTCGGGCGCGTCGGATAATGAAAATTCACCATATCGAACCGGATCGCGCCATGAAACGGCGACGGCAGTGCTTCGGGTCGGGTCGGCGACGCGATGCCCGGCATGGCCGACAGCAGTTCGTCGATGCGCTCCATGGCGCCGGCGGCACGCATCACGCTGCCGATGACGCTGCTGATCGAGCCGACGGAACTTGCGGCGAACACGGCATACATCACGAACTGCGCCAGTACACCGACATCCATGGTTCCGGCCAATACTTCGCGCGCGCCGGCCCAGAGCACGAAGGTGATCGCGCCGAACACCAGCGTGATGATGGATGCCGTCAAGCCGGCGGTCATGCCGATGCGACGGCGTGCCGTGGACAGTGCCAGGGCGATGGCCTCGCCGTAGCGGTGTGTTTCCACCGGCTCGCGCGAATACGCCTTCACCGTGGGCGCGGCGTTGAGGGTTTCGTTGGCAATGGCGGCGGCATCGGCCAACCGATCCTGGCTGTGACGCGACAAACGCTGCACACGCTTGCCGAATATCAGCAGCGGAACCATGACCAGGGGGATCACCAGGGCCGTCAACCCGGCCAGATACAGGCTGGTCCATATCATCATGGCGGTGGCGCCGATGATCATCACCACGGCGCGCAAGGCCATGGAAATGCTGGATCCGACCAGCGTCTGCACCAATTCGGTATCCGTGCCCAGCCGCGAAATCAGCTCACCCACGCGCGCACTTTCGAAAAAGCCGGTGTCGAGATGAATAAGGTGCCGGTACAACGCGCGTCGGAGCGATGCCAGCGAGCGCTCGCCCAGCAACGTGATGCAGAAATAGCGTGCGGCAGACGTCAGCCCCAGCACCACGGCCACGGCGAAAAGGGCGAGGAAGGTGCGATTGATGACTGTCGGATCGTTGCCGGAAAAACCGTGGTCGATCACGTGTCGGACGGCCACCGGCAAGAACAGCGATGATGACGATGACAGGCCCAGAAACACCAGCCAGCCCAGCGCCAACCATTTGTGCGGGCGTAAAAAAGGCCACAACCGGAGCAGGGCGGTCAGGCGGTGGGACTTGGGTTTGTCGGCTTGTTTGCGCTTGCGGGGCATCCGGCCATTCTGCCAGTTGTCGGCCAGCTTGTGGGCCGCGGGTGTGTCCCTGCCCATAAAAAAAGGCGCACGCCCGAGGGCGTGCGCCTTGGCTTGCAATCGCTTACCAGATCTTCACCGGGTTTTTGCGATTCATCTTCGAACCGGGCTTGCACTGAAAGGCCTTGGAGAATGCCGGCATGTTCGACGCCGAGGCAAACGCACGGATCTTGGCCGGGGCATGCGGATCGACATTGAGCAGCAGCTCCGCGGTCTTGTCACGTGCCGTGCCTTCCCACACACGGGCCGAGCTCAGGAAGAAACGCTGATCCTGGGTAAGACCGTCAATCTTCTTGTCGGCCTCTTCCGGATTGTTCTTGAGCGCGGTCTGCAACGCGGTGTAGGCAATGTTGAGGCCGCCCAGGTCGCCGATGTCCTCGCCGAGGGTGAGCTTGCCGTTGACGTGCAGATCCGGCTTGCTCTTGATCGGAGCGTAGGCGCTGTACTGCTTGGCCAGGGCGCCGGTGCGTTCGTCGAAATTCTTTTTGTCCTCCTTGGTCCACCAGTCGACACGATTGCCGTGACCGTCGAACTGACTGCCCTGGTCGTCGAAACCATGGCTGGATTCGTGGCCGATGACGAAG
Organism: uncultured Rhodanobacteraceae bacterium; assembly: GCA_964608595.1. Classification (GTDB taxonomy): domain Bacteria; phylum Pseudomonadota; class Gammaproteobacteria; order Xanthomonadales; family Rhodanobacteraceae; genus Oleiagrimonas. The sequence goes on from CAZSOU010000023.1 coordinate 16,700, forward strand.
CCGATGCCGCCGTAGTTGACCGCATCATCACCATTGGCATAGAAGAACGGCGGCTGCAGAATCGCGGCCGGGAAGTTGATGGTGTTGGTGCTCGGACTGTAATAGGCGTTGATCGTCTGTGGCGTCATGTGCCATTCCTTGCGATCCGTCTTGGTGCCGATCTTGTCGATGTTGTAGTGGTAGTTGTATTTGCTGGCCGCTTCCATGTTCGCGAACCAGTGGCCCGGTTCGATCGTCAGGCCGCTCCAGTCACGCCATTCGCCCTTGTCGGGGTAACCGATCTTGGGCAGGAACAGCTTCCATTTTTCCAGCGCCTTCTGTTTGGTGGTGTCGCTCATCCAGTCGAGATTCTCGATATGGGTCTTGAGTGCGTCGCGCACGTTCGACACCAGTTCTTCGGCGCGCTCCTTGGCTTGCGGCGAAAAATAGTCTTTCACGTACAACTGGCCCAGGCCCATGCCCATGGCGCCGTTGACCGCTCCGATCACCCGCTTCCAGCGGTCTTTCTGTTCCGGCTGGCCGCCCAGGGTCTTGCCGTAGAAGTTGAAGCGGTTGTCCTGGAAGTCCTTGCTCAGGTATGGCGATGCCGAGCTGACCAGGTGGAATTTCAGATAGGCCTGCCAATCGGAAGCGGGCGCGTTGGCCAGCAGTTTGTCGAATTCGGCGATGAACTTGGGCTGCGACAGCGAGAAGCCGTCGCCGACATCCACACCCTGCGCCTTGAAAAACTTTTCCCAGCTGAAGTGCGGGCTGATCTTGTCGGCATCGGCCACGCTGACGAAGTTGTACTGGTTGTCGAGGTCGCGACGTTCGGTCGGCGACAGCGACGCCTTGGCCAGCTTGGTTTCGAAGTCGAGCACGGACTGTGCCTGTTTCTCCGCCTTGTCGGAAGGCGTGCCGATCAGTTCCAGCGATTTGGCGATGTACTTGAGATAGGCATCGCGGATGTCCTGGTACTTGTCTTCGGTGTAGTAGGCACGCGTGGGCAGGCCCAGGCCGCTCTGCGTCACGTAGCCGATCTGCTTGGTGGCATCCTTGAAATCGGCACTCGCGCCGAAGTTGAAGACGTAGCCGTCGCCCTCGGCGTAGCTGTTGTCGATGAAGTCGACGATATCGGCCGTGTTCTTGAGCGCATCGATTTTGGCAAGTTTCGGCTTGATCGGGTCATAGCCGAGCTTGTTGATGGCGTCGGTATTCATGCCGGCGGCATACAGGTGACCGAGTTTCTGCTGCAACTTCGAGCCCTTGTCGTGCTTGGCGAGCCAGGATGCATCTTCCAGAATCTTCTTCTGCTGCAACATGCTCTTGTGATGCAGAACGCCGAAGGCGCCCCAGCGCGTCTGATCGGAGGGAATCGGGTTGGCCTTGTTCCACTTTGCGTTCACGTAGTCGGCAAAGTCCGTACACGGGTCGTAGTTCTTGTCGAGGGTGAAGGCAATGGGTTGATCCGACGGGATCTCGACAGTGGATGCCGACGCCGGCGCCGATTGCGCGGTGGCCGTGCTGGCCGCCGTGGTGCTGGATGCGGTGGCCGTGCTGGAGGTGTTCGACGCCGAGTCGGCGTTTTGTGCGGCATTGCCGCAACCGGACATTGCCAGCGCGACGCCAATTGCCAGGGCCATCGGTTTGATCAGGTGACTGGACATGAGTTCTCCCTCTGATGAAATACCGGGACAGCTCCCGGCAGCAAAGCGGATGTGGTGACGCAAACTGTCGCGACGGCGGCGGACGACGCGCATGATAACCGTCGAGACTAGGCTGCAAACCCTACAAGCATACAGTGTCGAAGGTCATGAGGCGGGTTTGTTTTCGCGTTGTTCCGGTCCCTGACATCGAGCCGTCCGGCGACAGACGAGATCAACGTCATCCACGGAAATTTCGTTGTTTTCCTTGCGAATTCCGCGTGGAAAAAAAACTTGCATACATACCTGAACCGACGTATAACAGACTTGGGAGGGAGATCCACGAGCAATGGGTCGTTGCGTACCAGCTTCGCAATGCAGGAGCGAACGTCATGGAACATTCAACTTTGGCACTTTTCATCCCTTTTGCCGCCGAGGGGGAACCATGGGTCGTACGACGCGCCCATACGGTAGTGGAAAGCTGGCCGACCAAGAACGAGGCGATCATGGCCGCTTTTCGCCTCGCCACGGATCTGTGTGAACGCATGGGATCGGAAGTCAGCATCGAAATGCAGGATGCCGAAGGGGACTGGCACATGTTGTCGCCCGTACGTCGTCGCGCGCGAACCTTTGCCGCGCTGCAGAAAGGCGCTGCACCGGACGACAAGAGACGCGCGTGAGCCCGTCGACGCTTGCTTGGCGGTCGCCTTTTTTCAGGCTCGCAGGTCGATTCGGCCTTGTCAGCTCGAACGCCGGGTAGACGCGAACATACCGCTTCTCGAATTACCGTCCGCGGCTCGACTCGGTCTGCCGTGATGGTTGCGTTGCATCCGCCTGCCTGCGCGCCGCGGGTTTGCGGCGTACATAGATCTGCTTGCGTACGCGCGCCACGACGTCACCGGTCTCGGTGGTGATATCGGTTTCGAACCAGTGCAGGACCTTGCCGTCATGGGCGGCCTCGGCACGCAATTCATCGACCACGTGGGCGGGCAGGTGGAATCGGGCGTGCACATCACCGCGTCCCGGCGCCACGAATTCGATGCTGGCAGCCTTGTCCCACACGTAGTAATCACGTCCCAGTTGATGCAGCGTCAGCAGCATCCAGAACGGATCGGTCATGGCAAACAGGTTGCCGCCGAATTGGGTGCCGACGTAATTGTGGTTCCACGGCCGCAATTTCAGCCGCACATGCGCGCGGCTCCAGTCGTCGCTGATCGACAGGACGTGGATCGCGTTGACGAGAAACGGCGGCCACAGGTTCATCAGCCGTCGGAAAGTGGAGGCGCGCATTGGAGTGGGTCAGCGCCTTGTCAAAACAGCAATGACGCCATGCGCCGACGAAAGCGACCCACCAGCGCCGCGTCGTCGAGCATCGAGAATGCGGCCAGAAGCCGCTTTCTGGCCTGACCATCCTGCCAGTCGCGATGATGTTCGAGGATGTACAGGAACTGCTCCAGACCGGCTTGCGGATCCTTGCCGAGCAACAGGTGCACGCCAAGCAGGTCACGCGCGGCCCAGTCATCGGCGTCGGTTTCGATGCGTTGCTGCAACGTGTCGATGGAAGGCGCGTCCGCGAGGGTGTGCGCCAATTCCAGTTGATTGCGCAAAACGTCGACGCGCGCATCGGCACGGACCTCGGCCGGCAGATCGTCCAGTGCCTTTTCGGCCGCGTCGGCCTGGCCTGATTGCAGCAGTGCCTGGATCAAATCCAGTTGCAATGCAGACTGGTCCGGCTGTTCGTCGATTTCGCGGCGCAGACGCTCGATAGCCTGGGCCGGTGATTCCTGTCGCTCGGGCGATACGGTCGGATCCGGCACGGGAGTGGCGTCGGTTCCGGCAATGGCGGGCGCCGGCAGATGCTTGCCAAGGAATTCACGCAGCTGTCCTTCCGGCAGCGCACCGGCAAAGCCGTCCACGGGTTTGCCGTCCTTGATCAGCATGACGGTGGGGATGCTGCGAATGCCGAACACGCCCGCCAGCTCCTGCTCCTTGTCCACATCCACCTTGCCCAGTCGAAATGCGCCTTGCCACGCGTCGGCCATTTTTTCGAGCAGCGGGCCCAGGGCCTTGCACGGGCCGCACCATTCGGCCCAGAAATCCATGAGCACGGGTGTTTTCACGGAGGCTTGCAGGACATCTTTTTCAAAGTTGTCCCGGGTGATGTCGAACACGTGGGTGTCGGGCTGCGGCATGCTCATCAATCCGGAATGTCGGGCAGGGCGGGTCTTGAAGGATAGCAACCGCCGCGGTGGCCTGCAGGCGACGTGGACATGAACGATAATGCACTCGACGACTGGCAGTTGGGGTAAGTCCACGCATGGGTCCGGACGCATCATCACTGGTGATTTGCGAACATTGCGACGCGGTGTATCGGCGCCACCCGCTGGCGCGTGGCGAACGTGCCTGTTGCGTGCGCTGCGGCGCCGTTCTGTATCGGCACCAGCGCCTGACCGTGAATGCCGTGCTGGCGCTGTCGATCACCGGTCTGATCGTGTGGGTGGCGGCCAACGCCTGGCCGATTGTCACCATCGGTGCCAGTGGCATCACCAGTTCGTCCACGTTGTGGGGCGCCGTCGTGGCGGCGTGGGACGAGCATGTGCGTGTGGTGGCCGCACTGGTGGCGGCGACGCTTTTTTTCGCACCGTTGTTGCAGCTGCTGTTGCTGACCTGGGCCTGCGGATTTGTCGTGTCGGGGCGCCGGCCGCCGGGGCTGATCCAGGTCGTGCGGCTGCTCAAGTGGCTGCATCCGTGGAGCATGATCGAGGTGCTGATGCTTGGCATCCTGGTCGCGGTGGTCAAGCTGCAGTCGGTATTCGACGTGACGCCGGATATCGGCATGTGGGGTTTCGGCGTCCTGATGGTGCTGATCACGGCGCTGGCCTCCTGGGATACGCATGACTTGTGGCGCCAACCGATGGAGAGCGACGCATGAGCGCCGCGCATCAGCCGTTGCCGACGGCAACCCGGCTGGGCCTGATCGGCTGCCATGTTTGCGGTCAGGTATGTCGTTGCGAGCAGGCGCGAGGGCGGGTCGGTGCGTGTCCGCGTTGCGGCGCCAGTCTGCATCGGCGCAAGCCGAACAGTATCGCGCGCACCTGGGCTTTGCTGATCGCCGCCATCATCTTGTATCTACCGGCCAATATCGTGCCGATCATGCGCACTGCCAGCCTGTTTTCCACCGAAGACAACACCATTTTGAGCGGCGTGATGCAGTTGTGGGCCGTCGGCTCGCCGGATCTGGCCGTGATCGTGTTTTTCGCCAGCATCATGGTGCCGGTGCTCAAGTTCATCGCCCTGGGTTGGCTGTTGATCAGCGTGCAACGACGTCGTACGCCCTGGCCGGCGCGGCAACGTTCGCGGCTGTACCGGATTGTCGAAGTCATGGGATATTGGTCCATGCTGGACGTGTTCGTGGTGACGCTGCTCACCGGTGTCGTGCAACTGGGGCCGTTGGCACGCGTGGAGCCGTTGCCCGGCGTGATCTGGTTTGCATTGGTGGTTGTGCTTACCATGCTTGCATCCATGAGCTTTGATCCACGCATGATCTGGGATGGCGCCGTGGAGACGAACGGGAAACTTCATGACTGATTCGCAAGACACGCACGACCGGGACGACGATATCCCGCCACCGGCCAAGGTGCGCAAGCGCCGCTGGACCGTGTCGTTGATTTGGCTGGTGCCGCTGGTGGCGGCATTGATCGGCTTGTCGCTGGTGATTTCGGCGTGGCTGTCGGCCGGGCCCGAGATCGTCATCAGTTTTCAGGACGCGCAGGGCATCACGGCTGGAAAAACCGAGGTCAAGTACAAAAACGTGGTCATCGGCAAGGTGCAGAGTCTGCAATTGAACGATGACCGCTCCAAGGTGCTGGTCAAGGTGGCGCTGGACCAGCGGGCCGAGAGCTTTGCCACCGAAGGCAGCCGCTTCTGGGTCGTGCGACCGCGCATCGGGCTGGGCGGCGTGTCCGGCCTGGGTACGCTTTTTTCCGGATCGTTCATCGGTGCCGATACCGGAGGATCGAAGCAATACAAGGATCATTTCAAAGGTCTGGAAAAACCGCCGCCGCTGACACATGCCGAGGCGGGACGCAGTTTTCTGCTGGCCAGCGATGATCTGGGCTCGCTGGATATCGGCTCGCCGGTGTACTTCCGGCGCATCCAGGTGGGGCGCGTGGTGGCCTACCATCTCGACAAGGATGGCAAGGGTGTCACGTTGCAATTGTTCGTCAAGGCGCCGAATGACAAGTTCGTGACTGCCGATTCGCGCTTCTGGAATGCCAGCGGCGTGGATGTGTCCGTGGGAGCGGGCGGTCTGAAGGTCAACACCGAATCCTTGGCGACGGTGGTATCCGGCGGCGTGGCATTCCAGGCGCCGGCCGGTAGCGACGCGACTGAAGAAGCAGCGGCCAACACACGCTTCAAGCTGTTCGACGACAAGAATTTGGCGATGAAGCCGCCTGACGGGCCGCCGGTGCGTCTGCGGATGCGCTTCCATCAATCGGTGCGCGGTCTGGCCGTGGGCGCGCCGGTGGATTTCCTCGGCATCGACCTGGGCAAGGTGACGGGCGTGTCGCTGGACTTCGATTCCGAGACCAAGCGCTTTCCGGCCGATGTCACCGCCGTCATCTATCCGCAGCGTATCGGCAAGGCCAACCGACGCTTCATCGAGCGTACCGGCAACGACAATCCGGGTGCGTTGCTGGGGATCCTGGTCAAGCACGGTCTGCGCGCGCAGTTGCGTAACGGCAACCTGCTGACCGGGCAGCTGTATGTCGCGCTGGACTTCTTTCCGAAAGCGCCGAAGGTGGCATTCGACGGTCAGCTGGACCCGCTGGTCGTGCCCACCGTTGCCGGCAGTTTCGACAAGCTGCAGCAACAGGTGGCCGACATCGTGGACAAGGTCCACAAGATTCCGTTCGACGATCTCGGGACACAGCTGGATGCCAGCCTGACGCAATTGCATGGCCTGCTGGACCAGTTCAATCACCAGTTGGCTCCGCAGGCGAAGTCGACGCTCGAACAGGCACAGAAGACGCTGGACGCGGCCACTGGCGCGCTGTCGGGTGGCTCGCCATTGCGCAACAACCTCGGCCGGACGTTGCAGGAAATGCAGCGCGCGGCGCGCTCGTTGCGAGTGTTGACCAACTATCTGTCGCGGCACCCCGAGGCGCTGCTGCGTGGCCGAAAGGGGGACAAAACGCCGGTCGAGCCGTATCAGCCATCCCCATCCCAACCGCCACCACGGAGTCAGCCATGATGCGCCCGGTCCGATACATGTCTGTTGTCTGTCTGGCGTTGGCGTTGGCCGCGTGTGCTTCGGCGCCGATCCACTTTTACACCCTGGTGCCGCCGGCTTCGGCACCGCCCGCGGCATCCGAGGCGGCGGCCCCCTACCGGATTTCCGTCTTGCCGGTGACCATTCCCGCACAAGTGGATCAGCCGCAAATCATCGTGCGTCAGGGGCGGGGCAGTGTGGCGCTGCTGGAAAATCGACAATGGATCGCGCCGCTGGGTGACGAGATTCATACCGTGATTTCCGATGAAATGAGCAAGCAATTGCACACCCAGGATGTGTACGGCCTTGCCGCCAATCAGGAGGTACCGACCTATCGCGTGCATCTGGACGTCAATCGGTTCGAATCGGTGCCCTCGCAGTACACGTTGCTGGCGGCGACATGGAGTATCGACGTCACGGGCGAACATGACGGCAAGACGCCGTCGCTGGAGTGCACAACGACCATTCGCGAATCGGTTGGCCAGGGTTACGATGCGTTGGTCGCCGGTCACCAGCAGGGTTTGACGGCACTGGCCGATGCGATGGCCCGGGGCGTACGCATCATGGCGCGTGGCGGCGCGCCACATTGTCCGCGCTGAGTTCGGCTTAAAACGCCGCTCGACTCTTCAGCGCGCGACGCCTTGCGGGAACTGGGCCTTGTCCGGCTCCTGGTTCATCGCCGGCAAGGCACGCCGCAGGATGCGGTTGCGTCGGCCGGTGGTGTCATGCGGCTCCACGGGGTAGGACACCACCGCTTCCAGCCATGCATAGGTGTTGACGCGAAAATACACGGCCGCTGCGGTGTTGTGGTGGTCAGCCTCGCGGTTGGCATATCGCTCGGCGAAATCGGCGTCGGCGGCTTCCGCCAGGCAGGCTTCGATGAAGGCGAGATCGCTGGTGTAGGCAATCTGGATCGCGGTTTCGTTCCAGATGAAAGGATGGAAAGGGCCCGAATAATTGACCACCTGCGACTTCAGCACGATGCTGTTGGGAAAATGGATCAGGCGACCGCTGGTGCGGTCGTTGCCGAGGTAGTCGCCACTGAACTCGCGGATCAACGTATCCAGATAATTGATTTCCAGCACGTCGCCCTTCATGTCGCCGAGCTGGATGCGGTCGCCGACGCGATAAGGGTGGCGAAAAACGATGTAGAGCCAGGCGATGAACGACGTGATCGGTGCCTGCAGGGCGAAACCCAGTACCAGCGAAATGACACCGAAGCTGACCGCCGCCGCGTACAGGTTCTGGAACAGGAACGAGATGCCGACGATGGCGATCAACACGAACGTCACCAACCGCGTGAGGCGCACGAGGTTGTAGCGCACACCCTGGCTGTTGCGCGACTTGTCGACCCAACGCTCGACCAGCTTGCCGGCCAGGCGGATGATCATGATCGCGAACAGCGCCATGCACAGTTTTTTCAGAAACGGCAGGTACTGCTGCCATTGCGGCGCATTGGCCGGGTCCGCAGGTGCCGTGACGCCGAACGTCAGCGCGTAGTAGGCGATCAGAAAAACCGCCGCCAGCAGAACGCTGGACCAGATGTGGTGAATCCTGCCTGTCGCCATGTCGAAACCGTCTTGCCGGATACGAAGGGTTGCGGCATGCGCCCGCCGCTGCGGGGCGACCATGCAGCGTCATCATGGCATGGGTCTCGATCTCGCGCATAGCGGCATGGATGCCCGGAACCGTGCAATGCCGCCCCCGGCTCGGCAGGCACACGCCGCGAACGCGGTTCAGTCGGGGTCGTAATCGAGATTGGCCGCCAGCCAACGTTCGGCTTCGGCCATGCTCCAGCCTTTGCGCTCGGCATAGTCCGTCACTTGCTCGCGCGTCAGCCGCCCGACCACGAAATACTGACTGTCCGGATGGCTGAAATACCACCCCGACACGGCGGCCGCCGGATACATGGAAAACCCTTCGGTCAATTCGATGCCGGTGTTCGCCGTTACGTCCAGCAGCTTGAACAGCGTGGTTTTTTCCGTGTGATCGGGACACGCCGGATAGCCGGGCGCGGGGCGGATGCCGCGGTACTCCTCGTTGATCAAGGCATCGTTGTCGAGCTCCTCTTCCGGGGCATAACCCCAGAATTCGCGCCGCACGCGTTGGTGCATGTGCTCGGCAAACGCTTCGGCCAGACGATCGGCCAGTGCTTTCAGAATGATGGCCGAATAATCATCGTTGTCGGCCTTGAAGCGCTCCAGATGCTCCTCGATCCCGTGCCCGGCGGTAACCGCGAAACCGCCCACCCAGTCTTCCTTGCCGGCTTCCTTGGGCGTCACGAAATCCGAAAGACACAAGTTGGGCCGATCGACGGGTTTGTCCGCCTGCTGGCGCAGGTGGTGCAGCACCTCGAGCACGTCGCCCGATTCCTGATAAATCTCGATGTCGTCGCCGATCCGGTTGGCAGGCCAGAACCCGATCACCGCGCGGGCCGTCAGCCATTTTTCTTCGACGATGCGTTTCAGGATCGCCTGGGCATCGTCGAAAAGTTCGGTCGCCTGCGGACCGACCACATCATCGGTCAGAATGGCCGGGTAGTGCCCGTGCAGCTCCCATGCCTGGAAAAACGGCGTCCAGTCGATCGTTTTGCACAGCGTTTCCAGCGGGTAGTCGTCGAAAACCTGGATGCCCGGCTGCCTGGGGATGGGGGGCGTGTAGTCGTTCCAGTCGCGTTTGAAGCCATTGTCGCGTGCGGCTTCCAGCGTGACCAGTTTTTTGCGTGGCCCGCGCTTGGCGCGGCGTTCCCGCACGTCGGCATATTCGGCGCGGATCTTGTCCAGGTATTCGGCGACTTTTGCCTTGCTGACCAATGATTGCGCCACACCGACGGCGCGCGAGGCGTCTTTCACCCACACCGTGCCGGCGTCGTAGTTGGGCTCGATTTTCAGCGCGGTATGCGCGCGCGAGGTGGTGGCGCCGCCGATCAGCAGCGGCAGCTTCATGCCACGACGTTTCATTTCGCTGGCGACATGACACATTTCTTCCAGCGACGGGGTGATCAGGCCCGAAACGCCCACCATGTCGGCGTTTTCCTGGATGGCCGTGTCCAGCAGTTTCTGTGCCGGCACCATCACGCCCAGGTCGATCACGTCGAAATTGTTGCAGGCCAGCACCACGCCGACGATGTTCTTGCCGATGTCGTGCACGTCGCCCTTGACCGTGGCCATGACGATCTTGCCGTTGGACTTGCTGGTCTCGCCGCTGCGTTTCTTTTCTTCCTCCATGAACGGCAACAAATAGGCCACGGCCTTCTTCATCACGCGCGCGGATTTGACCACCTGTGGCAGAAACATCTTGCCGGCGCCGAACAAGTCGCCGACCACGTTCATGCCGTCCATCAACGGGCCCTCGATGACTTCCAGCGTCTTGTCGACGCTCTTGCGCACTTCTTCGGTGTCTTCGATCACGTATTGATCGATGCCGTGCACCAGTGCGTGTTCAAGACGCTTCGCCACCGGCAGTTCACGCCAGGCCAGTTTGTCATTTGTCCCGGATTCCGCGTCTCCGGAACCCTGATATTTGCCGGCAATTTCCATCAGCCGTTCGGTGGCGTCGTCGCGGCGATTCAACACCACGTCCTCGACCCGTTCGCGCAGCGTGTCGTCCAGCTGGTCGTAAATCGCCAGTTGGCCGGCATTGACGATGCCCATGTCCATGCCGGCCTTGATCGCGTGGTACAGGAATACGCTGTGGATGGCCTCGCGTACCGGATTGTTGCCGCGGAACGAAAACGAGACGTTGGAGACGCCACCGGAAATGTGCGAGAGCGGATAGCGCTTTTTCAGCTCCTTCGCCGCTTCGATGAAATCGACGGCATTGTCGGCGTGCTCGTCGATGCCGGTCGCAACCGGAAAAATGTTGGAATCGAAAATGATGTCCTCGGGCGGGAAGCCGAGCTTCCCGGTCAACAAGTCGTACGAACGCCCGCAGATTTCCAGTCGCCGCTCCACACTGTCGGCCTGGCCGTTCTCGTCGAATGCCATCACTACGGCGGCGGCGCCGTAGCGCATGACTTTGCTTGCATGCTCGAGGAATTCGTCCTCGCCTTCCTTGAGTGAAATCGAGTTGACAATGCCCTTGCCCTGCAGGCATCGCAAGCCGGCCTCGATCACGCTCCACTTGGACGAATCGATCATCACCGGCACGCGTGCGATGTCGGGTTCCGCGGCGATCAGGTTGAGAAACCGGACCATGCAGGCTTCGGAATCGAGCAGCCCTTCATCCATGTTCACGTCGATGATCTGCGCGCCGTTTTCGACTTGCTGGCGAGCGACTTCCACGGCCGCGTCGAAGCGGTCTTCCTTGATCAGACGTTTGAATCGGGCCGAGCCGGTCACGTTGGTGCGCTCGCCGACGTTGATGAACAACGAGTCTTCGGTGATGACCAGCGGTTCGAGTCCGGAAAGAGTGGTATGGCGATTCATGACAGGTATCTCGATGAAGGGCGGGCTTCGGCCCGCCGGATCGTTCGCGGCGGGCCGGGGCGCGTCTCAAGCAGCGGCGGCGTGTTTGCGGGGTGTGTGCTTCGACACGGCGTTGGCAATGGCTTCGATGTGGGCGGGCGTGGTGCCGCAACAACCGCCGACCATGTTTACCAGCCCGCCTTGCGCGAACTCGCCGAGCACACTGGACATGTGTTCGGGCGTTTCGTCGTACTCGGCCAGCGCGTTGGGCAAGCCGGCATTGGGATGCGTGCTGATGCGGCACTCGGCAACGCCTGCCAACGCCTGGATGTGCGGGCGCAGGTCGTCGGCACCGAGTGCGCAGTTCAGACCGATCGACAAGGGCTGCGCGTGCTTCAGCGAGTAATAGAATGCTTCGGCCGTTTGCCCGGACAACGTGCGACCGGATTTGTCGGTGATGGTGCCGGAAATCATCAGGGGCAGGCGGGCGCCGAGGTGCGTGAACACGCCATCGATGGCATACAGCGCCGCCTTGGCGTTGAGCGTGTCGAAAATGGTTTCGACCATCAGCACATCGACGCCGCCGGCCACCAGGTTTTCGGCACACTCGGTGTAGTTGTCCACCAGTTCCCGGAAATCCACGTTGCGGAAACCGGGGTCGTTGACGTCGGGTGACAATGATGCCGTACGGCTGGTGGGTCCGATCACGCCGATGGCAAAGCGTGGACGCGACGGATCGCGCTTTTCAGCCGCATCGCAGGCGGCGCGCGCCAGTCGCGCGCTTTCACGGTTGAGTTCGCCCGAAAGATGTTCCAGTTTGTAGTCCGATTGCGACAGACGCGTGGCGTTGAATGTGTTGGTCTCCACCATGTCCGCGCCGGCATCCAGGTAGGAGGCATGAATGTCGTGGATGATATCCGGCTGCGTCAGCGACAGAAGGTCGTTGTCGCCCTTGAGGTCGCGGTCGCAACCGTCGCCATGGGTATGCGCGTGCGCATGCTGATGATCACAGCCGTGCGCAAATCGCTCGCCGCGAAAACCGGCTTCGTCCAGGCGGTGACCTTGCAGCATGGTGCCCATCGCGCCATCGAGTATCAGGATGCGCCGATCCAGTGCATCCAGCAGCGTTTGCGTGCGCTCGGCATTGTGCCAGGGGAGGGTATGAGTGGTCATGGTCGAATAGGTTCGGACTGGCTGGGGAAGGGTTGCGGTGTTGCGTGCCGCACGTTTGCGTGTGAATCCGGCAACATGCGTTTGCTCCGGATGTGTCGACACGTCGGCGTCGGGTGCGTTGCGCGTGCCGAAGGGTGGGTTCCGGGTTCTTTGTGCCGTTCGCGGGTCGATACTTCGTTGCGAACGGGTGGGAGCAGCGGAATCGTCGAAAAATCACTCCGGTCTTCGTGCCAACAGGCACAACACTTCGAAATGCGGCGGTTTGCGTTCACGCGATATCACCGCGCACTGCACCACGTCCAGTTTGGCTTTGCGCGCCAGCGCGGCCAACTCGTCGCGTCGAAAACCCATGTTGCGATGATCGAAAGGCGCCACTGCCGTCTTGTGACCGTGTTTTGCCAACGTGACGGCCAACAGCCGGCCACCGGGCTTGAGCACTCGCGCGGCTTCGGCGACGGCCTGCGCCGGTTTGGCCGCGTAGGTCAGTGCGTGCAGCATCAACACCAGGTCGAAGCGGCGGTCGTCAAGGTCCAGCGAATGCATGTCGCCTTGTCGCACTTCGACATTCTTGAACGGCTTGAGACGTTGGCGCGCTGCCTGCGTCACACGCTCTCCGGCATCAATGCAGAGGATGGAGTGGGCATGTGGTGCCAGCAATTCGGCGGTCACGCCGTCGCCGGAAGCGATATCCAGCACGTCGCCGGTTGCCAGCAATTGCAGCAAGGCGCGCGCGAGTGTTTCCCATGTGCGGCCGGGGGAATAATGGCGCTCCATGTCGCCCGCCACCGCATCGGCCCAGCCCTGTTCACCGGCGCGGTGGGCGAGAACGGCGGGCAAGCGTTCGGCGTCGGCATGCAGCAGGGCGTCCTCGACACTCGCATTCAATGTTTCCAGCAATGCCGCCTGCGCCGGATCGGCGCCGGTATTGGCGCGATAGTAGGCTGACACGCCGGCGCGCCGGTCATGTACCAGGCCGGCTTCCTTGAGCTTGGCCAGGTGGGTGGACACACGCGGTTGGGCCAGTTGCAGCACGGCGGCAAGTTCGGCCACAGTCAGCTCTTCGCGTTCAAGCAGCGACAGCAGGCGCACGCGCGTCGCGTCCGCCAACAGGCGCAGCAGGGTGGAGGCCGATGCCAGATCCATGAACACATCCTTTTATCGCGATGCAAGGATGTAAAGAATAGGCGGGTTGTTTCAGGCGGTCAACTGTCCGGCGCGGGCGAAACGCGGCCAAAAAACGTAAAATGGCGGTTTCAGCGTCACCAACGCGGCGCTTCATCACGCTTTGTACCACTCACGCCGCTCGCGCGGCCGAGGAGATTTCATGGACTTCAGTTTCACCGACGACCAACTTTCCATTCAGTCCATCGCCCGCGACTTCGCGCAGAAACGCGTGGCGCCCGTGGCGGCCGAGCACGATGCGTCGGGCGAATTTCCGCTGGAAAACATCCAGGAAATGGGCAAGCTCGGGCTGATGGGCATCGAGGTGCCCGCCGAGTACGGCGGTGCCGGCATGGACCCCATCAGTTACGTGCTGGCGATGATCGAAATCGCCGCCGCCGATGCGGCCACCTCGACCATCATGTCGGTCAACAACTCGCTGTTCTGCAACGGTATTCTCAAGAATGGCACCGAAGAACAGAAAAAAACCTACGTTGGCGCCATTGCATCGGGTGAAGCCATCGGCGCCTATGCGTTGACCGAGCCGCAGTCGGGTTCGGATGCTTCCAACATGCGCACGCGCGCGGTGAAGAACGAGGCGGGTGACTGGGTCATCAACGGCAAGAAGAGCTGGATCACTTCCGGCCCCGTGGCCAAGTACATCGTGTTGTTTGCCATGACCGATCCGGACAAGGGCGCCAAGGGCATCAGTGCGTTTGTCATCGATACCGAAAAGGAAGGCTTTTCGCGCGGCAAGATCGAACCCAAGCTCGGCATTCGCGCCTCGGCCACCTGCGAAATCGAATTCAACGACTACGTGTGTCCGGCGGCCGATCTGCTGGGCGAGGAGGGCGCCGGATTCAAGATCGCCATGGGTGTGCTGGATGCCGGGCGCATCGGCATCGCGTCGCAGGCCATCGGCATTGCGCGCGCCGCTTATGAAGCCACCCTGGAATGGGCGCGTGACCGCAAGGCGTTTGGTCAGTCCATCGGCAGTTTCCAGATGACGCAGGCCAAGATCGCCGACATGAAGTGCAAGCTCGACGCGACGTTGCTGCTGGTATTGCGCGCCGCGTGGGCGAAGGGTCAGACGGAGAAGAACG
>CAZSOU010000024.1:0-30514 GCA_964608595.1 uncultured Rhodanobacteraceae bacterium
GGCAGAGTGGTTATGCAGCGGCCTGCAAAGCCGTGTACGCCGGTTCGATTCCGACCCTGGCCTCCAAGATTCGACCCGCCCTCGTGGCGGGTTTTTTTGTGCGGGCAGGCATGTAACTGTCATGTATGTAGTTTACATATGTAATATATAGAAGTATCATAACGGCTCATTCCGAGGCTGGAGCCTGTCATGCATGAGTTCGACGCCACCGAGCGCCGCGTGGATACCACTTGCGCGCGCTTTCCCTCGTTTCCGCGCGAGCCGGCAGTACTGGTACGCTTGATAAAGCGTATTGCCGGCAATGTGCACGACGCGGGCAACACGAGCTTGCGTGAGCACGGTATCAATCACACCGACTACAACGTGCTGATGATGCTGTACGGCAGCGAAGAGGCCACGATTTCGCCGTCGCAACTGGCCACGGCGTCCGGGGAAAAAGGCGCCAATATCACTCGGGTATGTGACGCCCTGTGCACAAAGGGGTTTCTGGCGCGCGCGCGTGATGTCGAGGATCGACGGAAGGTCAAATTGCGTTTGACCGAGCGTGGTCATGCGCTTGTGGAATCGATCCTTCCGGACATGTCGCAGCTGTTGAACGTCAGTGTGGACGGGCTCGATGCCAAAGCGCAGGCGAAACTCGAAGATTTGCTGAAAATCATGCTCGACAATACGGCCGGCATGACGTCGAAGGTCTGACATGATGACCGGTCCACAGGCGCGCACCACATGGCGGGACCAGTTTTTCGATGAGCTGGCCGACAGTCGGACGAACTGGGTTTTCGTCGCCAAAGCCGCCTTCGGCACCTTGCTGACCGGCTGGCTTGCGATGCGATTCGACCTGGCCAGTCCGGGCACGGCGATGCTGACGTTCGGCATTGTCATGTACCCGCAATCGGGCATGGTGCTGGCCAAAAGCTATTACCGCGCACTCGGCACACTGGTCGGCTGTGCGGCTGGCATCGTGATGATCATGCTGTTCGCGCAGAACCGCGTGCTGTTGCTGCTTTCCCTGGCGACATGGACCGGGCTTTGCGCCGGCGGCGGTGCCACGCATCGGTATTTCGTCAAATCGTACGGTTATCTTCTGGCGGCCGTGACGGCGTTGATTGTCACCATTCCGGTCGTGAACACACCCGACCAGGTGTTCCAGTCGGCGATCATGCGCGGCAGCGAAGTCATGCTGGGCATCATCGTGGCCGCCGTGACCATCGACGGCATCTTTCCGCAACATTTGAGCAACGCATTGCGCCATACGGTGCGCAAACAGTTTTCGGATTTCACGACGTTCTTGCGAGGCAGCCTGCGCAGCGCGATCAAGGCGGATGATGAATCGCTGCTGGCGTTCGTGCGACAGGTGGGTGAACTGGAAACATTGCGCGTGGCGGCGGTGTTCGAGGATGCCGGCGTGCGCGCACGCAGCCCGCGCCTGCGTCGGCTGAACCAACGGTTCATGGCGGCGTCCACGACCTGCCATTCGTTGTTCCGTTTGCTCAGTCACCTGACCAATATCGGGCACGCGAAGGCGGCAAGCCGGTTGCGTGGTCTGCTGGTCTGCGTGTCCGACGTCGTCGAAGACATCGATGGCGACGCGCCTGCACTGAAGCAGGCGGAGGCCTTGTCGCGGGCATTGCACAACGCGCGCCCGCCCATCCGGAAACAGATTGCGAGAGTGCGTCGTGACCTGGCGGATGATCCGGCGCAGAAGCTCGACTTCGAGGCTGGCGCGGAATTGTGTCTGCGCTTCATTCGTGAGTTGCGAGGTTACGCGGCGGCTTATCAGGGGCTCGCGCAACCGGTGTCCGTGGGGCGGCGTTCCAGCCATCCGGATGCCCGGTTCGTCAATCGGGATGATTGGGTCACCGGCGTGTCGGCGTTCATTCGCACGATTCTCGTGCTGCTGCCGGTGGGCTGGTTCTGGATCGAAACCGGCTGGCAAGGCGGCATGTTCGCCATGCTTTTCGGCGGCGTCCTCAGCGCGATCTTGTCGATGATACCGGTCAATCCCAAGGGGCCGATCAGGACCATGGCCAAGTGGTTCACCTTTTCCGGCATCGCGGCGTTCGTGTGTCTGTTCGCTCTCATGCCCCGTATCGACGACTTTGTGCCGCTTGCTGCTCTGCTGGTGCCGTGTCTGGTTGTCGGCTACTACCTGCTGTCACGGCCGGCAACCTATTTGACCGGGCGCATGTCGGTGCTCGGTTTCATGATATTTCTGGAAGCGCCGCTGCGGCCGGCAACACTGATGCAATATGACTTGCCAACCTTCACGAGTTCGTTTTTCGGGCTGATGTCGGGGCTGATTGTCGCATCGACCATGTTCAGCATTTTCGCCACGGCATCCGAGAACCGGTTTTTGTATCGCCACATGTTGAAGCGCTTGCGCAGCGGCGTCGTTCATGCCGCGAACGATCCTCTGCGTGGTGCGCGTCATCGCCTGGAGAGCGCGAGCCGGGGTCAGTTCCTGGAGATCATCGCCGTCACCGCGCCCGACAGCGATACATCGAAAAACCTGCTCGGGTGGACGCTGTCGGTCATTGCCAGCGGACGCATCATCATGGATTTGCGACACGATCTCTTGGCAATGCCCCCGGCACTGGCGCAACCGGTCAAGGACACCATTGATGCCGTTTCGATGTTGTATCAGAAACCCGATTACGCCCGCCATGGCGCGGCGCGACGCTGCATTGCCGCGGCCATGCAGGTGGCCGGCACTTGTCGCGTGGAGACCGTGATGCGGCATCTGCATCGTTTGCAGATCGCCTTTTCGCGCCCGGATGCGGTATTGGCGCAGTTCGTTCCACCGCAGGCACTGACGGAGGGGGAGGTGACTCATGCCGCGTGAGTTGTCATTCATGGGCGCGTTTTTTCCGAGCTTGCTCCCGATCTTTGTCCTTTGCGCCGTCATCGTCTGGATTTTTGATCGACTGGCCGGACGCTACGGGTGGTATGCCCACGTCTGGCACCCGGCGGTGTTGCGTATTGCGTTGTTCTTTATTGCTTTTGGCGGACTCGGTCTGCTGTCGATGTAACGGAAATTCCATGAGACACATCATGAAACCTGCAACTGTCGTCCATTTCGTCATCACCGCCGTGGTGGTCATCGCGGCCGCCGTGGTTGCCTGGGCACTGTGGAAGCACTACATGTACTCGCCGTGGACGCGGGATGCGCGCGTGCGCGCCGCCGTGGTCGAGGTGGCGCCGGATGTGTCGGGTCGTGTCGCGGATGTGATGGTCAGGGACAATCAGGCGGTTCACAAGGGAGACGTCTTGTTCCGCATCGATCCGACGCGATTCCGGAACGCCGTGCAGCAGGCCCGGGCCAACCTCGATGCGGCCGAAGCCGCCGCGCAGGCCGCCGGTGCCGACATCAAGGCCGCGCATGCCGGCGTCGAAGCTGCACGCGCGACTTACTCCATGCGCCACTCCGAAGCGGAGCGCCGCAGGAAAATCGGTGATCTGATTTCCAGGGAAGCGCGCAGTGACGCAAAGGCCGCCGCCGCGGCGGCGCATGCTCAATGGCAGGCGGCTCGAGCCAGCCATGGCAAGGCTGATGCCGGCAAGGCCGAGGCGCTGGCGGCCGTGGAGCAGGCTCGGGCGACGCTGGCGCTGGCCGAGCTCGATCTGGCGCGGACTGAAGTGCGGGCACCAATGGATGGTTACATCACCAACTTGACTGTGTACAAGGGCGATTACGCTCATGTCGGAGAGGCCTACATGGCGCTGATCGGCGGTCACAGCTTCTGGATATACGGCTATTTCGAGGAAACCAAACTGCCTGGTGTCGAAGTGGGCGAGGCGGTGGATATCCGTCTGATGGACGGTACGCGTTTCAAAGGCACGGTCGAAGGTATTGCGCGCGGTATCGCGGATGCCCAAAATCCGGACGCCAGCAACCTTCTGGCACATGTCAGCCCGACCTTCAGTTGGGTTCGTCTGGCGCAGCGCATTCCGGTGCGTATCCGTATCGACAAGCGCAGTCTGCCGGCAGGAACGCAATTGGCGGCGGGCATGACGGCGACCGTCGTTCTGCGTCCGCAACATCGGGATGCATCCGGTGATCTTGTCGGAAAACGATGAAAAGCAACGGCATGCATTCGCTTCGGGGCGTCTGACTGCCATGTGACGAGGCGCCGAACCGTGTGTGGTTCCCGAAACGCGGCGCTTGCGCTTCGATGCGCGAAGCGTACCCTGTGCCGGTTTGCCGAGGCCCCGGGCCGCGCCGCTGCCCATTGCTTGTTCCGGTGGATAACGGCTGCAGGGTTTAAGCTTGTCGGCTCAATCCCCATCTCGAAAGAAGTTTCCCAAGGTGTATTGCATGGAATCCTCGCTTGCCATTGCCGAAAACCGCCTGCTGACGCCGGGCGGGTTGGGCGTGTCCGATCTGGAGCGCGTGTTTGCGCAATTGACCGGGCCGACCATCGACGCCGCCGATCTGTATTTCCAGCATGCGCGTCACGAGTCGTGGGTGCTGGAGGACGGCATCGTCAAAAACGGCAGCCATGCCATCGAGCAAGGCGTGGGTGTGCGGGCGATTGCCGGCGAAAAAACCGGATTTGCCTATTCGGACGATATCGTACTGCCGCAATTGCTGGACGCCGCTGGCGCCGCGCGTGCCATCGCACGTGACGGCAATGGCGCCGGCAAGCCGCTGGCCCTGGCCGGCGCGCGTGCGCTGTATCCGGCCATCGATCCGGTTGACAGCCTTCCCAACGAGGACAAGATCGCGGTGTTGCGTGAGGTGGATGCCCATGCGCGTTCGCTGGACCCGCGCATCAAACAGGTGGTGGTGAGTCTGGCGGCCACGCTGGACACCGTATTGATCGCGGCGTCGGACGGTACCCTGGCCGCCGATGTGCGTCCGCTGGTACGCCTCAACGTGCAGGTGATCGCCGAGCACAACGGTCGGCGTGAACAGGGTTTTGCCGGTGGCGGCGGCCGTTATGGTTACCGTGAATTGCTGAAAAACGGTCGTGCCAGACACTGGGCCGGGGAGGCTGTGCGCGTGGCGCTGGTCAATCTGGACGCCGTGGACGCGCCGGCCGGCACCATGCCCGTGGTGCTGGGTCCGGGCTGGCCGGGCGTATTGCTGCATGAGGCCATCGGCCATGGCCTGGAAGGCGATTTCAATCGCAAGGGCACGTCGGCCTTTGCCGGGCGCATGGGTGAACGTGTGGCCGCATCCGGCATCACCGTGGTTGATGACGGCACGCTGGAAGGCCGCCGCGGGTCGTTGTCGGTGGATGACGAAGGCACGCCGACGAACTGCACCACGCTGATCGACGACGGCGTGCTGGTCGGTTACATGCAAGACAAGCACAACGCGCGCCTGATGGGCATGAAGCCTACTGGCAACGGCCGCCGCGAGTCGTTCGCGCAACTGCCGATGCCGCGCATGACCAATACCTACATGCTGGCCGGTCAACGCGACCCCGCGGAGATCATCGCTTCGGTGGACAAGGGCTTGTACGCGGTCAATTTCGGTGGCGGGCAGGTGGACATCACCAATGGCAAGTTCGTGTTTTCCGCATCCGAGGCGTACCTGATCGAAAACGGCAAGGTCACGCGACCCGTGAAAGGCGCGACATTGATCGGCTCCGGCCCGGATGTGCTCACGCGCGTGTCGATGGTCGGCAACGATCTGGCGCTGGATGAAGGTGTCGGCGTTTGCGGCAAGGACGGGCAGAGCGTCCCCGTGGGCGTCGGTCAGCCAAGCTTGCGCGTGGATGCCATGACCGTTGGTGGTACTGCGTGAAATCGATTGCCGACGGCCCGGTACATTGCGGGCGATCAGAGCTCGCGCAGAAAGCGCAGGATCTCTCGCGCGGCCCGCGGCGGCTTGCCGCGTTTTTGTTCGCCGCGCGCTTGGCGAACCAGGGAGCGCAGGCGTTGGCGGTCCAGGTCGGGGTGGTCCTGCACCAGCTCTTCGATCACGGCGTCGCCCTGGTCGAGCAGGCGCGTGCGCAGTGCTTCCAGTCGGTGCAGCGCGGCCGTTTCGCGGTGGTGCACCTCGCGATTTTCACCCAACGCCGCGTGCGCGGTGGCGAAGACGTCCGCGTCATGACGACGCATCAGTTTGGCCAGAAATGCCATCTGGCGCTTGCGCGCGCCGTGCGCCTTGATGCGACGCACGGTGTCGATTTCCGCGCGTACGTCTTCCGGCAGGTCGAGTCGGGCAAGTTGCGCCGGCGCCAATGTCACCAGCTGTTCGGCAAAGGTCAGCGTGGCCAGCGCGTCGCGACGCCGTTGGCTGCGGCTGGGGCGGCCTTCGTCTTGTTCGTGTTCGATGTCGTCGCGCAAAACAACCCATCCTTGAAATCCGGCGGGCCATTGTCCCGCATTCTTTCGCTTGCTGCATGACCGACAGGAATTCGATGGCAATGAACCAGATTGCAACCACCGACCCGAGTCTTGATGAACTGGACCGACTGACCGAGCTGGCCGAGGATGTCATTCGACGTGCGCAGGCGGCCGGCGCCAGTCAGGCCGAAGTATCCGCCAGTATCGACACCGGTCTGGGCGTCAATGTGCGTCTGGGTGAGGTCGAAACGGTCGAGCGCACGCGCGATCGCGGTTTCGGTCTGACCGTGTATTTCGGCCAGCGCAAGGGCACGGCCAGTACCGCGGACCTGAATCCCGACTCCGTTCAGGCCACCATCGACCAGGCCTGTGCGATTGCACGGCATACCGAGGACGACGTCTGTGCCGGCCTGGCCGAAGCTGATCGCATGGCAAGCGATTTTCCCGATTTGGACTTGTGGCATCCGTGGCATGTCGATGTGGCCGGTGCGGCCGATCTGGGTCGCGAGATCGAAGCGGCCGGTCGCGACATGACGGGCATCACCAACTCCGAAGGTGCGTCGGTGCAGGCCGGCTCCAGTCTGGGGGTGTACGCCAACTCACACGGCTTTGTCGGTCGCGAGCGGGGCACGCGGCACGGCATGTCATGCGCGCTGATCGCCAGTGACCAGAACGGCATGCAGCGCGATTACTGGTACGACAGCGTGCGCGCAGCCGATGATTTCATGTCGGCGCAGGCGTTGGGCCGCAAGGCCGCCGAACGCACGTTGGCGCTTCTGGGTGCGCGGCGACTTTCCACGCGTCAATGTCCGGTATTGTTCACGCCCGAGGTCGCACGCGGCTTGATCGGTCATTTGCTGGCGGCGGTGAGCGGCGGCTCGCTATATCGCCACGCGAGTTTTCTGGTGGATGCCAAAGGCAAACGGATTCTTCCCGAGTGGTTGTCCATCACGGAGCGCCCGTTGCTGCCGCGCGGGCCGGCGTCGGCGGCATTCGATGCCGAAGGTGTGGCGACACATGAATCGCCGCTGGTCGCCGACGGTGTGCTGGCGAGGTATCTGCTGGGCAGTTATTCAGCACGCAAGCTGGGCCTTGCTTCGACCGCCAACGCCGGTGGTGTGCACAATCTCGTCGTCGGCCATGGTGACGACGATTTCGATGCCCTGTTGCAAAGACTCGGCACCGGCCTGGTGGTCACGGAAGTGATGGGGCAGGGTGTCAGCATCATTACCGGTGATTACTCGCGTGGTGCACGCGGTTTCTGGGTTGAAAACGGCGCCATCGCCTACCCGGTGGAGGAAATCACCATCGCGGCCAACCTGCGCGACATGTTTGCCGGCATTGTCGCCGTCGGGAAGGATGTGGACCGGCGATCACGCGTCATGACAGGCTCCATTCTGGTCGACCGCATGACCATTGCCGGCGAGTAGCGGTCACCGCCGCGCAGAATGCCGGGTCTTGCTCGACATCTGGACGGCGGGCGCAGACGTCGGGCTGGGTCCGGCGCCTCGGAAAGCCCTGGCGTCGCCCCCCTTGACACTCGACGCGGCGGCGTCGAGAGTGAAGCTTTCCGCCAAAGGGGTCTGCCATGAGTACACCGTCGGATCAAATGCCACCGTCGCCCACGCCACCGACTGAAACCGCGGACGAGCGCAACGTCGCCATGCTGACGCACCTTTCCGGGTTGCTCTTTTTCATCGTCGTGCCGCTGGTGCTGTGGCTGGTGTACAAGGATCAGCCGACCAAGCGCTACTTGGTCGATCAAGCCAAGGAAGCGCTCAACTTCCAGATCACCGTGCTGATCGGCTTCGTGATCTGCGCGATACTCACCTTCGTCGTGATCGGCTCGATCCTGGCCTGGATACTCTGGGTCGTCAATCTCGGCTTTTGCATCTGGGCGGCTGTTTCGATCAGCAGGAACGGCACATTCCGCTATCCGATCTGCTTGCGACTGATCAACTGAACTTGCTCAATCGCCGTCGTCGAACGCCTGCGCACTGTCCGGGGTCTCGGGGTCGAGCAGGGTGCGCACGCGCAACTCCGCCTGTTGCAGCGCGCCCTGACAATTGCGGAACAAGGTGATGCCGCGCTCGAAGGATTTGAGGGAGTCGTCCAGGCTCAGTTCGCCGCCTTCCATGCGCGTGACAAGTTGTTCGAGCTCGTTCAACGATTGCTCGAACTGGACGATCTGATTGGACTCGGCGGCGTCGGCCTTGCTCTTGGGAGTCGAGGTTTTGTTCATGGCCACAGAAGCTAGCGCAGTGGCGTAATGGAAGCAACGGACATGTAAAGATGTCCGTTGCTTCCGCGGGGTGTCGTCCCCGGTTGCGATTACGCATCAATCATCGTCGTGATGATGGCCGCGTCCGCGATGGCCGTGGTCATGGTGTCCGTTGTGTCTGCGATGATGGTGTTCGTCGTCCCGGTCCTCGTCGTCACCGTGGTGATGACGGACATCTTGGCGCCAGTATTCACGGTGATGGCCGCCGTAGCGTTGCACGACCTGGCGATTGCGCAGGTACGGGCGCGCGACGTCCAGACCGATGTCGATGCCGCCGATGCGAACCAGCGCGCGCAGTGCCAGTGGCAGAATGCTGCCGTCACGCCAGCCGTTGCGGTCCTGCCAGTACCAGCGACGTGATTCCGGCGCGTAGTAGACCTCCGCATCGGGGTAATAGACGTAGTGATGCTTGGCACGCCAGCCATGCGCCGGGGCCCACGGCGGCGGCCCGCCAGCCATGGCCAGGGATGCGAAACCCGTGGCGGCTGCTGCCAGTGCGCCCAGTGCAGTCAATCGCATGGTGTTCATTTTCGGCCTCCTTCGGCTTGCTGCCGTTTTCGGGGTATGGAACCACCCTAAGGGGCGCAAGCCAGACGCAAGATGAATGGATGAAAATGCCTGTTATTCAACAGGATGCAATCCATTCAGGGTGTCGTCCAAGTATTTCAAACCGGCTTTTCCCGGCTTGTGTTTGCCACAAATCGGCAACCGCCAGCAACGTGCCGTCAAGATCGTAGATCAAAGGACAGCGCCGTCGTCGCCAGGGCGGAACGGCGGCCTGCTGGTACAAATCGCGCAGTTCGCGGGTGTGGCGGTCACCCGCGGGACGCAGGTGTACGCCGGTTTCGCCCAGGCGCACTTCCAGTTCGGGCGGAGTGGCGGGCGTGTCGGGCGACCATCGCAAGGTTCCTGCGGCGCCGGGCAAGGGCAGTGGTTCACCATGCCAACGGGTTTTCCAGCATGCCGGAGCATCAGGCAACGGCAAGTGGGCATGCAGGCGATTGCGCCATACATGGACGGCCGCACCGGGCCACTGCACCAGCGGTATGCGGCCGCCGCCGGCGTGATCGATTTGCCGTTGCAACTGTTCACGTTGGAGGTGTGTGGGAGCCGGCAGTCGTTGGCCATGCAGCCACTGTTCCAGTACCGGCCCCTGCAGCGCCGGGTGCAAGGCCAGCCAACCGATCGCATCCAGACTGCGATCACTGTCACGCGACAAGCGCGTGCACGCCTCGCGGGCCTGGATGCTCAGATAGTCGGCAGTCTGCCGGCTCAGCCGGGCGCTGTGCGTGATCGCGCGCACGGCATTGGGCCAGTGGGCAGCCAGTTGCGGCATGATGTCCTGGCGCAGAAAATTGCGAGCGAAAGCGGACGAACGATTGGATGGATCGTCGACGCTGTCCAGGCCGTGCGCGCGCACGTAGTCGGTCAAGCACGCGCGTGGCGTGTCGAGCAGAGGGCGCCACAACCATCCGTCGGCAAGATGCCGATAGTCGCGCATGCCGCCCAGACCTTCCGGCCCCGCACCGCGCAGCAGTTTCAGCAACACGGTTTCGGCCTGATCGTCACGATGGTGGGCGGTCAGCAGGCATTCGTCCCGTTGCAGCATGCGTGCGAAAGCGGCATATCGTGCTTCGCGTGCGGCCGCCTCCGGTCCGCTCCCGCTGTGCTGATCGACATTGACCCGACAAACATCGATCGGCACACCGAGGCCGTCGCAAAAATTCCGGCAGTGTGCCGCCCAATCGGCACTGTCACCATGCAATTGGTGATCGACATGCAAGGCGCGCAGCCCTCTCGCGCGCGCTTCAGGCAGAATCGCCAATGCATGCAGCAGGGCGGTGGAATCGGGCCCGCCACTGAATGCCGCGCACAAGGCGCCATTGGCGTGATGCCGCAATGCGTTGCGCAGGAGTCGGACCAGCGGGTTGTCGGCCATGCTCATTTTCTGGACTTGTTGCGAACCCGGATCTGTTTGCTGCCGTTTGCCGACAAGTGATCATCCGAATCGAACAGACCGATGGCGGCAATCAGCCCGCTCAGTTTGGCATAGCCGTAATTGCGGGAATCGAAGTTGGGGATGCGTTTGTTGAGGATGCTGCCGACGGCCGAAAGATCGGCCCAGCCACCGTCGTCTTCCGCGTCGCTGATAGCGGCGCGCAAGCGGTTGAGAAGTCGCGTGTCCTGCCGCAATTCCTTGGTCGTTTGTCGCCTGGGAGGCTGGATGTTCGTGTGTTTGTCGTTGTTTTCCGACTCCTGTGCGGTGCTCGACTCGTTCTGGGCAAGGACTTCGGTATAAATGAACTTGTCGCACGCAGCCACGAACGGGGCCGGTGTTTTCTTTTCTCCGAAGCCGTATACCGTCAGCCCGGATTCGCGGATGCGTGCGGCCAGGCGGGTGAAATCGCTGTCGCTGGAAACGATGCAGAAACCGTCGAAGCGCTCGCTGTAAAGCAGATCCATGGCGTCGATGATCATGGCCGAGTCGGTAGCGTTTTTTCCACGCGTGTAGCCGAACTGCTGAATGGGCTGGATGGATTGCTCCAGCAGTTGATCCTTCCAGCTCTTGAGGTGTGTGCCGGTCCAGTCGCCATAGGCACGTTTGACATGCGCGGTGCCGTATTTTGCAACTTCGGCAAGCAGGTCTTCCGCCAGCGATGGCTGGGCGTTGTCGGCGTCGATCAGCACCGCCAGTTTGGCGGTGGGTTCGTGGGCCATGGCGTTCTCCGCAGCGTGGACAAGGGAATGATAGCGCCTCGACTTGTCATCATGCGGGCATTCATTCAACACATTCTTGTGGGAGGGGCCGGTGGCCCCGACAGATCTTGCGGTATCTTTCGTCGGGGCCACCGGCCCCTCCCACGGAAGAATCGGGTTTTTGGGGCCTGGAGCGTGATCCGATAGTTATTGCTTTTCGCGGACCACGTTCATCAAGCTGCCCTTGAGCACCATGTCGATCTGGCGCTTGCTGAGGTCGTGATGTGTCTTGAATCGGAAATCCTGCGTGGTGTCGCGCACTTCCACTTCGTTGCCCGATTTGATGGCATCGGCCAGGCCCTCGAACTCGAGTTCGTCGCCGTCGCTGATGCGGTCGTAGTCGTCAGGGTTGTCGAATACCAACGGCAAAATGCCGAAGTTGGCCAGGTTCTGTCGATGGATACGCGCAAAACTCTTGACCAGTACCACGCGCACGCCGAGATAGCGTGGTGCCAATGCGGCATGTTCCCGGCTGGAGCCCTGACCGTAATTGCTGCCGCCGACAATGACATGGCCGCCGTCCTTGAGTTTCATCGCGTGGTCGTAATAGTTCTCGTCCAGCTGCGTGAAAACGAATTTGCTGATCTCGGGGATGTTGCTGCGAAAGGGCAATACGCGCGCGCCGGCGGGCATGATTTCATCGGTGGAAATGTTGTCGCCCACCTTGATCGATACCGGGCCAGTGAAGTCATCCGCCAGTGGAGCACAGTCGGGCAGGGGTTTGATGTTGGGCCCTTTGACCAGCTCCACGTCGCGGTTGTCTTCGGGCGGCTTGCTGAGTGTGGCGTTGTTGGTGATGGGGTTTTCCGGCGGCTTGAACGTCGGATAGGCGAAATCCAGCGTGCGCGGGTCGGTGATCTTGCCGGTCAACGCCGCAGCCGTGGCCGTTTCCGGGCTGCACAGGTACACGCTGTCTTCCCTGGTGCCCGAGCGACCGGGGAAGTTGCGCGGCACGGTGCGCAGGCTGATGCGCCCGCTGGCCGGCGCCTGGCCCATGCCGATGCAACCGTTGCAGCCGGCTTGGTGCAATCGCGCACCGGCATGCAGCAACTTGCCCAGAAGACCCATGGCGGACAGGTTTTCCAGAATTTCGCGTGAGGTCGGGTTGACGTCGAACGAGACGTCGTCATGCGTGTGCCGGCCGTCGACCATCAACGCGGCGATGCCGAAGTCGCGCAAGCCGGGGTTGGCGGACGAGCCGATGTAGCACTGGTAGACCGGCTTGCCGGCAACCTCGCTCACCGGCACCACGTTGCCGGGACTGCTGGGTTTGGCGATCAACGGCTCCAGTTGCGACATGTCGATTTCGTCATGCTCGTCGTAATCGGCGCCTTCGTCGGCGACCAATTCGGTGAAGTCGCCTTCGCGTTGTTCGTCGCACAGAAACTGGCGCACGGCGTCGTCGGCGGGAAACACCGTGGTCGTCGCGCCCAGTTCCGCGCCCATGTTGGCGATCACGTGGCGATCCATGGCGCTCAAGTGGGCCAGCCCCGGACCGTAGTATTCGATGATCTTGCCCACGCCGCCATCCACACCGTGGCGACGCAGCATTTCCAGAATCACGTCCTTGGCGCTGACCCAGTCCGGCAACTCGCCGGTCAACTTCACGCCCATGATCTTCGGCATTTTGGTGTAGAACGGCTCGCCCGCCATTGCCAGGGCCACTTCCAGCCCGCCGGCGCCGATGGCCAGCATGCCCAATGAACCGGCGGCCGGGGTGTGGCTGTCGGAGCCGACCATGGTCTTGCCGGGCTTGCCGAAGTTCTGCATGTGCACGGGATGGCTGACGCCGTTGCCGGGACGGCTGAACCAGACGCCGAACTTTTCGCAGGCGCTGCGCAGAAACAGGTGATCGTCGGGGTTCTTGAAATCGGTCTGCAGCAGGTTGTGGTCGACGTATTGTGCCGATAGCTCGGTCTTGACGCGATCGATGCCCATCGCTTCCAGTTCCAGCATCACCAGCGTGCCGGTGGCATCCTGGGTCAGGGTCTGATCGATCCGGAGAGCGATTTCCTCGCCCGGCTCCATCGAGCCGTCCAGCAAGTGTGACCGGATCAGCTTGTGTGCGACGTTGGCAGCCATGACGACCTCGTTGCGGCGACGGAGTCTTCATCATAGGCCCATCACCCCCGTGGTGGATGACGATGCGCCAAATGACGGTGGTTGGCGGTTTCGCGTTTTGGCTGCCTCGGTAATACTTGCCGCATGATGGAAACCGATGTCGATGATGTGGCCGAGCTGCTCGGCGCGGAAGGGCCGTTTGCGCGCGAGGTCCCCAATTTTGCTCCGCGTGAAGCGCAGCAGACCATGGCTCGTGCCGTTGCCGACGCCATCGAACAGCGCTCGACGCTGGTGGTCGAGGCCGGAACCGGAACCGGCAAGACGTTTGCCTATCTGGTCCCTGCGCTCATGTCCGGGAAGCGCGTGATCGTGTCGACCGGCACCAAGACGCTGCAGGATCAGCTTTTTTTCCGAGATTTGCCACGCGTACGCCAGGTGCTCGGCAGCCGGCTGCAAACCAGTCTGCTCAAGGGGCGCGCCAATTACCTGTGTCTGCATCGGTTGGAGCAGACGGTGCGTGACGGCGAATTCAAGGGCCGCGAACAGGTGGCACAGCTGGCCGCGATCCGCGCCTGGTCGGCACGCACGCGACGAGGTGATCGCATGGAATTGGCCGAGATTCCGGAAGATGCGCCGATCTGGCCACGTGTCACGTCGACGCCCGAAAACTGTCTGGGCAGTGCGTGCGCGTTCTATGAGGATTGCCACGTCGTCAAAGCGCGCCGCGAGGCACAGGAGGCCGACGTGGTGGTCATCAACCATCATCTGCTGTTCGCCGACATGGCGTTGAAGCAGGAAGGGTTCGGCGAGCTGCTGCCCTCGGCGGATGCGTTCATTCTGGATGAGGCGCACCAGTTGCCCGAGCTTGCCGGGCAGTTTTTCTCGCAAAATATCAGTGCTCGCCAACTGATCGAACTGGGGCGCGACGCGTTGGCCGAATGCGCTGGCGCCAGCGGCGCGCTGCACGTGGTGCGCGAACCGGTGGAGGCTCTCACGACGGCAGTCAAGCGTTTTCGGCTGGCCATGGAATCGATGCCGCCGCGCGGGGCGTTCGTGCAATTGGCCGCCCATGCGGAAGTGCGCGACGAGCTGGATCGTCTGAGCGGTGCACTGGATGATCTGGCCGGGGTTCTGGCCACGCAAGCCGATCGCTCGCGCGGGCTGGGCAATGTGCACGAGCGTGCCGAAGCCTTGTCGATGCGTCTTGATCGCATCGACACCCATGCCACGGACGAGGAAGTACGCTGGTACGAGCGCAGCAAGCACGGATTTGTCTTGCACATGACGCCGCTGGATCTGGCCACGCCGTTGGAAAGCCTGCGCGAAACCCTGTCGGCGGCGTGGGTTCATACGTCGGCCACGCTGGCGGTGGCGGGACACTTCGATCACTTTTCGCGGCAAATGGGCTTGACCGACCCGCAAACGCTGGCATTGGAAAGCCCTTTCGACTACGCCAGACAGGCACTGTGTTACCTGCCGCCGAATCTGCCGGCACCGGGCATGCGTGATTTCACCGAGCGTGTGGTCGACGCCGTGCGGCCGGTCCTGGAAGCCTCGCATGGGCGGGCTTTTCTGCTGTTCACGTCGCACCGGGCGCTGCGCCGCGCAGCCGAGCTTCTGGAAAACACGGTGCCGTGGCCATTGTTTGTCCAGGGCACCGCGCCGCGCCATCAGTTGTTGGCCGATTTCCGCGAATCGGGGCAGGGCGTTTTGTTGGGTGCGGCCAGTTTCTGGGAAGGCGTGGACGTGGTCGGCGATGCGCTCAGCGTGGTGGTGATTGACAAATTGCCGTTCGCTTCGCCCGACGATCCGGTGTTGCAGGCACGCCTGGAAGCCATGCAACAGGCTGGCGAAAACCCCTTCATGCGTTGGCAGGTACCCAACGCGGTGATTGCCCTCAAACAGGGTGCGGGGCGTCTGATTCGCGATGTCACCGATCGTGGTGTGCTGATGCTGTGCGATCCGAGGTTGACGGGCAAGGGCTACGGGCGTCTGTTTCTTGCCAGTCTGCCGCCCATGCCGCGTACGCACGAGCTGGCGGATGTGGAGGCATTCTTCTCGTAAGGTGGGCCAGACCCACGCCGTGTTTGTTGGTGCGACAATATCGGGATGAATATTCTCGCTCTCGATACCGCCACCGAGTCGTGCTCCGTCGCGTTGCTGAAGAATGATCGACTGATCGATGCCAGCGAACTCGCGCCACGGCGTCACGCCGAACGCGTGTTGCCGATGGCCGAGGCCCTCTTGGCCGAAGCGGGATTGGTGCGAGCCGACATTGACGGCATTGCCGTGGGGCGCGGGCCGGGAGCATTCACCGGCGTCCGACTGGCCGTTTCGGTGGCGCAGGGTCTGGCGTTTGCCTTGGATATCCCCGTGGTGACGGTATCGTCCCTGGCTGCCCTGGCGATGGAGGCGCCGAATGACGATGCCGCGACGCTTGCCGTGATCGACGCGCGCATGGGCGAGATCTACGCGGGTTGCTTCCGGCGCGATGCCGAAGGTCTGGTCTCGGCCATCGACGAGGAACGTGTGGGCAAGGCGGATGACCTGATCCTGCCGCAAGCCGATGCATGGAACGTGGTCGGCACCGGATGGGGCGAATACGCATCGACGTTGCGCGATCAATTGCCATCGGAGCCGCGTTGGGCCGAATCCGCACGTTATCCACAAGCTCGCCACGTGGCCTGCCTGGCCGCGCCGCGATTCGCCGCTGGCGATACCTTGAGCTCCGAACAGGCGCTGCCGGTGTACCTGCGCGACAAGGTTGCCCGGACGTTGCGGGAACGTGGCAAGACACCCGTGTGACTGGCGATGGCGACCAGGCTCTCGGGCCGTCAGGCCAAGCAGGTGTGTTCCGGGGCTCCCCGGTCGCGAGCGGGATGCACTTCCGCGAGGGTTGCATTGCCTTCGTCAAAGCCGCATCTTGTGGTCATGGTCAAGTCAGCGCCCATCTCCAAGCCGCATCACCATCACCACGATGCCAAGGGTTTCGTGCATGCAGTGGAGGCCGCCTGTCGCAAGCGCGGCTTGCGCCTGACGCCGCTGAGGCGCGAAGTGTTGGAGTTGGTGGCGGCCGCACGCAAGCCGGTCAAGGCGTATGACTTGCTGGATCAGTTGCGCGACAGCCATGGCAGTGCCGCTCCGCCGACGGTGTATCGGGCGCTGGACTTTCTGCTGGAGCAGGGCTTCATCCACAAGCTCGAATCCATCAATGCATTCGTGTATTGCCCGCATCCGACCGAAACGCATCAGGTGCCGTTTCTGATTTGCGATGTCTGCGAAAGCGCCGTCGAAGTGTGCGACGAGCAAGTGGCCGAGCTGATCGAGGCGCAGGCGCACCAACTGGGATTTCGCCCTCGCGCGCAGACGCTGGAAGTGCATGGCGTCTGCAAGCGGTGCAGCGATCAGTGACGGCGTGAGCGCGTCCTCGCGACAAGCCTGAAATTCGTCATGCGGTACAGGTCCGAGCCGGTATCCGGAGCGTCGGGCTGATGGGAACGCCGCGTTCTGTCTGGCAGCCTGCTTGACGACAAGCCGGCGGCAAAGATGATTGCCCGACCGGAGCCCGCTGCTCTGGTAGCGCGAATTTCCCGACGTCCGTCATGTTTCGGGCCCTCAATCAGGGTTGCGGAGAAGGTTTCCGTTCATGGCTGCAATGTTATACAATTACATATCGAGTCGAATCAGGGTTTCCTGCTGCATGGCTGCCTGCATGTCCGAGCATTGCGTTTCCCAGCGTGGCTGGCACGTCGCCGATCGCGTCGGTGCCACGGCGTCGCTTTTGTGCGCGGTGCATTGTGCGGCGCTGCCGTTCGTGTTGGCGGCGTTGCCCCTGCTCGGGTTGAGTTTTCTGGCCGGACACACCTTCGAGCGTGTTTTCGTGCTTTGTGCCGCGTCGTTGGCCGCCGTGGCGTTGGTGGCGGGATACCGTCGTCATCGTCGACGTGCCGCGCTGGCACTGGCCATTCCCGGCTTGGCGCTGCTGGTGATCGGCGTATGCATCGATCTGGACAAGGCACTGACCGCTCATGCCATCATGGTCACCATCGGTGGCACGTTGTTGGCTTGTGCGCATCTGGTCAACCTGCGTTGTTCGCGCCATCTGTCGACCGCCGACACGGCGTCCGATGCCGCGGCGTGTGAAATTGTGTAACGACAGCATCGCTGACTAGGATGCCGACGGCCGATTCATCCGGCTGCACGAGCTCCTGTCATGCACGACGCCCCATCCCACGATCACGGCACGTCTCACCTCCACGGTGACCCGCGCAGCCGCCGAATGCTGACGGCGCTGGGTTTGACGCTGGCCATGTTGCTGATCGAGGCAATCGGCGGTTGGTGGTCGGGATCGCTGGCGCTTCTGACCGACGCCGCCCACATGCTGGTGGATGCGCTGGCGTTGCTGATGGCGGTGCTGGCGGTCTGGATGGCGCGCAAACCGGCGGATGCGCGCCGCAGCTACGGCTACGGGCGCTTCGAAGTGCTGTCGGGTTTCGTGAGTGCATTGTTCCAGATGGCGCTCATTGTCTTCATCGTGATCGAGGCTGTTGGCCGTCTGCTGCACCCCGCACCGATTCTTTCGAGCCTGATGCTCTGGGTGGCGGTGGCCGGTTTGGTCATCAACGCCGTGGTCTTGCGCATCTTGCACGTCCACGATCCGGACGACGTCAACATGCGCGGCGCCAGCTTGCACGTGCTGGGTGATTTGCTGGGTTCGGTCGGCGCGGTACTGGCAGCCATTCTGATCGGTACGCTGGGCTGGTTGCGTGCCGATCCCATCCTGTCGATTCTGGTGGCGCTGCTGATTTTTCGCAGTGCGGTGTCGCTCCTTCGTCGCAGCGGGCACATTCTGCTGGAGGGCGTGCCCGAAGGGCTGGAAACCGACGAGATGCTGGATGCCCTGCGCGCATCGCATGCGGATGTATGCGATGTGCATCATCTGCATGTGTGGCAGTTGGCTTCGGGCTCGCGCATGGCCACGCTGCATGCCGGCCTGCGTGCGGGCGCCGATGGTCAGTGTGTGCTGAAGCGCATCAAGACGACATTGCGCGAGCGTTATGCCATTGATCACGTCACCGTGCAGATCGAGCCTGAAGCATGCCCTGATCGCGTTGAAGTGCCCCGCGCTGGCAAACGCGAGTGAGTGGGTCGGCCAGGACAGGCGTGTTTGATGCGCGAGATTGTGAGGCTCCCTCGGACTGCACGGCGGTCGTGCATGAGATGCACTTCCAGCTATCCTTGTGGGAGGGGCCGGTGGTCCCGACAGGATGTGCCGCATGATCCGTCGGGGCCACCGGCCCCTCCCACAGGAAACTCCGATGATCCGCGGTTTTTCGGGGGCGCCTCTACAGGGTGCGGGCGCAGCCTTCGGTGATGACCTGCTGTACCAGCGGTCCGCCGATCCAGTAGGCAAGTTCCGCCGGTTCGTGCGCATGCCAGATCACGAGGTCGGCGCGTTGGCCGACTTCCAGCGTGCCGCGATCCGTGAGGCCGAGAGCGCGCGCGCCGTTGCAGGTGATGCCGCGCAAGGCCTCCTGCGGTGTCATGCGGAACAGTGTGCAGGCCATGCCGGCGGCCATCCGCAACGACAGCAGCGGCGATGTGCCGGGATTGAGGTCGGTGGCGATGGCCATTGTCACATCGTGTTTCCGCAGCAAATCGATGGGCGGCAGGTGGGTATCGCGCAGCGCGTAGAATGCACCTGGCAGCAAGGTCGCGATGGTATCGGCAGCGGCCATGGCCTTGATGCCGTCCTCGTCCAGGTATTCCAGGTGATCGGCCGACAAACCGCCGAACTCGGCGACCAGGGCCGCACCGTGCTGGTTGGTGAGTTGCTCGGCATGGAGTTTCACCGGCAAGCCCGCCTTGCGGGCCACTTCGAATACGCGACGGGTTTCGTCGCGGGTGAAGCCGATGCCTTCGCAGAATCCGTCCACGGCATCGACCAGACCTTCCTCGGCCAACGCGGGCAGCATGCGATCGCATACCAGGTCCACATACGTCGTGCGATCGTCGGCATGCTCCGGCGGTAGCGCATGCAGGCCGAGAAACGTCGTGCA
This sequence comes from uncultured Rhodanobacteraceae bacterium, assembly GCA_964608595.1. Taxonomy (GTDB): domain Bacteria; phylum Pseudomonadota; class Gammaproteobacteria; order Xanthomonadales; family Rhodanobacteraceae; genus Oleiagrimonas. The sequence goes on from CAZSOU010000024.1 coordinate 19,456, forward strand.
CACGGTGATGCCCAGTTCGCGACCGATTCGCCGCGCCACGCGCAACATGCGGCGCTCGGTTTCCAGATCCAGACCGTAGCCGGATTTGATCTCCAGCGTGGTCACGCCGTCGGCCAGCAGTGCCTGCGCGCGCGGCAACGACTGCGCGAACAGCTCGTCTTCGCTCGCGGCGCGAGTATTGCGCACCGACGAGACGATGCCGCCGCCGGCGCGTGCGATGGCTTCGTAATCGGCGCCGTTGAGCCGCATTTCGAACTCGTCGGCCCGATTGCCGCCGAATACCAGGTGCGTGTGGCAGTCGACGAGGCCCGGTGTGACCAGCGCACCATCAAGATCGATGTGTTCGCCGGCGTTGCCGGGAATATTTTCGAGTTCGGCATGGTTGCCGATCCAGGCGATGCGGCCGTCCTTGCAGGCGAGCGCGCCCCGGTTGCGCAAACCGTAGTCGGCGCCGGCCAGCGTCATCAGGTTGGCGTTGACAAGCAGGAGATCCCAATCATTGGCATTCATGGACAAGAATTCCGGTGTTGCGGGTCATTTGTTGCGGTATTCCGGGTGCGGCACCCAGCGCGTTTCGTACAGATCGTAGCGGCGGTCCTTGAGGTTCTGCACCGTACCGGAATTGCGCGCCGAAGCCAGGCTTTCCAGACGCAGATCGGCGAACAGCACGGTTTCGATGTTGGGGGTGGAATCGGCGGCGATGCCGTCGCGCGCAAACGGAAAGTCGCACGGCGTGAGGATGCAGCTTTGTCCGTACTGGATGTCGAAATTGTTGACTTTGGGCAGATTGCCGACATTGCCCGACATCACCACGTAGCACTGGTTTTCGATCGCGCGTGCCTGCGCGCAATAACGCACGCGCAGATAGCCTTCGCGCACGTCGGTGCAAAATGGCACGAACAGCATCAGGGCGCCCTGGTCGGTCAGGTGCCGGGCCACTTCGGGGAACTCGGTGTCGTAGCAGATCGACACGCCGATCGGACCGCAATCGGTCGGAATGACGGCTGCGTTTTCACCGCCGGTGATGTTCCATACATTGCGTTCGCTCGGCGTCGGGTGCAGCTTTTCGCGTTCGTGAATGGAACCGTCACGCAGGCAGACGTAGCAGACGTTGTGGATGTCGCCGTTGGGCTGCTCGGTAGGATGCGAGCCGGCGATGATGTTGATGTTGTAGTCCACCGCCAATCGTGAAAACAGCTTTTTCACTTCGGGCGTGTATTCGCTCAATTTGCGAATGGTGTCGAATGGCGACAATTCGTAGTTTTCCGTCGACAGCAGCTGCAGTGTGATCAGCTCGGGAAATGCGACGAAATCGGCGTTGTAATCGGCGGCGATGTCGGTGAAGTATTCCACCTGCACGGCAAAATCCTCGAACGTCTTGATGGGCCGTTGCTGATACTGGACCGAGGCCACGCGCACGCTGTCGGGCAGGCGCTGTTGCGATACCACCGGCGGCATGTCGGGCTGTTGCATCAAGCGCGGGTTGCGCCACAGCAGATGCACCGCAAAACCCAGTGACTCGTGATCGGTCGGATCGTAGCCGGGCAGGATGCCGATGACTTCGAAGTCGTTGGAAAGCTGAAAGCTCAGCGTGGCGTCGCGACGTTTGCCGTCGACCACGGCCTGCACGTAGTCTCGCGCGCTGCCGTACTTGCGCATGTTGCGGGCAAGGCCGGGGATGCGTCCACCGAACACGATGCCTCGCAGCTTGAGATCGGTGCACAACCGTTTGCGTGCACGATACAGGCGCTGACCGATGCGTCGGCCGCGAAAATCCGGGTGTACCACAACTTCCATCCCGTACAGCCATGTGCCGTCGGCCTTGTGCCGCGCAGCCATGCCTCCGCGCGTGATCTGCGCCCAGGTGTGCGGGGCGAGTGCGCTGGTTTCGTCGATACGGAAAGTGGCGCAGTAACCGACCACCTGACCCTTGTACTCGACCACGAACTGGCCTTCCGGAAAGTGTGTTTGTTGCGAGCGCAACATCTCCGCGGAGTAGCCGAATTCGGGTGGGTAGATGCGTCCAGTCAGATCCATCAGCTGCGGAATGTCGTCGGGGCGTGCCTGACGCACGTTCAATTTCGGCGTTTGCTCTCCGGTTTTGGTCGGCATGTCTTGGGGTTTCCTGTCAAAAACGCGTCGGTATGTCGGCACGCACCGTGCCAAACGGAAACGGAGGGCGGTGCGCGTTCTGCAAGGCTAGCGCCAGATGGTGTTGTGGTGGAACCCGGGCTATCAAGGAAAGGTTACACTCCGGTCATGCAGAAAAACGACATATCCAGCACTGATCGATGGCAGGGCTTCGGCACGTTGCCCGGCATGACCAATCTGCATTCGCACGCTTTCCAGCGCGCCCTGGCCGGGCTGGGTGAGCGCCGCGGGCAGGGCGACGACAGCTTCTGGACATGGCGTGAAACCATGTACGCCTTCGCATCGCGCATCGGGCCGGACGCGCTTCATGCCATTGCCGCGCAGTTGTACGTGGAGATGCTCAAAGCCGGCTATACCCATGTATGCGAGTTTCACTACCTGCACCATCAACCCGATGGTTCACCGTATGCGAATCCGGCGGCCATGTCCGAAGCCATCATCGAAGCGGCCGAAGATGCGGGTATCGGGCTGACCCTGCTGCCGGTTTTGTACATGACCGGCGGTTTCGATGGTCGCGAGCTTGCGCCCCGACAACGTCGTTTCGGCCATGCGCTTGATGCCTACCTGACGCTGCTGGCAAACCTGCGCAAAATGCAGATGCCCGCATTGCATGTGGGCGTGGCGTTCCATTCCTTGCGTGCGGTGCCACCGGATGCATTGCGTGCTGTTCTGGACAGCGGTCTGACCGAGGGTGGACCGATTCACATCCACATCGCCGAGCAATTGGCTGAAGTGGAAGGCTGCATGGAAACCCATGGCGCGCGCCCGGTCGAGTGGTTGCTCGACCATGCGCCGGTCGACCCGCGCTGGTGTCTGGTACACGCCACGCACATGAGCGACGCGGAAACACGTGCGATGGCGGAGAGTGGCGCGGTGGCGGGGCTTTGTCCGACAACCGAAGCCAGCCTGGGCGACGGTCTGTTTCCATTGACCGGTTACATGGATGCCGGCGGCGTTCTGGGTATCGGTTCGGATTCGCATGTTTCCGTATCGCCGGTGGAGGAGTTGCGCTGGCTCGAATACGGTCAGCGCCTGGCGACGCACCGGCGTGCCGTTGCCACGCGCCTGCCGGGTGACAGCGTGGCCGAAACACTGTGGCCGATGGCTGTCGCCGGTGGATTGCAAGCGGCCGACCTGAGCGACGACGATGCTTCGGGAAATCGATTGCGGCTGGACATGACATCTCCGCTCCTGGCCGCGCGCGACGAGCGCAGCATTTGCGACAGCTTTCTGTTTGCGGGCAACACGCCGCTGGTGCGTGATGTCTGCGTCGCGGGGCGTGAAGTCGTGCGAGATTTTCGTCACGTCGACGAAGAACACATTGCCGATCGCTATCGTCATACCACCGAAGCGCTCATCAAGTCGATGTAGTGCATACAGCGACAGATGCCCCCAGCCTGGTGGACGTTTGCGTCATTGTGCACGGACGCATCCCGTGCGCCGCAGCGTTCGGTCTCACGCGCCCCGGTTCAAGCACCGGCCCAGGCGACGGATATGCGGTAAGGCGTGGCGGGGCGTGAAGGTTTGAACCACGGCTCGAGCTGCGAGAGCGACATCGCTCGCGGTGCAGCTTCGGCCAGCGTCGGATCCGTGTCGTGCTGGGCAATCAGATAATCCACGAGTCGCGAGCCGTGCAGCAGCTCCGGTGCAAACGTGAAGCGATCCGCAAAAACACTTGCCGGCAACGGGTGGGCGCGCGCGTGCGCCAGCCCTCGCGGCAGTACATCTTTTGCCAGGCTTTCCCGCAGACGCAGGCGCAGCGGAACCACGGGGTTGTTTTTCACCATCGGGTAGCTTGTTTCCGCGGCGAACTTCTCGAAACCGTAGCAGCGTTTGTAGAACCCGGCATGTCGCGGATGCACGCCGATGACGATGTCGGTCACTCCGGTATGCAAGCCGTAATAGATGGCCCAACGCATCATGCTGAACAAGGTCTTGATACTGCGCGACGCACATTCACGGCGGTCGGCCAGCATGCCGACCTCCAGAAGGTGACGTCCGTTGTAACGCAAGCCATCCAGTTCGTCTCCGTAGACGCTGTCGAGTGCGAGTCCCATCGAATTGTCGCGAAACAGCGTCATCGTGTAGCCGACTTCGCTGCCTTCCGGCCCCCAGATCACGCAGGCGTGGTCGCCGACGGCCCTGGGGACCGCATGGATGCGATACGGATTCTCGTCGATCAGCTGCATGCGGGCGTAACGCCGGTATACCAGCTGCCAAGCACTTTCCACCTGACCAAGACTGTTGGCGCAAAAGCAGGACGGTTCTTTGTCGCGGGTCACGGCAAGGGAGCTGCGACTCGCGATATCAATGACTTTTTGGGACATGGTTTTCGGTCCGATCAGGTTCGTGGTTCAGCCGCTGATCCGTGGCGTGATGTTTCCGGGCACGCCACTTCTTGACCGTGCCGAATGACGCCCCGCATGGAACCTTTTCGGCGCGGGGGGGCAGTTGGTGATCGCGGTGTCGGATAGATACACAGCCTTGAGTTGCTGCGCCATCCGAGCGGACAGCCGGATCGCCGAAAAAGCGCAATCCTGGCCCGCGAACCCCCCGTTGCTTCGTGCCACTTCCAACGTTTCGCAATCTTGGCGGGCAGGCATCAACGACACCGCACGGCGAGATGCGAAACGCTTTCCATGGCAGAACACGTGAACCGAACAATCATGTAGCGCGCATGGCACTTGCATCGTGTTCAGAGCGTGTTCAAGCGGTCATCCTAAGGCACTTCGTGTGTCGTGGCTACCTGTTCCTTCAAGGAAATTATCGGCACTGGCAAATCCGCTTTTTTGTGAACTGTGTATGAGTACGGTGCATCAGCCAAAGCCGCTTCCCAAAGTGACAAGTGGGTCAGGATTCAAGCGATCCAAATGACTGTAAATGCCCGTAAACTGTAAAGTTTTCCGGCACTTTCGGTTTCGTCGAGGGCTTTGGCGGACGTTTTCACGCTCGCGTATAGTGCGAAGGCATGCAGGCTGATCGTGGACGACGATAGATGAACGGGTGCGGGCCGTGAATCGACAAACCAGAATCGACATTCTCGAAGCGGGCATCGCCGCGCCCTCGGCAGACAATTCGCAGCCTTGGCGATTTGCATGGGCGGAGGATGTGCTGGATGTGCGCATCGACGCGAGCCGCAGCGGGAGCGTTTCCGATACGCGGTATGTGCTGAGCGATCTGGCGGCCGGAGCGTGCATGGAAAACATGATTGTGCGTGGTCGGTCGCTCGGTTTGGTAGCGCAGGTCGAGACATTTCCGTCGACGGAAGACCCGCGGTGGGTCGCACGCATCCGCTGGCGGCGCGACAGCAACGCGAATCCTCGCGAACCGCTGGCCGCCGCCATCGATGCGCGCCATACCGATCGACGCTTTCCGCTGCATGGTTCGATCAGCACCGATGTGCGGGCACGCCTCAATGTGCGGGCCGCGGAGATTCCCGGACAACGCCTTTATTGGCCGATATCCGCACATGAGCGCAAGGCGGCGCTGGATGTCATCAGGCAGGCCGAAACGTTGCGTTTCAAAAGTCCGGCGTTGCACGCGGAATTGTTCTCGAGCATCCGTTTTTCCGCCGGTTGGCGCGACGCTTGCGAAGAGGGCCTTGCGCCGGCGGCTCTGGCGGTGGAGGCGCCTTTGCGCCCCGTTTTTCAAACCATGCGCCATCCCGCCGTGATGCGCACGCTCAACAGGTTGGGTGCGGCATCCATGCTCGGGTGGCGATCGGCATGGCTGCCCATCCGGATGTCCCCCGGGTTGTGTCTGCTGGTGGTTCCGTCCACGGCGCGATCCGACGTGCTGGCTGGCGGCCGCGCCTTGCAACGCGTGTGGCTGGAAGCGACCTTGCAGGGTTTGTCGGTACAGCCGTTTGCGGCGGCGGGCGTGCTGGGGTTGGGCTTTGTGCCCGTCGAGGCGCCTTGCCGGGAGCAGCTGTCGCGCGTGGGGGCTGCGCTGAAGGTGTTGTGCGGGACGGGACATGGCCTGGTGTTTTTGCGTCTTGGCCATGCGCGCTCGGCGCCGCGGGGGTGCGGCGGTCGGCGGGAGCTTTCGAGTTTTGGTGATTTCACCGGGGAATCGATGTCGTGATTCCCGCAACTTGCGGGTTTTTCCCGCCGGGTTGCTTGATCGCGAGTTTGATCGAAGTGTCGGGATGCTTTGCAGATAGCCGACAAAATCCATGGCGAAATGCAGTAAAAGGCTGTTAAAACATATAGTTACAATTGTGGCATGTGTTTTGCATTCTTGATGATGAGGCAGTGATGTGACGATCTCGTCGCTGCCGTGTTCGATCAACTGAACTCTCATCACCAAGGAGAAAATCATGAACAAGAAGTGCACTGGAGCCGTGCTCGCATGTGCGTTGGCGCTCGGTGCCTGGAGCGGATCCGCGCTGGCGACACCGGTCAATGTGGGCGGCGTCATATTTGACCCTGACAGTTCGATGGATTTGAGTATCCAAGCTCTCAATTTCCGCGAAACAGCCGTGTCCCAGGTTGGAGACGTACTCCAGGGTTACGGGATGATCGGGTCGATCAACGGTACTGACGAAAGTACGTTTTGCCCTGCTTGCGATCTTACATTCACGTTTCAATACACGTTGAGGAATATCGATACGACCGGCGCTCAGCCAAGACTCGTTTTCGACACGGGGACGCTTGATTTCTACGTGTCCGCGAAAGGCAGCTTCAATGTCAACGATCCGACGTCAGTCGGAACCGGTCCGACGTGGCTCAGTCTGGCAGGCCATACCGCGGCCGATGCCGGGTATTCCGCCTTGGGCGAGCTCTATGCCGTACTCAATGGCACTCCCGGCAATCCCAGCAACGGCTCTTCGGGATTCGGTCTGCTGGATGTGACCGGAGGCATGGCCGGCGAATACATGGATACCAATGGCAAAAACGATGGTGCGGATTTCGCGCTCAACTCGTCCTTCCAGTACTTTCCGGCTGAAGCATGTGACGGTAACACCTGTTATCCGATTCTTGGTCAGGGAGGGTTGACCGGCAACTCGGTGAATGTCCCCGAACCGGGCGTTGCCGGCATGCTCGGTCTGGGCCTGGGTCTCATGGGCTTCCTCATGTGGCGCCGTCGCAAGGACGACGACGTCGAGACCGAATCGCACGCGCAAGTCTGATCCTGCGCATGCGACAGGACGATCAATGGCGCCGTTGTTTCGACGGCGCCATTTTTCCGTCGGCGCGATTCCGCTGCCGTCACGATGCGGCGTCTTGCACCTGACAGAGGCCATGTAAGGAGTTTCGTGATGTCCGACGCACCAGCCACCGCCGAACCATTCGATTACCAGACGGCATTCAGTCGGACCATCGGCTGGATGACCGCCCACGAACAGCCGACACTGCAGGGCAAGCGCGTCGCGATCGCCGGACTCGGCGGCGTCGGTGGCAGTCACTTGATGACGCTGACGCGATTGGGGATCCAGTCGTTCCACCTGGCGGACCTGGATACGTTCGGCATCGAGAATCTCAACCGGCAGGCGGGCGCCTTCATGTCGACAATGGGACAGCCGAAGGTCGACGTGGTTGCACGGATGGCCCGGGACATCAATCCGGATCTGGATATCGACAAGTTTCCCGATGGCGTCACGCACAGCAACATGGAGCAGTTCTTGTCGGGCGTGGACCTGTATGTGGACGGGCTCGACTTTTTCGTGCTCGACATTCGCGCCAGACTCTTTGCCATGTGCGCCGAACGCGGCATTCCCGCGATTACCGCCGCGCCGTTGGGCATGGGGTCGGCGGTGCTGGTATTTCTGCCGGGACGGATGACATTCGAAGAATACTTCCGCGTCGACGGCAGGCCGCGCGACGAACAGTTGCTGCGCTTCATGGTGGGTCTGGCGCCCGCCGTGTTGCATCAGGCCTATCTGGTCGATCCGAGTGCCGTCGATCTGCCCAACCAACGTGGTCCGTCGACGCCCATGGCCTGCGAAATCTGTGCCGGTATTGCGGGCACGCAGGCGTTGAAGATACTGCTGGGGAGGGGCAAGGTGCTCGCTGCACCACACGGCCTGCATTTCGACGCGTACCGCAACAAACTTGTGCATACATGGCGTCCGGGCGGCAACAACAACCCGCTGCAACGACTGATCCTGTGGTTGGCGCGCCGTCGTTTCATGCGCCAGTAACTCGAGCGGCGCAATGCACTTCCGTTCGATTCGCAACCCGATCGCACGCGAGGGTCAGCGCGTGAAGTGGAACCCCTGAAGCGCCTTGTGCAACTGTGCGAAGGCTTCCCTGTTGCTGAAAGGCGGCTCGCGAGGCGGGTCGTAAACCTCGGGATTGGTGCCGGTGACCAGCAAGTCGATCGCGTAGCAGTAACCGCCATGCACGACACGGTAACTGTGCACCTTCAGGTAGTGGTTCATCGCGGCATCGGCGGCATGGAAACCGGTGAAGTCGGTGCCGTTGATGGAGATCGTTTTGACGCCGTTCTTGTCGGCATTGGATGGCGGACGGTCGCATTGCGCAACCTCCTGGTCACCACTGCTGATGCCGATGCGCAGCTCGCCAGCCGTCACGTCGTCGGAGTCGGGCAGGGTGAGCATCAATACGGACGTGCCGGTCGAGTTCTCCGGAGCGTAGGTTTTCCACGCGTCATTGGCCAGATATGTGCTGTCGAATTTCACCGATGAGGCCATATCCGCCGGGTAGTCGATGTAAAAACCGAGACGGATGCTGTGAAACCGCTTCAAACCCTTGTCGGGCACGTCCGCCGTTGAAGACGTGGTCGCGGATGCCGCTGGCGCAGGTGTGGAAGTCGCTGTTGGTGGTGGGCTTTGCGACTTGTCACCGTTGCACGCCGCCAGTGCGAAAACGACAGAGATGGCGAAGATGATCCGACATGGCATGGCATTTCCCGACGCGGCGAAGGCATGACGCCATATTGCCATGGTCGGTTGCGGCGTCAAGGCAGGCGGCGTCCACCCCGGCGAGGTTCGTTTCGGCTATGGTTTTTGCATGATCACCTGGCAAGACGTCCGTGCAACCACTCCATTCGGCGAGTTGGCCGCATTGCAATGGGGCCGATCCGACGCCAGGCCGCTTCTGGCATTGCATGGCTGGCTCGACAATGCCGCCAGTTTTGCCGCCGTTGCGCCTGATCTGGCCGATCAGCGTCAAATCGTTGCACTGGATTTGCCGGGTCATGGCCATTCCGCACATGCGCCAGCTGCGTCGCGTCGCTATCACGTGGTCGATCAAGTGGATCACGTGCTGGATTTCGTCGATGCCATGGGATGGAGGCATTTCGATCTCATGGGGCATTCGCTGGGTGCCGGCATCGCCGCGTTGGTCGCGGCAGCAGTGCCTGATCGCATCGACAAACTGGTTTTGATCGAAGGGCTGGGGCCGCTGGGCGACGACGGTTCGCGAACGTTCTCGCGCTGGCACGATGCACACGCGCACCGCGTGCGCGCAAAACGCACTCCACGTGTTTTCGGCAGCGTCGACGCCGCCGTGGCGGCGCGTGTGTCCGTGGGCGACCTCGGAGCCGGGGAAGTGCGAAACATCGTCGAGCGCAACTTGTGCCAATGCGCCGCGGGGTACATGTGGCGAAGCGATGCGCGCTTGCGTCTGACCACGCCGGTGCGCATCGGTGAAGGCCAGGTTCAGCGCATTTTGACGGGAATCCGGGCGGCAACGCTGCTGCTGCTGGCCGAGCCCGCGACGTCATATCTGCCGACATCGTTGATGAAACAGCGTGTGGCGTGCGTCGATGATGTTCGCGTTGAACATATTCGCGGTCCACACCATCTGCATGTGCGTTGCGCCAATGACGTGGCGCAGCGCATTTCCCGGTTCCTGGCGGGCTGATACCTATTGCGGGAAGATGCACAGCACCACAAGCAGGGCGATACCGAAAGCCGCCATCAACATGGCAAACGAAAAGGCAAGCCAGGGTGTGTGGAATTTGACCTTGCGCGGATTGACGCGATACCAGGCGCGGCCGTAGGCAAGAAAACGAAAGCCTGCCACCAGCAGGATCAGTACGCCGAGCGCCACAAGCACCACACCGCCGATGGTCGACAACGGGTCCGGCAGCAAGTTGCCGGTATTTGCCACGTCCCACGGCGGGTGGCGCATCAGCAGGCCGAAGCGATCCACCGCGATGCCGAAGATCATCAACGAAAGCGCCGTGCGGGTCCACACCGCCAGGGTGCGTTCGGTGTTCATGTACGAGCGTTGCAGGGACAACTCGACCAGTTCCCGCGCCACCTGAACCTGCAGACTGTGTTTATCGTTGGGCATGCAAGTCGTTCCTGTCGGGTGGTCGTGCGCAAGAGGACACGGGCATCATTGCGCAAATACCAGCAGCAACGTGAAAACGGTAACGCCGAAGATGGCCACCAGGGCGGCAAAGGGAAACGCCAGCCAGGGACCGAACGACGCATCGCGACCATAATCGCGCAGCCATTGCATCTTGTACGCCTGGTGGCGTACCGCCGCCGATGTCACCATGAAAACGCCCATCGCAACGAGCGCCAATCCGCCGAGGCCGGAGACGGGATTCGGGGCCAGTCGCGTGCCCACATGGGCCAGGTGCGGTTGCAGCAACAACACCCCGTAGCGATCCATCACGATGCCGAAAATGATCAGGGCCAACGCCGTGCGCGTCCACGTGGCCAGCGTGCGATCCACATTCATGTAACAGACGCGCGCCTGCAGCCAGGCCATCTGTTGCATGGTTTCGATTTCGTGCTCGACTTCGTCGTCCCGTGCCACGTTCCCGATCCGCTTGCGGCTTGTCGCTAGTCTGTCACCGGCGGATAAAGCCGACAAGTCCATGTTTCAAGGCCGCACAAGAAAAAGCCCCGACAGCGAGGTCGGGGCTTTGGTGTGGTGGAGGTGGCGGGATTCGAACCCGCGTCCGAAGGCGTTTGACGCCCGGTACT
>CAZSOU010000025.1:0-29953 GCA_964608595.1 uncultured Rhodanobacteraceae bacterium
ACCATCATCCCGTTCTGGCTGGTGATGGGCGACGTCATCGCCAACCGCGAGCTGGCCATTTTCGTGGTGCTGGCCTTTGCCGTGGCACAGATTTTCGTGCACGTCGTGTTCTTCCTGCATCTGGACATGCGCTCGGAAGGCGGCTGGAACATGATGGCGTTCGTGTTCAGCGCCGTGCTGGTGATCATCGTGCTGGGTGCCTCCATCTGGGTGATGTACACCGAGAACAAGCTGATGATGTCGTCGTCGGTCATGGCCATGCCGGAGCAGACGACGCACCAGCCGGCGCCGTCGTCGAACCCGTAAGCCGATGTCGCAGCATGCGCCGGCGCCTCGCTGGAGGGGCAAGTTCATCCTCTGGATGGTGCTGGCGGTGGTGTTTTTTGCCGGGTTCGTGTGGCTGGGCACGTGGCAGGTCTATCGCTATCACCTGAAACTGCGCATCAGCCACGCCATGCAGACGCGCGTGCATGCCGCGCCGGTGCCTGCGCCGGGGCCGGACAAATGGGCGCGCATTGCCGACGGTGAACTCGGCTATCTGCACGTGCGCTTGCGGGGCCATTATCTGCCGGACGCGCGCACACTCGTGCATGGCGCCAGCAAAGACGGCTACGGCTTCTGGGCCATGGTGCCGCTGAAGACCGATCGCGGCTTCATCGTCATGGTCAATCGCGGCTACATTCCGTCGGGACTGCCGAAAAAACCGGCCTTCGCAAACGTCGAGCCGCCATCGGGCGAAGTGACGCTGACCGGGCTGCTGCGTTTCAGCGAAGTCGGCGGGGGCTTCATGCGCGACAACCAGCCCGATGCCGGCAAATGGTATTCCCGCGATGTCGCCGCCATCGCCGCCGCGCACAAGTTGCCGGCCGAACAAGTCGCGCCGTATTTCGTCGATGCCGACGCCGCGTCGGGCGGCTCGCCCTGGCCCCGGGGCGGCCTGACCAAGGTGCACATCTACAACCACAGCTTTGGCTACGCCGTCACCTGGTACCTGCTGGCGCTCGGTACGCTGTTGTGCGCAGGCATCGTCATCCGTCATGAACGGCAATTCCGGCAATCGCGTCAGACTACGGAATCGTGAGCCGTCCATGCGATAATTCGCCTTTGCGAATTGCGACAGATTGACCTATGACTGACAGCCACAACGCTTCGGGGCAGGGCATCGGCACCCGTGCCATCCATGCCGGACAAACCCCCGACCCGTCCACCGGCGCCATCATGACGCCGATCTACGCCACCTCCACCTACGTGCAGGAGAGCCCGGGCAAGCACAAGGGCTACGAGTACTCGCGCTCGCAGAACCCCACGCGCATGGCCTGGGAGCGTTGCGTGGCCGATCTGGAGGGCGGCGTGGCCGGCTTCGCGTTCGGTTCCGGTCTGGCCGCGGCGTCCACCGTGTTGGACATGCTCGATTCGGGCAGCCACGTCATCGCCATGGACGACCTCTACGGCGGCACCTATCGTTTGTTCGAAAAAGTGCGCCGTCGCTCGGCCGGTCTCGACTTCAGCTTCGTCGACCTCAATGACGAGGACGCGCTGAAGGCCGCGCTGCGGCCCGAAACGCGCATGATCTGGGCCGAAACCCCGACCAACCCCATGCTGCGCCTGGTGGATCTGGAAAAAGTGGCCGCCTTCGCCAAGGCCAACAACCTGATCCTGATGGTCGACAACACGTTCTGCTCGCCGGTGGTGCAGCGCCCGCTGGAATTCGGCGCAGACCTGGTGCTGCACTCGGCCACCAAATACCTGAACGGCCATTCCGACATTGTCAGCGGCATTGTCGTCGCCGGCAACGACGAGCTGGCCGAGCAACTGGCGTTCCTGCAGAACTCGGTCGGCGCCATCGCCGGCCCGTTCGACAGTTTCCTCGCCCTGCGCGGTGTCAAAACGCTGCACCTGCGCATGCGCCAGCACTGCCAAAGCGCGCTGGAACTGGCGCAGTGGCTGCAACAGCACCCGGCCATCGAAAAGGTTTACTACCCGGGCCTGGAAAGCCACCCGCAGCACGCATTGGCGAAACGCCAGATGCACGGCTTCGGCGGCATCATCAGCATGGAAATCAAGGGCGGCCTGGAAAAATCCCGCACCTTCCTCGAAAACTGCCACCTGTTCGCGCTGGCCGAATCCCTCGGCGGCGTGGAAAGCCTCATCGAGCATCCGGCCATCATGACCCACGCCTCCGTGCCCGCCGAAAACCGTGCGCGTCTGGGCATCAGCGACGGGCTGGTGCGCCTGTCCGTGGGTGTGGAAGACGTTGCCGATTTGAAGCAAGAGTTGGATCAGGCACTTGGAAGCTGACACCAAAACGCGGGACCAAGAAGACGGTTCGGCATCCGATACCCGGACTGCCTCCGCCATGGGACAGAAGGACACCGGCCTTTGGCAGACCAGCCACGTGCGCCAGTTGTTCAAGGACCTGGCCGGCAGCATGCGCAACCCGGAATTCTGGGCTTTGTCGGCATGGCTGGACATCGTGGTCACCTATCGTCGTTCCCGGCTGGGAGCGGTGTGGCTTCTCATCCCCTCGGCCGTCTACATCTGGGTTGTCGGTCCGTTGTTCGGTGTCCTGTGGGGCGCCGGGATCAGCAAGTTCGTCGCCCACCTGGCGCTCGGGTGGACGGCGTTCACGTTGATGAGCACGACAATCACGCAGTGCACGCGGGTCCTTTACGGCTCGCGTTCGTTCATCATGGACGGGCGCATGCGCCTGACCGACTTCGTGTTGCGCTGCATGGCCAAAGCCGTCTTCCATTTTCTGATGGCGATCCCGATGGTGATCATCGCCTTGGTGGTCTATCCCGAAGCGTTGTCGCCCTTGGGCGCGCTGGCCGGTCTGGGTGGCTTGGTGCTGGTGCTCGCAGATACGTTCCTGGTCGGCATGATTTTCGCCCTGATCGGCGCGCGCTTTCCCGACATCCATGAATTGGTCGGCAACATATTGCGGGTCATCTACTTTTTGACGCCAATCCTCTGGTATCCCTCGCAAATGCCGGAGGGCAGCATGCGCGGCACGGCGGCTCGGGCAAATCCGTTCTTCCATCTGATCGAGGTCTTCCGGGCGCCCATACTGGGCGAGCCGATCAGCATGTTCTCGTGGTATTACGTGGGCGCGTTGACCGTGGTGCTGACGGCCCTGGCCGCGTTCGTGTACCGGCGCTACGCCCGCGTGGTCCCGGTTTGGTTGTGAGGTAGGTATGGAAGTCAAGATCAAGGCCGAGCACCTGTCGCTGACCGTACCCACCTATCTGCAGCGCGATCGGACGGCCAGTCACTGGGGATCGGTATTTCTCGGCGCGATGTTCGACCCGCCACGTCGTCGGGCGCTGACTCTGCTCGATGATTTCAATTTCACCATTCGCGAAGGCGAACGGATGGCGTTGCTGGGCCAGAACGGGGCCGGCAAATCCACCTTGCTCAAGGTGCTCAACGGCGCCTATGCCCCGACTTCCGGAAATCTGACGATCAACGGCCGCATCCAGGCCCTGATCAACATGAACCTGGGGTTCCACAATCAGGCCACGGTACGCGAGAACATCTTTCTGCGTGGCACGGCGATGGGGCTGTCCACGGCCTATATTCGCCGGCATGTCGATGACATCCTCGCCTTTGCGGACATTCCGGAAAAGATCAATCAGCGCCTTTACACTTTGTCCGCGGGGCAGCGCATGCGTCTGGGTTTGGCCATCTCCACGTCCATTCAGCAGGACATCCTGTTGCTGGACGAGTGGATCGGTACAGGCGATGCCAATTTCAAGATCAAGGCCAAGGAGCGCTTGATGGGGCGCGTGGATGGCAGCAAGATCGTGGTCCTGGCCAGTCACCAGGCCGGCTTGTTGCGTGATATCTGCAACCGGGGCATGGTCATCGACAATGGCCGCCTGTTGTACGTGGGGGATATCGAGCCGGCCATCGAGTTCTACCAGAATGTGCTGGCGTTGCAGTGGGCAACGGGGTCGACGAAGGATCTGGATTTTTCCGACGACAAGCCGAAGATCTACGGCTACGTGGACGATGTCGAACTCGAGGGTTCGGGAAAAGTGCGTCTCAAGGGCTGGATGACCAGTACCGGCGATGCGCTGCCTGATGCCGTGGTGCTGAAGATCCATGGCGAGACCCATGCCATGCAGGCTATTCGTCGCAACAAGCGTGCCGACGTGGCCAAGCATTTTGCCGTCAAGGATCTGCAATGCGGCTTCCATGCCCGGTTTGCGGTCCCGGGCGTGGAGAAGCTGACGGACCTGCAGGGAATGGAGATCCTGGGCGGGATTTCCGGCCAGCCAATGGAGGCCGTCTTGCGACAATCGGACCGCATCAATATCGTGATCCGTACGGGGCGGGAGGACTGAGTGAACGCGGGGTGTGCTCGAGCCATCGCCACGGGGGGTTGCTGCCAGCCTTGCAGGCAGCACGATGCGGCATGCCGGACGTCTGCCGGGCCAATGGCATGAGCGAGGAGAAGTCCCGGCCTGTTGATGTTGTCGATCGCCCGGAAGCAGTTGCCTCCGACACGCGTGTCGGAGGGGTAACCGCGTCGGTCTGGAAGGTGCAGGCGCATCCGGGAGGCGCGTGGACCGAATGGTCTTTTGTTGCAGGAGACTCGATCGGCGCCGGCGAGGATGCCGACGGAGACTTCTGGATACTGCAGGGCCCGGGCGAAAACGACGTTGATTCCCGCTTCCACGCATCCCGTGATGCACTGGAGCCGGGATGGTACGAGCTGACCGGCCACATCGATTGCATCGCGGGCGAGATCGCCTTGCCCGCGCTTTTCCATGGCTTGAACGAGGAACGGCAGTTTCTTCTGCCCGTACCTGACGCGCAGGGTGCCATCAGGGCGATGTTGCTGTTCCTTGACCCCGTCTCCCATTTCGGCTTTGCCGCCAGTGTCGAGTCTGCCCGGTTTCGCTTGCGCGATTTCCGATTGCGACGCCTGTCGAAGGGGGCGGCATTGCGGCACATGCTTGGTGGCGGGCTGGAAAAGCACGCGACCGGCCGTTTTCGGCGGCTTGTCCGGTTCGCCGCGCATGCGAGCCGGGTCGGTCCGTCGCAGGCGGCCAGTGCTTTGTATCGCGGCTATGTGAAGCGTGTCCGGGAACAGGCTCTGGCGGGATACAAGGCCAGGGCGTCCGACATCGCAAGCGAGGAGATACCAGAGGAAAAAGGCGGGCAGATCCTTGCCGACGATGTGCTGACGCCGTACGTGCACCGCGTCGCGCATGTCAACGACACCGTCGACCTGGCGTCCAGCGCTCGCCTGCTGGAGCACGAGGTCGAGTTGCTTGCCGAGAGCGGACTTTTCGATCCGGGCTACTACCTGGGCAACAATCCGGATGTTGCCCGAGCCGGTTTCGAACCCTTGCTGCACTATTGTCAGCACGGCTGGCGCAGCCTGCGCAATCCTGCCCCGGGTTTCGACGTGTGGTGGTACTGGGCCAACCATCTCGAGCCGGCTCGGGCACTCATCAATCCACTGGTCCATTATGCCTTGCGTGGACGCGAGCTGGGCTTGAGCACCCGGCCCCCGGCTGTACCGCGCTTCGACAAGGGGCATGCATTTGCACAAGGGAAGTCGATTCGACGGATTTGCCTGTTTGCGGGCTATGACCCGGACGGCATCGTGGATGACTGCGTCGTCGATTACGTGCGCGAGCTGGCCCGTCATGCCGATGTCTATTACCTGTCCGATGGGGACATGCGGCCCGGCGAGCTGGACAAGCTTGCCGGTGTGACCAGGGGCGCCTGGGCCGTCCGGCACGGGGCGTACGACTTCGGTTCCTATGCGATGCTTGCCCGGGACTTGGTGGGTTGGGAAGTCATCGAAACATGCGATGAACTGATCTTTGCCAACGACAGCGGTTATTTGCTGCGCCCGCTTGACGAGGTATTTGCGCGAATGGACGCAAAGCCGTGCGACTGGTGGGGCTTGCAGGCCACCAAAGGCGTTTCGGCCACGCGGAACAAACCGGCCAATCAGTTCAGGCAGCCGATCCCGATGCAGGAGGTCGTGGACCGAAAGCTTGCCGAGTACGAGGAGGAATATTTCTACGATTTCCACGTCGGCTCGTATTTCCTGGCCTTCCGTGCGCCAGTCATCAGTGATGCGGGGTTCCGCAAGCTCATCGATGGAGTGATTCAGCAAGGGCGCAAGCTCAACATCGTGCGCAAGTACGAGATCGGCATCACGCGCCATCTGATCGGCTACGGCCACGTCTTCGAAACCTACATCGACAGTTTGTATCCGTTTCACCCGGTCTACAGCGAGTCGGCCTTCGAGCTTGTCAAGCAGGGATTTCCGCTGTTCAAGCGCTATTTCCTTGCCCACAACCTGTACAGCGTTCCGGGGTTGCTCGACTGGAAGGAGCGCTTGCAGCAGGCAGTGCCGGAGGCGCCGGTGGAAAAGATGGAACGGAACCTGGAACGGGTTTCGGATTATCGACGCCTGTATCACAACCTGCGCATCGGTAAAGATTGGCGAGGACGACCGCGGGTTGTCAGCAAACCACTGGATAACGCCGCCTTTGCCAAGGCCGATGCTGCATGCGAGAAGCATGATGACTGGTGGGCTTTTCCGACCTGCGCCTTCACCGATACCTTCTCCGGCAACGAGCGGGCCATTTTCGAGGTCGTCAAGCACGATGCATCCATCAAGAAGATCGTGCTGGTGCGCAGGCGGCATGTCCTCGTGGATGGCGAGAACGTCGTCGTGGTACCGCTGGAAAGCCGGGAAGGCCAGTATTATCTGATGCGCGCGCGGCAGATGTTCATCAAGCACAGCCCCACGCGCAATCTCGTGTATCCCGTGTCGCCTTCACTGCACAACGTGATCAATGTCTGGCACGGCATTCCGCTCAAGCGCATAGGCCATGCCTCGCTGGACATGCAAGACAAGCTCGAGGCCCTCGGTCAGGAACATGCCAAGTGCCGGGCCGTGATCAGTTCGTCGAAAGTCGACACCATGGCCATGGCGTGTGCCTTCTACCCGCTTTCCTACAATGACGTGTGGAAGACCGGATTGCCGCGCAACGATTTCATCCTGCGAGATGAAGACGCCTTGCCGGCAGATTTCGGCGAGCAGTTGAGCCTGCTGCGCGACATGCTGCAAGGCCAGCAACTGGTGCTGTTCGTGCCCACCTTCAAGCATGCTCAGGCGAACGGTTACTATCACTTCTCCGATGCCGAGCTCGATCGTCTCGCCGGCTGGCTGGGCAAGCACAATGCCGTGCTTGGCGTACGCGAGCACATGGCGGACAAGGCACACACCTATTTTTCGATGCTCGCCGGGATCGGCGCGATCGACCTGGGCAACCGCTGGTTCCCGAATGTGGAGGTCCTGTATCGCGAGGCGGCGCTTCTGATCACGGACTATTCCAGCAGCTTCATCGACTTCATGCTGACCGGCAAGCCCATGCTGAGCTTCGCCTACGACTACGACAACTACGTCAATGAGGAACGGGGGCTGTTCTATGATCTGGACCAGGTCTTCCCGGGGGCGGTATGCAGGAATTTCGAGCAACTGGCGGAAGCCATGGAATCTGTTCCCATGGACGGCGGGGCGCGCCCGGGGCGCGAGTATTTGTG
Organism: uncultured Rhodanobacteraceae bacterium; assembly: GCA_964608595.1. Classification (GTDB taxonomy): domain Bacteria; phylum Pseudomonadota; class Gammaproteobacteria; order Xanthomonadales; family Rhodanobacteraceae; genus Oleiagrimonas. Next base: position 7,579 of record CAZSOU010000025.1, read on the forward strand.
GAAACGTGAATTGTTTTTCGATTATCTGGACGACGGCAATGCCGATCGTGTCGTAAGTCGCGTCAAGGCACTGGGCGTGGGGGCGGATGAAGATCGGGAGTGAATCATGAGAACCGTACTTACATACGGGACATTTGACGTATTGCACGTGGGGCACATCAACCTGCTACGGCGTGCACGTGCACTGGGTGATCGCTTGATCGTCGGTCTTTCCACGGACGAGTTCAACCAGGGGAAACACAAGACAGCGTTGCTTGATTATGCAAATCGCAAAGCAGTTTTGGAAGCCATTCGTTATGTCGACCTTGTTATACCGGAAATTGACTGGGATCAGAAGGAAAAAGACATACATACGTATTCCGTAAATGTCTTCGTAATGGGTAATGATTGGTCTGGAAAATTTGATTATCTTGGAGATATTTGCGAAGTACTCTATCTTGAGCGAACCGAGGCCATATCCAGCACGCAAGTGAGAAATAGCATTGGCTCATTGGGGATTGATCACCAATCATAAATTACAGGCTGTTTAATTTTCGAAGATCATGCCACTTGATACCTTGGTTTTTCGTTCTTCAAGGTTGAATCTAAAGAGAATCAGGAAAATGAGTGTAATGAATACGAGCGCATTGAAGCGTGGAAAAGCGTTGTTCCGGCGAGTGGTTCGTGGGTTCAATGGTGACCAAGCAACTCCGCAAGTCCAAAGTGATTCGGATCCGGTCGTTGCCGTGATCAAAAGGTCGGGATTGTTTGATGAAAAATGGTACTTGGAGAGGTATCCGCGTGTAGCCGCCAGCGGCATGGATCCGGTGGTTCACTATGTTAGGTACGGTGCATCCGAAGGAAGGGATCCGAGTCCCCATTTCGACACGAGATTTTACCTTTCAAAATATCGAGACGTGGCAAGCAGGGGGATGAATCCTCTTCGGCATTATATTCAATGGGGCATGAAAGAAGGTCGTTTCATGAGTGAAACCGACGTTCGGGGAAAGAGGTTGACAGATTTCCGTGGTGGGAAGGTGGAGTCGGTCAAGCTGAGTAATGCGAAGTCTAATACGTCGCTTTCCTTCAGCCTACTGGCCGGCCGTTCTTCCTGGCTCGATATTGATGAGATAAAGGCAGTCACAAGTCTTGTTGACAGACTCAAGTCATCCTGTTTCATCCTGCATGTTTCAGAAGGTGCCGAGTCGCTTCACCATCTTGATGTCTGGCTTCCGGTTTTCAAAAAATTCGAGGAAGAACTGGTTATCGTCATCCGGACAAAGCAGCTCTATGAGAGGATAGTGCAAGAGCGCCCGGACACACGAGTGGTGTACATCAAGAACGGCAGGAATGCCGAGTGGTTGGTAAAAAACTCTCCCCTGCTCAAAGCAGTTTTTTACGTTTCCAACACAGGTACGAATGTACATTTTTTACGGCATACACACCTAAGACATGTGTTCATTGGCCATGGTGACAGTGAAAAAGTCGCGAGCTGCAGCAAGTACTTCCGTTCCTATGATGAAGTTTGGGTCGCTGGCCTGGCGCATATAGACAGATTTCGTAATGCGGGTTTTGATTGTTCTTCAATCAAGTTCCGGGTTGTGGGTCGCCCCATTGCACGCATGCTCGTGAAGCAAAGTGTTGGCTCGCCTTCGGGGCAATTTTTGTACCTTCCGACATGGGAGGGTTATCAAGATGAGCAGAATTATAGTTCGGTATTGCTGATCGAGAAGGCCATGCCACGGATATTGGCCATCACGGGCCTTGATGCGTGCGTTAAATTCCATCCGTTCAACGGGAAGGAAGATGAGACACTCAAGGAGGTGGAGAAAAGGCTCAGGGACGGCATCGTACATGATGCCGTCCCGAGTTCAGGTTCGCCGAATTCGTTCGGTGGCAACCAATTGAACCAGGTGTCTCTCCAGTCCAATGTCTACAAATTTTCATTGCCCTTGGACAATCCCGAAGGGGAGATGCGGCCGGCGCGGCAGCCGCGAGTCAGGGTTGCGGAGCGTACCGAGTCGGCCACGGAACTCATGGAACACGCTGATTTTCTCGTGGGAGACATATCAAGTGTCATCAGTGACTTTCTTGTCACCGGGAAACCGATTTTTCTGTTTTTGCCCGCAAATCGCGACGTTGGCATGTCCAGCAGTTCAGTGCCCCTGGATCATTACTGTTACATCTACTCGGATGCGGATGAACTGGTGGATCTGATTGAGAAGGTCATTCACAAGGGAGATGATTATCTGCAAGCGTCACGACTAGCAGCGCGGAGTTATTTTGTCGATATCGATCGAACGAAAGAGCATCAGTTCGAACACGAATTGCGATGCTTGATGGGAACTGTATCGTCAGACACTACTCATGGAGACATGGAGGTCAACGAACCTGATTTGGATGACGCTCGATCGCTGATCGTTGCTCATCGTGGTGTGACGAGTAGTGGGGTACCCGAAAATTCGATCGAGGCCTTGCGTGCGGCTGCCGCCTTGGAAGGGTTGGATGCTGTCGAGTTTGACGTCCACATGGCGGCGGATGGCGAGCCAGTCGTCATGCATGACGCGGATCTGAGTCGGACAACGGATGGTCAGGGTTTCATTGGCGATATGGATCTCAAGTCGCTCAAGTGCCTGAGGTTGAAGGACCCGAAGGGATCGTTGACGGAGCTGACCATTCCGACGCTGGAGGAAGCGCTTGAAGCGTTGGTCGATTCTTCGTTGGAGTTGCATGTCGAACTGAAGAGCGACGCCTTGGGCAACCCGTACGCGGGTTTGTCGGCAAAAATTCTGGACTTGCTGCGCCGGTTTGATGTGTTGGACCGGACCATCCTGACAAGCTTTACGCCATCTGTTCTGAAAGAAGTGCGATACATGGATGGTCATGTGAGATTGCTTGCATCAGTGAATGCGCGTGTGGTTGAAATGCTTGGTGGACTCGAAAAGTCGATTCGGCACTTCCATTCATCGGATGTGTGCCGTGTGGCTTTCGATAAACATCTTTCCGAGGCTATTGAGGTGCTGGATACGCCGTATATTCGACCGGAGCAGATGGGAATCTGGGTGGTCAATGGCGAGCGGGCATTGCGCGATGCATTTAGCCACCGGTACCGTCAGGTTACCACTGACGAAGCCGAGTTGGCCTTGCGTCTACGCTCTGAAATCCTGCCCCAGGGTGATGCTGTTCCCTCCTCGAAGTGAGGGCCTGGCATGGGATGTCAGTGGGGGTTGGAGGGTACGGCTTCAGAAAGCCACGCTTCTCCATCTGCTGCGGACGTCATCAATCATCAAGCGGGCCTTGCAGATGCGCTTCCTGGATTCCGCAAGGTCAGCATGATCTTCTCCGGAGCGGGACAAGTACCATGTAATCCTGGCTCTGGGGCTCGTCCACTTTTTGTTGACAATGTGTGGATATTTCGGAATGTGCATTGTCAGCCCCGTGTTTTCCAGAAGGGAACGCGTGATGCGCGAATTGTACGGAGGGGCAGAAACGTCGCTTCAGAGGCGGTGCCTCTGAGTGTCCTTCTGAAGTCTGAAAAATTGGATTGGAATTCATGAAAAATATCGCAGTTATTCTTTCTGGTGGCTCCGGGTCTCGTTTTGGTGGATCGTTGCCCAAACAGTTCACGAAGCTGGCAGGGAAAAGCATCATCGAGTACACGGTTGGCGTCTTTGAGAATGCGCAAGCCATTGACGAAATCTTGATTGTTTCTGAGAGCCATCATGTGGATCGAACCTGGGATCTTGTCAAGAAGAATGGCTGGGTCAAGGTGACCAAGGTGATCCATGGAGGCAAGGAGCGTTTCGATTCCACGTATTCAGCACTGAAAGCCCTGGAAGGCATGAGTGATGACAGCAAGCTGCTGTTGCATGATGCGGTGAGGCCCTTGGTGGATCAGTCCATCATCACCCAGTGTATCGAGGCGCTGGACGAGTTCGACGCCGTGGATGTGGTTATTCCTTCCGACGATACGTTGGTGGAGCTATATGACGACGGTTGCATAGCCAATATTCCCAATCGGGCAATGATGGGAAGGGGACAAACCCCGCAGGCGTTTCGCCTTGGCTGCCTTGGTGGGGCCTATGCCAAGGCGATTGAAGCGAATCGCCGTGTTTTTACATGTGACTGTGGTGTCGTGCGCGCAATGCTTCCCCATGTGCGTGTGGCAACGGTTCGAGGAAGCGAGAAAAACCGGAAGGTGACACATCCGATCGACCTGTTCATTGCTGAAAAATTTTTGCAGGCGGGCGCAGAGATAGGCACACAGGAGTTCGACGGTATCAAGGCTCTGCAAGGCAAGAATATCGTGATATTTGGCGGGAGCAGCGGTATTGGCCTGGAGATGCGGAATATTGCCATTGCCCACGGGGCGTCGGTGGACGTTGCCAGTCGCCGCACCAACGGAGTCGATATATGTGATCTCGAAACCGTACGTGAGTATCTGGCAACCGTGGCGGAAAAGTCGGGCGAGATCGACTTTATCGTCAATACCGCCGGCCTGCTCATAAAAAAGCCCATTGACTCGCTTTCGCTGGATGAGATCAAGGCGCTTGTCGGAATCAATTACACGGGGGCCGTCAATGTCGCTATTGCGAGTAAGCCATACCTCGGGCGCTCTCATGGCATGTTGCTGAATTTCACTTCGAGTTCTTACACGCGTGGCCGCGCACTTTATGCAATGTACTCATCGACCAATGCGGCTGTTGTCAATTTGACACAGGCACTTGCCGAAGAATGGCAAGACGATGGCGTGAGAGTGAACTGCATCAATCCGGAAAGAACCGCCACACCGATGCGCACGTCAAACTTCGGTGTCGAGCCTGCCGAATTGCTGCTTGATGCCAAGCATGTTGCACGGACGAGCCTGAATGTTCTGCTTTCCCATTTGACCGGGATTGTCGTGGATGTGCGAAAGGACGGGAGGTAGGTACCGGGATCTTGCATGGATGGGGTGTGTGTCCAGAATCCATGCGTTTTCCGGAAATGTGGTTTGGCCAGAACGGGAAATTCGCACCCACCCGGGAGAAGGCGGTTCGCCCATCGTCGGAGGCCCGGAAGTGAAGCGGCAAACTGTCCCGTCAAGCAGGTCTTTCAAAAGCAGGGCAGTTTCTGAACTCATGTGCATCACCACCAGCGAAATATACATGCCGGAAGTCGCTTCTGGCTCGGCGCCCGGGATCATTGGGCCACGACAGCATGAACGCCTCGCAGTCGAACGGTTCCGGAAGAAAAATGGTGATCCATGCGCTCTGACGTGCCGCACACGCTTGCAGTCGACACGGCTAACAGGCATCGTGCCCGTGGGTTCGCACCTGCAAGGAACCTCGAGAAACCTCGCCTCCCCAGCGAGGGTTGGCGTCCGGTGTCTTCAATACATTGAGAAGAAAGGTGCCGGATTCCTGCCTCCGAGGGAAGGACGGGAAACGGGGTTTTTGGAAGTTCCCTCCATGTGACCCGTCACACACTGACCCTTCATCTTCAGACCGACCAAGACAAATCATGGCAAGTACGCAGCCCTCCGCCGAAGAAACCCTCTTGCCCTTCAAGCGCCTGCGCAAAGCCGGGCTGCGGGTCGAGAAAGGGTTGCGACTTTTTACCAAGAAGATTGTCACGGTCCGGTTCGAGCCACCAGCCCAGATCAACAATGCCCTGCTTCACCTTTACCGCGACGTGAAGATCGGGCGTTACTCCTATCTGCGCTCCGGAACCTACCGCCACGTGGCTGAAATAGGCCGTTACACGAGCATAGGGCCAAACGTCATTCTTGGAGAGGCAGAGCACCCGACGACGTGGCTGAGCACATCGCCGGCTGTTTTTTTTGCAGGTCGCTTCAAGTTCTACCCCCCGGAACACGACGCGGTGCACCGGGCCGTCAAGCGGACGGCTGAAAACACGAACCCCCGCTCTTCGGAACGGGTCACCATCGGCCACGATGTCTGGATCGGAGCAAATGTGGTAGTGCGTCGCGGGGTCCGCATTGGCAATGGTGCCATCATCGGTACCGGAGCCTTCGTCAACAAGGACGTCGAGCCCTATTCCATCGTCGCCGGCCTTCCGGCAAACAAGATCGGAATGCGTTTCGATGACGAAACCATCGCACGGCTGCAGGCAATCAAATGGTGGGAGTTCGACGTGAGCGATCTTGCCGGCGTCGACTTCAGCAACCCTCGAAAAGCCATTGACCAAATTCATGCTGCGGAAACCTCGGGCGCGGCGTCCAGGATCGAGACGGCATACAGCCGCGTTGAAATCGCCGAGACCGGTTACCGCAATTTGAAAGTCCATCCTCTGGACGGCAAACGCGCAGCGCAGCGCTTGGCAGCCCGGCCCGCCGAACAACCATGAACGCCTGTACGAGTTGACAGACAAAACGTGCCCCCCTTAAATTACCTTCATTAACATGTCATGAACAGGCGTCACGGACGGTAACCGGCATTAGGCACCGCGCGCGAGGCCAGGGGGGTAAGGATGATCCGAATCGTCGCAGGGTTTCTCGTCGCCGCGATTGCCACACAGGTATCTGCGCAAACGCCGACCGTTCCTCTTTTTCAGTTGTCTCCCGTACCGCACTCGTCGCTCACGGGTGTCAAAACGGCGGCCACGAACCGTTTTCCGGTCATCGTCAACGAAAACGCGGCATTGAGAGCCGTGGTCACCGGCGGCATGTGGGTCGACAACCCGCGCGGTGGCCGGATTTATGTGCGCTATGTCCGACGGCGCATGTTTCCCAACGGGGATTGGACATTCTTCGGGAGCGTCGACACGCGACTGGGGCCCCAATCGGTTGTGCTCACGTTTGGGGCGGGCGCGGTCTACGGCACCATTCCCGTTCCCAAGGGCGGCGCTTTCCATGTCACGACCAACAAGACGGGAACCTGGCTGGAGATCAGGTCCGGCAAAACGCGCATACAGCGGTTCCCCAGGCCGAAAATCAACGATGCCGTCCGGCCGAAACTGCCGCCCGGCATCCACCCCACTGCGCTGCCTCCCACATCCATCAATAACAACAGCCTGCCGACCAAACCGCCGGGCAAGGTGCTCGTCGATGTGCTGGTAGGTTACCAGCCGCAGGTGCAGGCCGAATACGGATCCCGACAAAAAGTCCTCACGCGCCTGCATTACCTTTTCAGCTACGCGAACCAGGCCTATGTCAACAGCAAGGTCAACATGCGCATAAGGCTCACCAAGGCCGTTGAAGTCGCTTACGACAAGACGCCTGAAGAGGTGAGCGAGGCAGACGCGCTGGATGCTCTTGCCAGTGGATCGGATCCTTCCCTGAAAAAACTGCATGCATTGCGCGACAAATACGGGGCGGATCTCGTCACGCTGTTCCGGGAAAGGTACGAGGAGGCAACTGGCACGTGCGGGATAGCATACTTGGCGCCAACGGCATCCGACTTGGCAAACAGCGACAACTACAAGTACTACTCGGACGCCGCTTCGTTTTCCGTGGTAAGTGACGGAATAAACGACGCATCCTGGTACCGCTCCTGCGGAGATAACACTCTTGCGCATGAGCTGGGGCACAACATGAGCCTGGACCACGACCAAGCAACACTGGATGGTGGCGGTATCGGCGCGGGCACCCCGAGTTACCCTTACGGTGTGGGCTACAAGCAGGATCACCCCGACGGGGGGTTCTACACCATCATGGCGTATGGCAGTTATGGCGAGCAACCGATACAGGTGTTCTCCAACCCCTCCGTCACGATGTGCAAGAACCTGCCCTGCGGCGTGGCCGACAAAGCCGACAATGCCCGCGTGCTGCGACAAACCAACTGGTGGATCGCGGGCTACAGGCTGACGACCCTCGGCCCTTTCAATGTCAACGGTGACACGACATCCGACATCATATGGCGCAGCCGGGCGCAGGCACGGCTGGTAACCTGGCCCATGGTCGGCTCGAGCCGGGAAAATGCCACCAACCAGTCCATGGGCAAGGAGTGGGGCGTCCTGGGCGTGGGCGACTTCAATGCCGATGGCTACGCCGACATCCTGTGGGGCAACGCCAAACGCCAAATGAAGATCTGGCTGGGCGGCAAAGCGAAGTATGTCGAAAAATCCTTTCGCAGTTACAACAGTGACGACTGGCACCTGGGCGGGATAGGTGATGTCGACGGCGACGGCAACGACGATCTGGTGTGGTACAACCAGAAATCGGGCAAAGAAGTCACGTGGTTCATGAAAGGGCCCAAGGTGGACCATATTCACGAAATACGTGGCCTCAACAAGGCATACCGGGTGATGGCCGTGGGGGACTTCAACGGCGACGGTCGCGCGGATATCCTGTGGGGACGGCCCAGCCGCCGCATGGTTCTCTGGACAAGCTTGCTCCTCCCGTGGCTGAACAACGGGTTCAAAAGCCAGTATTTCCGCTACTACGCGAGTGGCTGGAAGCTCCGGGCTGTCGGCGACATCAACGGTGACGGCCGCGACGATCTCATGTGGTACAAGCAGCATGCCGGACGCTTCGTGTACTGGCTGATGAATGGCGTAAAGGCCACGCCATCGCGTCAATTCCATACGCACACGGAATACGACATCCTCGCTACCGGTGACTTCAATGGCGACCACCACGCGGACATCGTGTGGGGCAACAACGCGCACGGTCTCGTGATGTGGACAGCTCACGGCAGCGCCTTCAGCAGCCACACGATGGGGAAATACAGCCCTGGTGACTGGGAAGCCGTGAACTGGAAGGGTGTTATCGGCACGGGGGACGAATAAGTGAATATTCCGGGAAAAAGCATCATCAGGCGCGTGCGACCGGGCATGGTCCTTGGACTGTTCTGCGCCATCGCCCTGGCCGCACCTTGTGCTGCAGCATCAGCTTCGTCCGCCAGCCACGCAGTCGATCTTCTGACCCTCCATGCACAGGAGGGCAAGCGAGTAACCGCACGGGTCCGCAGACATCCCGTCAAAGTGACCGTCAACGAGGACGCCGCCCTTGCCGCGACCTATCGAGGTGGTGGACTTTGGGTTGGCGCGGCCACTGGCAATCCGACATACATCCGCTACATTCGCCGTGTCATGTCGCCCAACGGCGACTGGAGCTTCATCGGCAAGGTCGACACGATTCACGGACCACTGCCCGCCGTCATCACTTTCAGCGAACATGCCACCTATGGCTACATTCCGCAGGCCGATGGCCACGCGTTGATGCTGGAAACCGATCGACAAGGTACGTGGCTGCAGACCGTTCATCAGGCAACTGCCTTGCCGGCTCCGCTGGGCAGCAGCTTGTCCGGGATTCGCCCCCCTGCCTCGGCTGCCGCGACACGCGCAACCATCGAGGCGGCTTCCTCTCCGTCCGTGCAACCGCCCAGCACGGCATCGCCGGGCGAGACCATGATCGACGTCCTGGTAGGGTATCGGGACAGCCTTGTCGACAAGCTCGGATCGAAGGCCAATGTCCTGGCACGCATCCATTATCTGGTCGCCTTCACCAATGCGGCGTTTGCCAACAGCCGCGTACCACTGGTTCTGCGTCTGGTGGGGACCAAGGAAGTGGCTTACGGCCAGGCCACAACGATATACGACACTTGGCTGAACCTGGCCTATAGCGACAACGCGTCACTCGAACCGTTCAGGCAAGCGCGTGATCGCTACGGAGCGGACATCGCGGTTCTCGTGACCCCTTTCCAGTACCTGATACCTGCCGATGATGAAGGTACCTACTACGTAAACGATGCCTGCACTGCGGCCTATGCCTTGGGCTCACACTTTCTACCATCCTCCGATGTATTCCAGGCGGCCTTTAACTCGATGGCTGCGCGGGAATTTGCAGTTGTCGGTGACGGCGCCGATGGTGCAAATGGCTATTACTGCGAGGATCGCACTTTTTCCTACGCTGTCGGCGTGCTGTTGGGCCTCAGCGACGACGCTGACCCTGACAATCCCACAGACTCGATGCTCGAATACGCTCACGGCTATCGCAAGAACACCAGCTTTGGCGGATTCGCCACCATCATGAGCGCTGCGGACAGTACCGACGAACGCATTCCGGTCTTTTCAACTCCCCTTGTCAGACTTTGCCAGGGTCAGCCTTGCGGAGTGGCAAACCAGGCAGACAATGCACGCGCGTTGAAGCAATACGGTTACTGGGTCGCGGGGTTCCGCTATACCCGAACGGCACCATACGGCGTAAATCAGGACAATACGTCGGATGTGCTCTGGTTCAGCGCCAGTCAAAATCGGCTGGTGACCTGGCCCATCGTCGGTGCGTCTCGCGAAAGCGCCGCAAGCTACACCGCACCGGCCGGGATGAGCCCGTTGGCAACAGGAGACTTCAACGACGACGGCTACGAAGACATCGTGTGGGGAAGCGCCGGCCGCAAGTTGGCTATCTGGCTCGGAACCCAAGACGGATATGCCCACAAGGCATTTCGTTCCTACAACGCAGGTGGCTGGCTTCTGGTCGGGACCGGCGACATGAACGGCGACGGCAATAGCGACCTGGTCTGGTACAACCAGTCGCAAGCAAAGCTTGCCTTCTGGTTCATGAGCGGCGCAAACCTGGTGGGAACCAAAACGATCCGCAACGGGAACAGCCACTACAAGGTGATGGCGATCGGAGACTTCAACGGTGACGGGCTTCAGGACATTCTCTGGGGTAGTGACAAGCGCCGCCTGGTCATTTGGGAGAATGCAATCAATTGGCAGGTCTGGGACCCGACTACCGGTACTTACCATGACCAGTTGGGCTTCACTGCGCACTATGTCCGTTACTATGCCGCGGGAGGCTGGAAGCTCAAGGCCGTGGGCGACATCGATGACGATGGCACGGACGATTTGCTGTGGTACAACAAGAACAAAGGCCAGTTTGTCTATTGGCTGATGGATGAGGACGCGATGAAGGCAACGCGTGCATTCGGTACCAACAGAGATTACGACATCATCGCAACCGGCGACTTCAATGGCGACCACCATGTAGACATTCTCTGGGGCAACAGCAGCCACCATTTGGTTACCTGGCTCGGCAAGGGCACGGGCTTTGCCAGTTACTCGAGCAGAAACTACAGCTCCGGTGACTGGCACGGCATCAACTGGCGCGGTGTGACCGGAGCAGACACTGCACCTTGACTCAAGGTGGCGTCGGATACTTTTCCCGTTACGCGGATGCACGTGGGCACCGGCCATGCGGTAGCCGATTATCCGGGTACAGGGTTGTAGACGACGACTAGCGCCTCATGGGTGAAGTTTTGTAGCGCTTTCTACCCGGTTTGTCTGTTCAGAGCCCTGTGATTCACCGACCCGCTTGCTCGTCGCCTACCTCACGCTCCGGTAACGTTTCCAACGACCTCGCCGTGTCATGAGCCTGATTGCAACGCAGGCGGAAAGAATGACCAGTGCGAGAAGGGACAGCCACATGCCCAACCGGCGACCGGGTACCGCATAAGCGAAGACAACCTTGTGTTTTCCCGGAGGTATCAGCAGGCCTGTCAGCCCGTAGTCGACGCGGAACAGCGCGCCTGGTTCGCCATCGATACGGGCCGACCAGCCGCTGTTGAATGGCATGGAAACTAGCAGGATGCGTGCCTGTGGCGCGTACACGTCGGCCTTCAGCAACGTGTCGCGGACCTTGTGCAGCGTTACGCTGGCTTTGGTATCGGTGGTCGGGGGCGAAGATGTCGCGTCGAGTTGCTTGAGTCGCGCGCGGACTTTCGCCGGGTTTTCCACGATGATCTTGTCGAGCAGCAGTGCGTCGCGTTCGGATACGGAAAGCGCGTCGGCTTTGGCGCTTCCTGCAACCTTGTCGTAAAGGTGCGCGACGCCGTGCGCGTTGTCGTTGCGGTAGATATTGATCTTGCCGGCATGGCCGAGGTAAGTCATGCCGGGGGTCTGGTCCGGTTTGTGGCTGCGCGACAGTACGTATTTCACACCCAGAAGGTCGAGCACGTCGGGCCGGCCGGTCATGCGTCCGATGTAGTTGGTACGCGGGTGCGGGCGTGGCAGGTCCATCTTGTCGATGAAGCGGGTGATGGATGCGCCGTGGAAAAAGTAGGATTTGGTGCCGCTGTAATCCTGCACCATGGCATCGTTGAGGTAGACCGAGCGGTAGGTTTTGGCAATGCGGTAAAACTCGCCGCTGCGGTCATGGCCGCGCACTTTGGCCAGTGCGGCGGCGGTGCCGTCGTGATAAGTGCCAACCCGGCTGGTTCCGTCGCTTGCCACGCTGCGTCGTTGCATCATCGGGGGCAAGGCAAACAACAGCAATTCGCAAGCCAGGACCAACACGATGGCTGTTGCTGAAACGCGTGGGGTACCGTCGCGCGACGGCCAAAGCAGGGCGCCGTAAATCAGCGTGAAGGCGATCACCAGGGCGAGATGCGGGAAGTTGACGAAAGCCGCGCGTCGCATTCCGAGATACAGCAATAACAGCAACAGGACGCCTGCGGCCAACAGCAGACCGTTGCGCCAGGTGCCGCTGCGATAAATGCGTCGCAGGCCGGTAACGCCAAGGATGATCAGGCCCACGGAGACCCACAGTGTGGACAGGCGAAAGCCGCGGTGGCCGAATCCATATACCGCGTAACGCATGAACGGCCATGCGAGATAGGCGACCAGCAGAATCAATCCGATGATGCACATCCACTTTTCGCGACGACTGGCTTTGGGCCCCAGCAGTTGCGGGATGCATACCAGCATCAAGATGCCGACGTAAAATCCTGGCGCTTCGAACCAGTTGGACCAGCCTTGGTAATCGCTGCCCGTGCCGAACATGCCTTTGCCGAACAGGCTCAGCAACTCCACGGAAAGCAGGCGGAAATCGACCGGCTGGAACGCGGAGCCCAGAACGGATTGCATCACGGAGTGGTCACCGCTGACGCGCGGGCTGGACAACAAGTAGATCAGATTGGGCGCAATGACGATGGCGGTCAACATGGCCCCCAGGCCCGCCCACCATATGTAGCGAAGCAGTGATGGCAAGTACGCAGCGGCATCGTTTTCGCGCGAGACCAGCCATGGTCGTGCAATCACGTAGAGCAGGCTGAGCAGACTGAACGTGTAAGTGTCGAAAACGGCGCCGGAGCCGACCACGAGTCCCGCCAGCACGGCATAACGCGCCTTGCGTCCGCGGAAGTAGCATTCGAAGAAAAAAAGATACGCCGCCAACTGCGGGATGACGTAGCCCTGCGTATCCCATTGTCCGTTGACCATGGCGTAACCGCAAAAGGCGTACGCGAGTGCGCCGGCCGCTGAAATACCCGCCTCCACGCCAATTTTGCGCAAATAGCCGAACATGAAGCCGCCGGCCAACAGTACGCGCAGGAAAAAGGTCGGCAGGCGCAGCCCCAGTTGCCAGGACTCAGGAAACAACGCATTGAGCCAGACAAACGCGTTCGACAACCAGCCGATGTAACTGCCCAGCCCCGCATTGAACGACCAGGTCATGGTGTGCAGCTCGTGCAGTTGTCGGGCGTGCGCGACCTGAAACGCGTAATAGTAGGAAAAGCTGTCGATCCCGATGTCGACAAATGCAAAGGCACGATGCTTGATGAGGTAATAAAGCGACAGCACCAGCACGATGGCCAGTGCCGGGATCAAGTACCACAAAAAACCGCGTTTGCTTTCATCAAGTGCAAGCCATTGCTTGATCCGCACGGGTAGTTGCCGGTGCGCAGGTGCTGCTTGTTGCGCGGCGTCGCGGTGAGGGCGCTTCATGATGCCTGCAACGAATTCAGGGCTGCGTCGACGACCTCGAGCACGTGCGGCATGTGTTCTTCCAGGCCGACCCACAACGGCATTCGTACCAGCCGTTTGCTGACATCGTCGGTGACATTCATGGTGCCGACGCTGCGGCAGCATTGTTTTCCTGCGGGTGACGAATGCAGCGGGATGTAATGAAACACGGCGTGAATTCCCGCGTTGCGCAGCGTCGCGATGAATTGCGTGCGTGCTTCGAGACTGGGCATCAACAGGTAATACATGTGCGCGTTGTGCTTGCACTCGTCCGGGATGAACGGGCGTCGAATCGTGCCGGTTTGTTCATGGCCTTCGGCCCATGAATGATACTGCTCCCAAAGGGCAAGGCGCCGACGCGTGATGCTTTGCGCCTCCTCGAGTTGCGCGGCGAGAAAGGCCGCGGTGATTTCGCCGGGCAGATAAGACGATCCCACATCCACCCAGGTGTACTTGTCTACCTGGCCGCGAAAGAACTTGCTGCGATTGGTGCCTTTTTCACGCAGGATTTCCGCGCGCTCGGCGTACCGCGTGTCGTTGATCAGCAGTGCGCCGCCTTCGCCGGAAATCACGTTCTTGGTTTCGTGGAAACTGAGGGTGCCGAGTTCACCGATACTACCCAGCGGGCGGCCTTTGTACGTGGATAAAATGCCCTGGGCGGCATCTTCCACCACCGCCAGATCATGTTGTCGGGCGATGGCCATGATGCGGTCCATTTCGCAGCCTACGCCGGCGTAATGCACGACACAGATGGCTTTCGTGCGTGGCGTGATCGCCGCCTCGATCAGGTTCTCGTCGATGTTCAGCGTGTCCGACCGGATGTCCACGAACACCGGCACCGCGCCACGCAGCACGAACGCGTTGGCGGTGGAAACGAAAGTGAACGAGGGCATGATCACCTCGTCACCCGGTGCGAGGTCCAGCAACAGCGCCGCCATCTCCAGTGCGGCGGTGCACGAATGGGTCAGCAGTGCCTTGCTGCAGCCAGTGTGCTCTTCGAGCCAGGCATGGCAGCGTTTGGTGAAGTCGCCATCGCCCGAAAGATGTCCCTTCGCGTGAGCTTCGCGGATGAGTTCCAACTCATTGCCGGTCATGAAGGGTTTGTTGAAGGGTATCGACATCGGCGAAATCACTGAAAGTTGTAGAGGACCACACCCGCGGCGATCAGGCAAAGTGCGACCAGTTGGTTGCGGTGGAGTGTTTCACGAAATGCCCGGACGGCGGCCAGCGGGGCAATGACGTAAGTGAGAGCCGTGCCCACGTAGACGCGTCCGATGCCAAGTTGGCGAACCGCGAAATACGTACACGGTACCGCAAGGCAGAACATCACGATGGCGCTCATGACATACCGCCTGTGGCGGCTGCGAAAATACTGCTTGAACGAAAGTTGTGCACAGACCGTGACGGCAATGGTCGCGCACAGAAACAGGTAACCGCTCATGAGCGTTCCTTCGCGGAGCCGGTCGTCCCGCCGCCTATCAGCATGATGACGCCAAGCGTCACCAGCATTGCGCCTGCGATTTGCGGCGCGGACACCGCCTCGCCCCATGCCCAGGAGCTCACGACCAGACAGGGGAAGAACAAGGCACTGGCCGGGTAGGCAATACTCACCGGATAGCGCTTGTGCATGGCGCCCCAGACAGCAAAGCGGGCGCCGGCCAATCCGAGTACCACCAGCAATACGGCGGCGACGAGTCCTGTCTGCGTGTGCAGGTGGATGGACGCAAACTTGATCAGGTTGGCGTTGATGAGCTGCAGGGCGATGTTTGCCATGACCAGGCCAAGCAGCAGCCATGTCGAAGCAGGGGTTTTCCGATGGGGCTCGTGCATGCCGGGCAAGGTTGTCGGGCTCAGTCTTGCTGCAGTTCGCAGGCTTTGGCGTAGAACTTGTCGACGGTATCGGCTTCGGACGGATCGAGCTCGCCGAAGTCGATGCCGGTGCTGGATTCCACCTGAAGCACCAGGTCCATCGCGTCCAGAGAGTCGAGCCCCGCATTGGCGAAGCTTTCGTCGTTGCCGATATCGACGGTCTCGATACCCTTCACCTGTTTGATGCCGTTGATGACGGCGTTGCGGAATTCATCTTTGCTGATCATGTAGGTTCCTCGAGAAACTTGGAAGGGGAGTCGCGCTTGGGCGTCGACAGGGCGGGCCTTTCCGCGACGACATTTCGCCGGGTCGAGGCCCACCCTACCCGAATTCAGTCGGCAACTCCCTGAGGCGATGGTATCTGCGCATCCAGCATCATGGTGGCCCATGACAGGCCGACACCGAAGCCACTCATGAGAATGCGGCGCGGCGGGTTGTCGAGCCGTGGCTGCAGCAGCAGCGGCAAGGATGAAGATACCGTGTTGCCGGTATGGGCCGCTTCAAACGGGACCTTGTCCGCAGGCAAGTGCAGCTTCCGCGCCAGGTTCTCGACGATGAAGCGGCTCCCCTGATGAAACAGGAAAAGGTCGATGTCGTCCGCATCCAGGGACTCGCGTTCGAGATAACGGCGGATCTGGTCCGGTACGACGGTCATGCTGAACTTGAACACGTTGTTGCCGCGCATGGACAGTTTGCCGCCGGCTTCTTTCACCTGGATGGAGTGGCCCAGCGAACCGTTGGAGCCGAACAGCGCCGGGCGGCAGGTGTAAACGGGATCGTCGCCCAGCCAGGTACAGGTGGCCGCATCGCCGAACAACAGTTCGGTGGCCCAGTCTTCGGGGTCGAGGATGCGCGAGTACGGATCGGCCGTAAACAACAAGCCGTTGTCGAAACCGTGGGCTTGCATGAACGACTGGATCACCGACAGGCCGTAGACGTAGCCCGAACAGCCCAGCGAGATGTCGAAGCAGGCCACCTCGTGTTTCAGGCCGAGTTTGGCGTGTACCACGGCGGACGTGTGAGGCAAACCGTGTGCATCCGGATTTTGCGTGCACACGATAACGCAATCGATTTTGTCGGTGTCGAGCGCGATTTGCTGACGCAGATCCTCGAATGCGGCGACACACATGTCCGAGGTCGTGATGCCTTCAGGCAGACGCGCAAGCGATTCGAAGCCGATCTTGTCGCGGATGAAACTTTCGTCCTTGCCGGCGCGTTCGGCACGTTCGAGGTTGGATACGGTATCCGGCGCAACATGGCGCCCAATGGCTTTGATGCCGGTCATTGCCATACTCCAAAGAATATCTGGCCAATGCGGGTCCCCTGTTCACTGATGTCGCCCTGGCAGAATTCGCCGATGTCGCGGACATAGCGAATGCGCACGGCATGTTGCGGGCAATGCTGCAGGCGCACACGCACGAATGCGTAACGTGCGCCGGGTGGAATTTCCCGGCACTCCTGCAGCAAACGCTTGAAACCGGCGATGAGGGCTTCGATCCGCGTAAAGGGTTCGATTCGTGCGGGAATGTCCACGTGTCGATCAGCCGTATCGAGTCTGTCGGCCAGCGCCGCCTCGTCGTAGGGCTCATGCTCGCGGATGCGGTCGTCACGCTCGATGACGTACAGCTTGCCGGCGTCGTCGCTCCATTCGGCCACCACGGTGTCATCGGCCGATGGTGGCGTATCCGTGTAGCTCACCTGGTGAGCTGTCCGCCGGTGGAATCGCATGTCGATGTTTTGCGCATCGGTGCCGCGTAGTTCTCGGATGTCGTCGAAAAGCGACGTGCTGTGCAGATAATCGCGTCGGCCGCGAAATCGGAATGTGCGCTCGAGTGTCATGAGCGGGTGCCTTTCAGATATTTGCGCAAGGTGCGGCTGTGGTCGTCGGCGAAGTTGCCGGACACGTCACCGCCGGCCGGCACGTCGCGGATGACCACCGCGCCCAGGCGCACGCGCGCGTCTTCACCGATGTTCAGCGCATTGGATATCGTGGCCGACGCGCCGATCCAGACGCGGGCGCCGATGCGTGCGCGACCGGCGATGACGCAATGACTGGACAGTGTGGCACTTTCGCCGATCACGACGTCGTGTCCGACGTTGGCCATGACGCCAATGTGGGCGGCGTCGCCGATGCGGGTGGTTTCGCCGCGAATCGCCGAACGCACAATGACGGCTCCGGCATGGATGAATGCGGACTCGCCGATGTCGACGCCACCAAAATGCGGAACATGTTGACGGCGACCAAGGATGCTCTTTGCGTACAGCCCGTCGCAACCGATGATGGCGCCGCTTTCGATACAGGTATCGCGGCCGATCACGACCGGCCCTTCGACGGTTGCATTCGGGCCGATACGTACTCCGGGGCCGATGCGCACGTCGCCGCGCAGCACGGCGGATTTGTCGACCACGGCTGATGCGTCGACTTGTGGAACGATATTGGCGTCAGCTCGTGTTTGTGCCGTGTGCAGGTACAAATACAGTTCTTCGGCTTGCCGGCAGATCACGAGGCATTTGTCGGAGACATCGACGTTTCCGGCCGCATCCGGTGGCGCGATGATCGCGCAAACGCGGGCATTGTCGCGTGCCAGTTCCAGGTAATGGCGAGTGGCAGCCAGACACAGCAGGCCTTCCTGCCGAGTCCAGACGAACCCGGTTTGGCGTGCGTTCGCCAACGCCTGCGGGTGACGGATCTCGATGACACCGAAGTCGTCACCGACTTCGCGCAAAGTGGTCTCGAGATCGGTGTGCCAGGCGGACGTGCCGTTCATTCGTCGTCCGCTCCATCGATTTCGCGCCGCACGACATACAGCGGCTGGCCCCGGCTTTCGCCGAGGATGCGCAGCAGATATTCACCGGCCACGCCGACCGACAAGAGACCCAGGCCGGCATAGAAATTGATGGCCAGAAACAGGCTGGTCCAGCCGGGTACGCCGCTGCCGCCGATCAAGTGAATCAGAAGATAGACGCCGCCCAATACAAAACTCAGCAATGCAACGCAGACGCCGAGAAGGGAGATGGCCTGCAGCGGCAGCGAACTGAAGCTGAGGATGTTGTCCAACGTGGCGCGTATCAGCTTCAGCAGGCTGTAGTTGGAGCGACCGTATTTGCGTGCATCATGGCGCACCGTGACGTTTTCGATACGACGGGTGCTACTGAGAATCAGCGCCCCGATCACTGGATAACGCGTGTGGTTGGCGAGCAGGGTATCGACCAGCGGACGGCGCAGACAACGAAACGACGACATGACCAGTTGCGGCGGTTTGTGGAAGATCCAGGTGTTGACGGTGCGTAAAAACACACTACCCAGGTTGCGGCCCGTCGAGTGCTGTTTTTGTTCGTAGGCACCGAACACCGCGTCCAGATGCGGTGCGTCGCGCAGATGCCTGTACAGCTTGCCGATCTCTTCCGGTGGATGTTGCAGGTCATCGTCCATGGTGACGACGTATTGGCCGCGAGCGTGCGCCAGCCCGCACATCAGTGCGCGGAATTGCCCGGCATTGAACATCAGTTCGATATAACGCACATGCGGATGGCGAGGGAGCTCCCGTTCCACGACAGCATCGAGGCTGTCCCCCGCGCAGTCGTCGACCAGAACGATTTCGTATGATGCATCCAGTTGTTCCAGCGCGCCATGCAACCGATCCAGCAGCTCGGGCAGCACCCTGGCTGCTCCGTAGCAAGGAATGACAACGGAAACATCCAGCCGGCCATCGGGGTGACGGGCAGAAGTCTGCCTGCGGGTGCTTTCAGTGGGTAGGTCAGTCATGTCTGCGTTGCTGCGCTTGATCCGTCTTTACTGCTGCCACCAGGCGCGTCCCACCGACGGGGAAGCGCAGGCCGCTGCGTATCAGTATGTTTTCAAAGTGCAGTATGGCGTACAGGGCGCTGTTGACGGGAGAGGAAAGCATGAGTTCTTCGTTGGTCTGCGTCGCCTTTTCCGGATTGCGTTTGCGCAAGCGTGATGCGGCGAGCATGGGCAACAGCAGGCTCACGAAGGAGCTTGAAAACACGATCCTGAACCCTGCCGACTTCAGTTTGTTGGCCAATTCATGGCGTCGATAACGGCGCACGTGGCAAGCTCTGTCGTCTTGTGCGCTCCAGAGGGTCGGATGCTGGGGCACGGTGAAAACAGCGCCGCCTCCGGGCTTGAGAGCTTGCCAGATCTGACGCAGCACTTGTTCGTCTTCCTTGATGTGTTCGATGACGTCGAAAGCGCCAATCAGGTCGAATTCGTGCTCGAAGGGAATGTGCCGGGCATCCATTTGAAACAGGTCCGCGTCCGGCAGGCGCCGGGCGGCAAACGAGAGACCTGCCATGAAAATTTCGCTGCCGCTGACCGCGAGTTCCGGAAACGCCCGGGTAACACCACGCAGCACGTAGCCGGTGCCGCAGCCGATTTCGAGCATGGAGCGCGCATGCGGGAAATACGTGCGTATGGCGTGGATGATCAGCTCGTTGCGGGCGCGAAACCAGAAGTTGCCTTCTTCCAGCTCAGCCAAACGCGCAAAGTGCTCGGGCCGAAAACCCGACGACTCGTAGGCCAGTTCAGTTGCGTAGCAGGGTACACCTTCCACCGAGGTTGCGAGATCGGTTCGGCAGGAAGGGCATGGTGTCGCATGCGATTCGGCACTGAAAACATGGTGGCAATGCAGACAGCGATACATCCTGCAGGCTCCGGTCGGGCTTACGCAAGTGACTTGAACTGGTCATGGTATTGCCCCAGCGATTCCGGATTGGCCAACGCATCGGTGTTTTTCACTTCCTTGCCGTGAATCACCTTGCGCACGGCAATCTCGCTGATCTTGCCGGAAATGGTGCGGGGGATGTCGCTGACCTGTTCGATGACGGCCGGCACGTGGCGCGGGGTGGTGTTGGCGCGGATCTGTTTCTTGATGCGGTCGCGCAGGGTATCGTCCAGGGTGACGCCGTCGCGCAGATGCACGAACAGCACCACGCGTTCGTCGTCGCCCTGTTTCTGGCCGACGGCGACCGATTCGAGCACCTCGGGGACTTTTTCGACCTGGCGGTAGATCTCGGCGGTGCCGATGCGCACGCCGCCGGGGTTCAAGGTGGCGTCGGAGCGGCCATAGATGATGACGCCGTCGTGCTTGGTGATTTCGATGAAATCGCCGTGGCTCCAGATGCCGGGTTGCTTGGCGAAATACGCGTTCCTGTACCGTTCGCCGTCGGTGTCGTTCCAGAAGTGGATGGGCATGGACGGGAACGGTTTCAGGCAGGACAGTTCGCCCGGCTCGCCGCGCACCGGCTTGCCGTCGTCATCCAGTGCTTCCACCGCCATGCCCAGGCCGCGGCATTGCAATTCGCCGCGATACACCGGCAGGATCGGGTTGCCGAGCGCGAAGCACGACACGATGTCGGTGCCGCCGGAAATGGAGGCCAGCAGCACGCGCTCCTTGACGTCGCGATACACGTAGTCGAACGATTCGGGCTTGAGCGGCGAACCGGTCGACAGAATGGTCTTGAGTTTGTCCAGTTTGTGCGTCTGGCGCGGCTTGACGCCGGCTTTTTCGATGGCGGAAATCCACTTGGCGCTGGTGCCGAAAATGCTGATGCCGACCTCGTCGGCCATGTCCCACATCGAGTGCGCCTCGGGGTAGCCGGGCGAGCCGTCGTAAAGTACCAGCGTGGCGCCGACGGCGAGGCTGGACACCAGCCAGTTCCACATCATCCAGCCACAGGTGGTGTAGTAGAAAATGCGGTCTTCGCGCTTGAGGTCGGTGTGCAGCACCAGTTCCTTGAGGTGTTGCAGAAGGGTGCCGCCGACGCCGTGCACGATGCACTTGGGGACGCCGGTGGTGCCCGAGGAATACATGATGTAGAGCGGGTGGTTGAAGTCGGTGGGCTCGAACTCGAGCGCGTGTTCGCCGGTGCCGGCGAAATCCGGCCAGGTGACGGCGTCGCGCAGGCCGTCGAGCGCCGGCGCGTCGCTGGCATAGGGCACGACCACCAGCTTCTCGATGGACGGGATCTTGTCGAGCACGCCGCGGATCTTGTCCAGGCAGTCGAAGGTCTTGCCGTTGTAGGCGTAGGCGTCGGCGGTGATCAGCACCTTCGGCTCGATCTGGCCGAAGCGGTCGACCACGCCGTGGATGCCGAAATCGGGCGAGCACGAGGACCACACGGCGCCCAGCGAGGTGGCGGCCAGCATGGCGATGACGGTTTCCGGCAGGTTCGGCATGAAACCGGCCACGCGGTCGCCCTTGGCGATGCCCGCGCCCTTGAGCGCGTGCGCGAAACGGCCGACTTCGGCGGCCAGTTCGGCGTAGGTGTACTCGCGCTGGTGGCCCCATTCGTTGCGGAACACGATGGCCGGCTTGTCGTCGCGATGACGCAGCAGGTTCTGCGCGAAATTGAGCTTGACGCCGGGGTAGAAGCGGGCGCCGGGCATGGCTTCGGGGTTTTCCAGCACCGGCTCGAAGTCGCCGGAAGCGCGGATGCCGCAGAAGTCCCACACCAGCGGCCAGAACTTTTCCGGGCGGCGGATGGAAAAGTCGTACAGGGCATCGTGGCTGTCGATGTCCGTATTGCCGGTCTGCTCACGCGCAAAGCGGATGAAGCGGCTCATGTTGGCGTGTTCGGCCCGCTCGGGGCTGGGTTTCCAGATCGGCTCGTTGCTCATGGGTGGTGCTTCCTTCCACGCGGGATGTTGCTTGTGCGGTATGGCTTGCCTCGCGTCCTTTGCAGGAGCCTGCCCTGCAGGCGATTGCCGGGTCTTGCGCGATCCCCTGCAATCGCCTGCAGGGCAGGCTCCTGCAACAACAGCGTCGAGGTCAGCCCAGGGCGGCTTCCAGCTCCGGGATGATCTTGAACAGGTCGCCGACCA